>CAZXRD010000167.1:0-1578 GCA_964642465.1 uncultured Oscillospiraceae bacterium | reverse complement strand
TTGTGGCAAGTACAAAAGGGGCTTAGATTGTCCATAGGTTCCGACCTAGCCCACTAGGTTTTCAAAGACAGAACAGACATGCTCGGCAATCAGACAGTCCTGTTCCTCCGTACCGCCGCCAACACCGATGCCGCCGGCAATCTTTCCGTTCACGAAGAGGGGATATCCCCCCGCCACCAGGGTGATTCTGGGGTCGTTGGTCTGGATGGCCATAAGGGCGGCCCCTTCAGCAGCCGCAGCTGCCACGTCCTTGGTTTTGCACTGGGTGACGGCGGCGGTATATGCCTTGCCCGGCACCAAGGTAATGCTCAGCACCAAGGCCTCGCCATACCGGCGGTACACCCGGGGCAGCCCGTGTTCATCGCTGATAGCAAAACTGATATCAATGCCCAGCTCCCGGCTTTTGTCTCTTGCAGCGGCACACAGTTGGTCGCACAGTTCGTCTGTCAGAACCATAAAAAAACCTCCGTTTTCTTAGATCTTGTTGAGGATTGCTCCCTTTCAGCATACCAAAGGTTGTCTGCTCCCGCTTGCCCATTCCTCTAAAAAAGTGGCCTATTTCTCCAGCTGCCGCTGCATGGACAGAATGTCCTCTTTGGGTGCAGCGCCAAATATCTTCCTATAATCTCGGATAAATTGAGAGAGGCTCTCATACCCCACCTCCCCGGCGGCCTCCGTCACATTTTTGTGTTCATCCAACATCAGCCGTCGTGCCTCGGTCAGCCGCAGCCGTTTTTGGCACTGCAGCGGGCCCATGCCTACAGCAGCTTTGAATTTTTGGTGGAACAGAGAGACGCTCATATTCTGCTGTTCCGCCAGCTCTTCCACTGTAAAGGGGCGGCGGAAATTTTCTTTGATCCAACTGTTGGCCTGGTAGATGGTGTCCGCCTGGCTGATCTGCGCCATGCTTTGCAAAAACTGTTGGCCACTGGTGCCGCAGAGCATGTAGTAGATCAGTTCCTGGAGCAAAGTTTGCCCTAAAAAGGTGGAGCCAAGGGGCTGGCGCAGCTGGGTAAAAAGTCGATAGATGGTCTGGAGAACGCAGGCATCCCCGGCGGCCATTTCCGCATCAGAAAGCCGGCCCGCCAAGATTTTTTCTGTCCAGTCATCGTCTAAGGCCAAAATGGCGTTTATTCCAGCGTGCACGGTGAATGCAATGGACAGGGCCAGAAAGTCCCCCTGATCCGAAAAAGTCAGCACGGTTCCAGATAGAGGCGTGTCGATTTTAGAGATGGAGTATTGCCCGGCCACATAGTCCAAGATGCCGGAAGGGGTATAGAGCCGCAGGGATCCGGCCAGCACCACATACAAGTAAGGCCCGTCTATTTGGGGCATCTCCATCCGCTTCGTTGTAAAACACCAGGCGGTGACGCCGGGGACCCCAGTCTCCGTAGCCCCTTGGTGCAGAGGCAAACGGCGCACAGCCTGTAGCAAATTGCCGATATCGGTGTTCATATCTCCCCTCCTGTCAGGTTGGTGGTCTCTATTATAACCCAAATACCGTCGGATTGCGAGGGGCCACAAGGCGCCCCTCGCCCGCTTCATCATTCGTCCTCCTCCTCGCAGACCCGCAGACTG
>CAZXRD010000166.1:0-1656 GCA_964642465.1 uncultured Oscillospiraceae bacterium | reverse complement strand
CGTCAAAGATGATAATGGGCGGGTTGTGCACCAGGGAAATGGCCAGGGAGGCCTTCTGCTTCATACCGGTGGACAGGTCCGCCACCTTCACCTCGGCAAACTGGGAGATGCCAAAGGTGTCAAACAGCGCCTTCTTCCGCCGCTCCCGCTCCTCTACCGGCACCTGGTGCAGGTCGGAGAAAAAGTCAAACAGATAATTGGGGGTGAAAAACTCCTCCAATTTCAGCTCGTTGGTGAGGAATCCGATCTTCCGCCGCACCTGCTCCGGTTCTTTTACCACGCTGTTTCCGTCAATCCAGGCATCGCCGGTGTCCGGTTTGATCAGTGTGGCCAGCATGCGCAGCGTAGTGGTCTTGCCGGCGCCGTTGGGACCCAAAAGGCCAAAGATCTCCCCCTCCTCCACCGAAAAGGACAGGTTTTTGACCGCTTCCCGCACTTTCAGCTTGGTGCGCTCCAAGCGCTGCTGCTTGGCGGAGAGGCGAAAGGTTTTGCCCAAGCCCTGGGCCTTTAACACTTCTCCCATGATGTCCTCCTTATCCCCCGCCATGACTGCCGGGGCTATGTCCACTTGAGTATACCATAGGCCGGGGAAAAATCAATCTGGACCCCTTGAGATTTTTCTTAAATTTTACTTTCTGTTGACCTTCTATTGACCGACCACGGCATAGCCATTTGCAGCAACCATATGCACAACAATATAGTAGTATGCCACTCGGCTTGTGTATTTGCACAAAAACTCGTCCCCGAACTGTTCAGATACGCCAAGACAAAGCGGCAAGACCTTTTATATAATAAAGTCAACAGAAAACCGTACGACCAGTGGATTTCGTCAAAGGAGTGAACACAGATGCAAGTAAATTTAAAGAAACAGTATGGGCTGTACATCGGCGGCCAGTGGGTCCCCGCCTCTGACGGCGCCGTTTTTGAGACCCATAACCCCGCCACCGGGGCGCACTTGGCGGACTGCGCTGAGGCCACCCGGGAGGACGTAGATGCTGCGGTACAGGCCGCCTGGGCCGCATTCCCCGCATGGAAGGCCCTGGAGCCCGCCAAGCGGGCGGACATCCTGCTGAAAATTGCCGACCGCATCGACGAAAACGCCCAGCTTCTGGCCACGGTAGAGACCATGGACAACGGCAAACCCATTCGGGAGACCATGGCCATCGATGTGCCCTATTCCTCGGACCATTTCCGGTACTTCGCCGGCGCCATCCGCACGGAGGAGGGGTCCGCCAAAGTCCTGGACGGCAACTTCTTGAGTTTGGTGCTCCAAGAGCCCATCGGTGTCGTAGGCCAGATCGTGCCCTGGAACTTCCCCTTCCTCATGGCCGCCTGGAAGCTGGCCCCCGCCCTGGCCGCCGGGGACTGCGTGGTCCTGAAGACCTCTTCCACCACTCCCTTGAGCGCCCTGGTCCTCATGGAGCTCATCGGCGATCTGCTGCCCGCCGGCGTGGTCAATGTGATCACCGGCAAGGGCTCCAAGTCCGGCCAATATATGCTGGAGCACCCCGGCTTCCGGAAACTGGCCTTCACCGGCTCCACTGAGGTAGGCCTGGAGGTTGGCAAAGCCGCTGCAGATAAATTGATTCCCTCCACCCTGGAGCTGGGCGGCAAGAGCGCCAACATCTATTTTGACGACTGCCAGTGGGATATGGC
>CAZXRD010000165.1:0-1742 GCA_964642465.1 uncultured Oscillospiraceae bacterium | reverse complement strand
TTGGCGACAATATGCCGGCCGTTATTTGTGACCTGGAAAACGGGGAGTCTATGATCACAGAGGGCGGCTCTATGATCTGGATGAGCCCTAACATGTCCATGAGCACCAGCGGCGGCGGAAGCCTGGGCAAGGCCTTCGGCCGGATGTTCTCCGGGGAGGGCATTTTCCGCAACATATATACGGCCCAGGGCGGCCCTGGGATGATTGCCTTTGGTTCCAGCTTTCCGGGTGCCATTCGGCCGGTGAACATCACGCCGGATCGGCCGATCATTGTGCAAAAACGGGGCTTCTTAGCCTCAGAGGCCGGCGTGGACACCTCCGTGTTTTTCCAGAAGAAGCTCGGGGCTGGTTTTTTCGGCGGAGAGGGATTCATTATGCAAAAGCTCGCCGGCTATGGCACGGCTTTTTTGGAGATTGACGGTTATGCTGTGGAATACAACTTGGCGCCGGGTCAGCGGATCATTGTAGATACCGGAAACTTGGCGATGTGCGATGCCACCTGTTCCATCGATGTACAGACAGTCAAGGGCGTGAAAAATGCCCTGCTAGGTGGCGAGGGCTTTTTCCACACTGTGGTTACGGGTCCGGGAAAAGTTATCTTGCAGACCATGGCCATTAGCGGTGTGGCGGCAGCGATGGCTCCGTTCCTTCCCTCCGGCAGCCGGTAATAAAGTGTGCCCGGCCGGTTCGATGCCACCGATACCGGCCGGGTATTTTTATATTTCCTGGGAAAAGCAGAGATGCCCCTTGCCAAGTGTAAAAAAATCCAGTATACTAAGAAAGCCCGCCAAAAAGCGGGGAAGTAACCGGGTATAGCGCAGTTGGTAGCGCGCCAGCTTTGGGAGCTGGATGTCGTGCGTTCGAGTCGCACTACTCGGACCACGTGGCCGCAAAGTACGCTTTGCGGCCACGTCTTTTTGTGTTTGGATAAGGAGGGATGCCGTATGCATCCAGAGAATCTACAGAAGGCGATTGCCCTGCGCCATGCGCTGCACGCCCACCCGGAACTGTCCGGCCAGGAGACTTGGACCAAAGCATATCTTATGGATTTTTTACGGCGAAACACCAGACACCTAGAGATCATAGACATGGGCAGCTGGTTTTATGCCGCCTACCGATCGGGGGCAACTCAGCGGGGGATTGCTTTTCGGGCGGATTTCGATGCCGTGCCGGTGGAAGATCGGCTGCATGTCCCCTATGTCTCGCAAGTCCCCGGCGTGGGACATAAGTGCGGCCATGATGGGCACAGCGCCTGCCTGGCGGCCCTTGCCCTGGAAGTGGACCGGATTGGGGCGGCGCAAAACGTGTTCTTCCTCTTCCAGCATGCAGAGGAAACGGGGCAGGGGGCAAGCGTCTGCACCCAGCTTTTTCAAAGGGAGCGGGTGGACGAGATCTTTGGATTTCACAACCGGCCTGGGATCCCCTTGGGGACGGTCCAGGCGCGGGACGGCACTATCTATTGTGGGTCCAAGGGGATAATTTTGGACTTTCAGGGTATCCCCTCCCACGCCAGCATGCCGGAATTGGGGAGAAATCCAGCATATGCCATTGCAAACATCATACAGGCTTTGCCCCATATCCAAGATCCCAATCTGTACCAGGGTTTGGCCCTGGCCACCATCATTCAAGTGGATGTGGGCCAGCGGGCCTTTGGCGTGCAGGCCAGCCGGGGCAAGCTGCTGCTCACCATCCGCAGCGAGATAGAATCGGAGCTCTCCCGTTT
Source organism: uncultured Oscillospiraceae bacterium (assembly GCA_964642465.1). Classification (GTDB taxonomy): domain Bacteria; phylum Bacillota; class Clostridia; order Oscillospirales; family Oscillospiraceae; genus CAZXRD01. The sequence continues at coordinate 19 of CAZXRD010000165.1, read as the reverse complement.
ACAAACGACCATAGAGGAT
>CAZXRD010000164.1:0-1793 GCA_964642465.1 uncultured Oscillospiraceae bacterium | reverse complement strand
GTTTAAAGCCCTGAAGGACGACGTGGGCGGCGATTGTATCGGCGACTTTAACAACCTGAGCAGCCTGCCCTACTTTATGGACGTTCTGGATCAGCGGGGCTGCCTGCCCAAAATGGTGATCTACTCCATCAACCCGGCCGACAACCCGGTGCTGGATTCCACCATCGGCTGCTTCCAAGGGGAGGTCCCCGGGAAGATCCAGCATGGCGCCGCCTGGTGGTTTAACGACACCATGTACGGCATCCGCAACTACATCCATTCCCTGGCCAATTTAAGCGTGCTGGGCAATGCCATTGGCGCCCTCACCGACTCCCGGGCCTTTTTGACCTACTCCCGCCACGAGTACTTCCGCCGCATCCTCTGCGACATCATCGGGGCGTGGGTAGAAAACGGGGACTACCCCGCAGACTATTCCACCGTAGGCGGTTTGGTGGAGGACATCTGCTTTGGCAATGTAAACCGGTATTTTGGGTTTGGCCTCTAAGGCCACAATGATTTCACCCGCAAGGGGAAAGCCCTCCCTATATTTTGGTATCCTTCCTGCAAGGGGAAAGGGAGCGCCATTCGGCGCTCCCTTTCCCCTTTGTTGCATCGTATCGTTAAGCCAGGGCCCCCTCGCCCAAAAGGGCGGCGCCCAGAATACCGGCGTCGTTGCCCAGGGTAGCCCGCACCGCCTTGGGCGGGGCAATGTACTGGGCGGCGTAGCAGTAGTGCTGCAGCTTTTCGTTCAGCGGCACCAGCAGGGGATCCCCCTCGTTGCTGATGCCCCCGCCCATGATGAGGATCTCCGGCCGGAAGATGTTCACCAAGCTGGCGGCCCCGGCGGCCACGTAGGAGATGTACTGGTCCACCACGGCCTGGGCTACGGCGTCCCCGGCCCGGGCGGCCAAAAAGGCGGTGCGCCCGGAGATCTTGTCCAAGTCCCCGTCGCAAAAATCCAACATGCGGCTCTCTGGGTGGTCCAGGACCGCCTGGTGGGTCTGGCGGATCAACCCGCTGGCCGAGCCATAGGCTTCAAAACAGCCCAGTTGGCCGCAGCCGCACTGCGCCCCGCCAAAGATCAGGCTGATATGGCCCGGCTCACAGCCGGTGCCGGTAAAGCCCCGGAAAATGCGCCCATTTTCAATGATGCCGCCCCCTACGCCGGTGCCCAGGGTGATCATAATGGCGCTTTTGCAGCCGGCGGCAGCGCCGGCGGTGACTTCCCCCAGGGCGGCGCAGTCGGCGTCGTTGCCCAGGTACACCGGCAGGTGGAGCAGCGCCTCCAGCCCGTCGGCCAGGGGCAGGTCCCGCCAGTCTAAGTTGGGGGTGAACAGCACCCGCCGCCCGTCGGCGCTGATGGCGCCGGGGACGCCTACCCCCACATAGGGCAGGTCTGCCAGGGTCAGGTTGGCGGCCGCCAGCGTAAGTTCCACCGTCCGGGCCATGTCCCGGATGATCTCCTCCGCCGGGCGATGGCTGCCGGTGGGCAGGCTCTCTTTTGCCACCAGGCGGTAGTCCGGCCCCACCAGGCCGGCGGCGATGTTGGTGCCGCCCAGATCAATGCCAATGCGGTATTCCATAGCGTTTCCTCCCGACGCCGGGCGACTTACTGCCCGGCGAGAAATTTTATTGGTCTGATAAGAGATTCATAAAGATATGTTATTATACCACAGCGCCGCTGCCATTGCTATGGTCCAGGCCGATATTTTCCCGCCGCAATTTCCCCGTCTTGCCATTTATTTAAACTATCCTGCCGGGCCGGCGGCGATTATAATAAAGGTATCGAGCACAGGCCGCAGGCCAGAAAGGGG
>CAZXRD010000163.1:0-1817 GCA_964642465.1 uncultured Oscillospiraceae bacterium | reverse complement strand
TAATATCAAATAAGAGCAGGTCGGCGCGCTTCAGAACCTCCAGTGCCTGGGGAGATGTGGTGTATCCACAGGTATCCACCGCTACATGTATGTTAGCGTTGTGACAGAGTTCGATCAGTTCCAGCATAAATTCTGGGTAACAGCTGCATTCGCCGCCGCCGATGGTGGCGCCGCCACCTGTGTTTTTATAAAACATCTCGTCACTCCGGATGATTTCAAATACTTCCTGAGCAGTGTACCAAATACCGAAGGGTTCCAGCGCACCAGTATAGCAGTAATCAACACAGTCCATACAGCCGGTGCAGAGGGAGCGTTTTACTTGCAAAATGCCGTCCGATAAGGACAATGCGTTCTGCGAGCAGGCATCCAAGCAGTTGCCGCAGCCATTACAGTGTTCACGGCTAAGTTTTAGCTCAGGCTGAAAAGACTGCCCTTCTGGGTTGCAGCACCAAATGCATCTCAGGGGACAGCCCTTCAGAAACACAGTGGTACGGATCCCATAGCCGTCTACAAAGGAACCGTGAATAATGTGGAAAACAATCGCTTTGTGACTCATGCAGGGGGCCTCCGTCAGCTTAATTCGCTGCGCTCGATGATGTTGTTCTGCAATTCGGGGGACAATTCAGTAAAATAAGCGCTGTAGGTTGCGACGCGAACCAACAGATCCTTGTACTTTTCAGGGAATTTCTGGGCATCGCGCAGCATAGTACTGCTTGTAAAGTTGAATTGGACTAAGTTTCCGCCGTTTTCGCAGAAAGTGCGCAGCATCATAGCAAAATTGCGCAGCATACTCTCGTTCTTGACCAGCTCAGGGGAAACTCGTACGTTCAGAATACTGCCATTGGCCAGCAGCTCTTGATCCAGCTTGGCCACCGAGCGGAAGGTGGAGGTGACTCCAGAGACATTACGGCCTTGATGAGGAGAAATTCCGCCTTCTGCTAAGGGTTCCCCGGCCTTGCGGCCGTCCGGAGTGGCACCTAGGATTGCGCCGTAGGGAATGTTGGCAGTCATGGTGATACTTGAGCAGGAGTTGCGGGCGTTCTTGTAGATTTTGAACTGTTTGATAAAATGGCACATCTCACGCAGCACGTCCCGCAGGAGAAGATCCACATAATCGTCGTCATTGCCGAATTTGGGAGCCTTTTCCAGATGGTGGCGCACATCCTCATATCCCTCAAAATTGGCATCTAGGGCATCACATAGTCGTTCCATGGTAATCTTCCGCTCATCAAAGACAACTTTCTTGATGGCGGCCAAGCTGTCGCCCACGTTGGCCAGACAGCCCAAACCAGTGGTGTGACTCAGTTGAGGATAAGTGCCGCCCTGATATATGTCGATTCCTTTTTCTAGGCATACTGGGTAGACGGAGGAGAGGAGGGGGCACGCAGAATGCTCTCCGAACATTTGCATGTCGGCATTTTTAAAGATAAATGTAGCCCGCATCAGGTAGCGGAATTGAGTCATAAAGGCCTCGCGCACTTGCTCAAAGGAGGTAAATCCGCGAGGATCTCCGGTTTCGGCGCCGATGCGTTCTCCGGTCTGACGGAATACACCGTTGTTCAGAGCCAGTTCTATCATAAGTCCGCAGTTAACTACGTTGCCGTTGGGATCGTGGGCGCGATAGGGGATGGAGGGGTTATGACAACCGACAGATACATAGTCTCGAGCATCCTCCAAAGGAGTCCCCATCTGTAGTAAGGAGGGGATGGAAGTATCGTCCGAAACGAATTTCAGCTTACCGTGAAGATCACGGGCCACTTCACAGGCTCGAAGGACAAATTTTTCCGGATTGTAGCGGCTGATGCGCACTACCACAT
>CAZXRD010000162.1:0-1859 GCA_964642465.1 uncultured Oscillospiraceae bacterium | reverse complement strand
TGGAAAAAAGCAGGGTGATTGTACCGCCCATAAAATGCCAAGGGATTAAGACAAATGTATCACGCCCCCTTTGACACCCACGAAAAAAGCCTTGATTTACAAGGGGTTGGATGGCTCTAAAGCGTGACGTCTCTGCCTTTGTTTCCGCTTTCTCTCGGCGGCCTTGGTTTTCTTCATGCGTCCGGCGCAGCCGGGGCAGTATTTCCCCCGGTTGGATTTGGGGACAAAGGCCGCGCCGCAGACGGCGCACCGTTTCCGGCTCCCCCGGTACAGGAGGGCTGCGTTCCTTTTCCCGCTTCCAGCACAATGCCCTGGCCGGGGCGGTGGGGGAGCCGATCTTGCCCAGCCTGCCTGTCCAACCCCGTTTTACAGGGAAAACCCGGCGGCGCCTGCGCAAGGTGCTTCTCATCGCCACGGCGGCCTTTGCCGTACTGCTGGTATTGGGGATGATCGTATCCGCCTTTTTGGCCGGTTCCATCCAGTTCTGGCATACCTGGGGCTGGTTTGGCTTCGGCGCTTAGCTGCAATTTATGGGCCGGGCATGTATGCCCGGCCCCTTTGGTTTTGCTTTATGCGTTCTGGGTCAAAAGGCCGTTGCAGGTGAAGTCGGTGTCAATATTGTGGGCAAATGCCCGGGCCCGCAGGTACCGGTCGTTGCACATAGCTAGCGTAGAGCTGCCGGAGACGTCCAGGTCCTCAGGCAGGATAAACTTGATGCCCTTAACCAGAACATCTTTACAACTGGGGCCGTTGTGGGCCGGAATGGTAAAGGTCTTCAGGCCTCGGGAGTATTCCTCGCCGTTGGAGTCCACTTCTGTGAGCAGCACGGCCAGGGCAACCCGTTTGTAAGGGCAAACGCTTTTTAAATTTACGTTCACTTGCAGAATCCGCCCCTGGGACTCCAGGTACAGATCCCCCAGGTCCATTTCTACGGAATCCTGGCAGCCCTCCATGGTGATGTCCACAGGGTCCGGGCAGACCTCGGGGGTGACGATGGTGCCGCACTCCACATTTACCGTGGGGGAGGGGAAGGTAACCACATTTCCCTCGTTATCGGAATAGGTGATGGAGGCGTTAACCTCCTTGAGACCTGTGGAGACCGACACGATATGCTGAATATTAAATTCCAGCGTAGCGCCCTCGTTGCCGGAGACGCCCAGGGAATCTATGGTCCAGCGGATGGTGTTGGGGTCGGTGATAATGGCCGTCCCTTTGGTGGGCGGAAGCAGGCTGGTGATCTGGAAGTCCGGGTTGACCTTCTCGTCAATGACAATATTGGTGGCGCCGGGGTTGGAGATGTTCTCCGCCAAGTCTTCGAACAAATTCTCCAGGTCTGCGTCATCCGGGGTAACCGCCACATGGGAGGCGTCTGGATCGGTGGCCCAATCATTGAGTACGGCTACATCAATGCCATCAGAGCCAATGAGCCCGATGCAGTAGATGATAATGCCCTGGGCCCGTGCGGCGGCGGCTACTGGATTGGGATTGGGACCAGCTGTGGTCCGGCCGTCTGTAAACATGACCATAACCTTGGCGTTGCTGGAAGACGGGTCAAATAGCTCCATGGCCTTGGTAAAGGCGTCGGCGTGGTTGGTGTTTCCCATGGCGGTCAGGCTGTTTACAGCGTTTTTCAGCGTATCCACAGAGGTGATCAGCTGGGTGTTCTGGGTCGCAGTATCCGCAAAGCTTACGATGCCAATCCGGCTGCCGGACCCAATTTGCCCGTCCTGGCTGCTGTCGGTGGCCTCATCAATGATGTCAATAAACTTCCTGGCGCCGATTTTCAGGTTGGCCAGGGGTGTGCCGGCCATGCTGCCGGAACGGTCCAGGATCAGGACGATGTCCGTGGGGTTGGATAC
>CAZXRD010000161.1:0-1968 GCA_964642465.1 uncultured Oscillospiraceae bacterium | reverse complement strand
TCAGATGCTGCAGTAGAATCTGGTTGATTACCGGCCGGCTTAAAGGGTAGGCGTAACAAAGGCCCAGGGCCAGGAGCATGACACAGGTCAGCACCAGGGCGGTGTACTTGGCCGCCTTGGTGAGCAGGCGGGCGTGCCGCCGGACAAACAGCTCGTGAAAATACTTATACCCTGTGGCTCCGCTGGTGATGGACACGTCTGTTACCAGCTTTTTTTGATACCGGTCCCGTTCGGCAGCCTGGGCGGCGTCTTGGGTGCCGGCGATGGCGGGGGAGCTGGGATCCAGCAGCCGCTTGTAGACCCGGCGGTAGTCGGAAAAGCGCCAGATCTTTACCGCTGCAACGGCGGCGCCGATGCAGATGGGGATGCAGAGCAGGGCAAACAGCCAGGCCGGCATGGCATAACCGAAATACAGGGGGAGGTAGGCCGCCACAAGGCAAAGGATAACACAGGGCCAGACCAGGCCCGCCGGCAGATTTTCGTTGTAGGGCTTTGTATCCTCCGCCTGGTGGTGTAAGATGACCCCCACAAAGATCAGCTTTACAGCGCAGACGTAGAGGGGCATCAGGGCACAGACCCACAGAGGCGTGCCCGCCATATAGCCAATCCAAAGGGTGAAGGGGAGAAAGCCCACCAGCATTTTCAAAAGAAAGTACCCGTAGCTACCCAGGGCATAGGCCCGGGCGTCCATCTGCAGCAGGAAAATGGCGTAATACTTGTCCTTGGTGGGGTTAAAAACATTGGTGTTTAGAAAGCCGCCCAATAGGGTGAGAAAGAAAAAGGCGTGGACAAAGCTATCCCCCGTGGGGGCGGCAAAAGACTCCAGCAGGACCCCCACCAGGCAAAACAAATATAACCCTTTGCCCAGAAAGGCGGCGATGACCTCCCATATCCAGGCAATGACCAGGGCAAAGCCCTTTAGCCCCCGGCTGGCATATAAGGAGGCGGGGAGCAGCCGGCGGATTAGGGGCAGAGATTTCAAGGCAAACAGGATGGAGTTTACCTTGTAGGCTAGCCGCAGGCGAAAGGCGATGGAAAAGGTCTTAATCATCCGTTTCACCTCGCAGGGCGTCAATGATCTGTGCCTTGAATTCGGTATTGTCCAAATCCGCCTTTTCCATGCGGGCAAGTACGCCGCCGCTTAGAATGACGATCTCGTCGCACAGGTCCATGGCCAGCTCCAGGATATGGGTGGAAAAGAGAATGATGTGCCCGGCCTTCCGATGGCGCAGCAGGGTTTTCATCTCCTCCGCCACCACAACGTCAAAAAAAGTAAGGGGTTCATCCAGCAGCAAAATGGGCGGATCGGCGATAAACTGCACCAGCATTTGCACCTTATTTTTCATGCCGTGGGAGTAGTCCTTCAAGAGCCGGTCCCGGTCCTCAGGGGAGATGGCCACCAGGTCAAAATACTGGTCAATAGAGAGGGGATTTTGGATCCGGTGGGCATTCACTTCTAGGAAAAACTTCAAAAATTCCCGGCCGGTTAAAAACTCCGGCACCACAGGCGTGGAGAGGACGTAGCCGATGTCGTCCCAGGTCAAGGGCCGCTCTTGGCCGTCTATCTCCAGGGCAAAGCTGCCGCTGTCCGGCCGCAGGTCGTCGTTGATACAGTTAAATAGGGTGGTTTTGCCCGCCCCGTTGCGGCCCAAAAGGCCGTAGATATGTCCCGCTGCAAAGGTGAAAGACGCCCGTTGGGGCACCCTCCGTAAGGAAGGTGCCCCGAGGGCTTTTGTATCTCAATGAAATATTGTTGTGTGAATGCGGTGTAGCCTTGTGGCTATGCCGTTTTTGCCTTTAAGAAAGGCTTTTTGCTGACATGTTCTTGGAAGTATTCTTCCATTTCTTCGGCAGTTGGCTCCCTTACGATACCAACACCGTTGTAGTAGATCGCAACTTCCTGATAACGCTTTCCGTCCTTGTATTCGGGTGCGGATACCACGATTTTCTCAATAAATTCGTGTACCA
>CAZXRD010000160.1:0-2098 GCA_964642465.1 uncultured Oscillospiraceae bacterium | reverse complement strand
TTTCATTTGCAAGAAATCCTAGCGAATGCGCAGCACGGCGCCCTCGTCTGCAGAGGTCACCAGATGGCTGTACCGGGCCAGGTAGCCCTTCTTTACCCGGGGCTCCGGGATCTGCATGTGTTTCCGCCGCTCTGCCAGCTCCTCATCAGAGACCAGCAGGTTGATGGCGTAATTCTCAATATCAATGGAGATGATATCCCCCTCCTGGACCAGGGCGATGGGGCCGCCGTCAAACCCTTCAGGCGAGATATGGCCGATGGCCGCACCCCGGGTGGCGCCGGAGAAACGCCCGTCTGTAATCAGGGCCACTTCCTTGTCCAGGCCCATGCCCATAATGGCAGAGGTGGGCGAGAGCATCTCCCGCATGCCTGGGCCGCCCTTGGGCCCCTCAAAGCGGATCACCACCACGTCGCCACTGTGGATCTTGCCGCCGTAAATGGCGGCGATGGCCTCGTCCTCGCTGTTGAAGACCCGGGCCGGCCCCTCATGCTTCAGCATCTCCGGGGCCACAGCGGACCGCTTGACCACGGAGCCGGTGGGGGCCAGGTTCCCATAGAGAATGGCCAAGCCGCCGGTCTCGGAATAGGGCTTGTCATAGGGGCGGATCACATCGTAATCCTTCACCGTTACCCCTTCCAGGTTCTCCCCTAAGGTCTTGCCGGTGGCGGTCATCACATCCAGATTCAGCAGGTTCTGCTTCTTCAACTCAGAGAGCAGGGCCAGCATGCCGCCGGCGTCGTTAAAGTCCTGGATGTGGTGCTCTCCGGCGGGGGCCAGGTGGCAGATGTTATGCACCCGGTTGGAGGTGGTATTGAAGTCCCGCAGGTCCAATTTCAGGCCGCACTCATTGGCAATCGCCTTCAAATGCAGCACGGAGTTGGTGGAGCAGCCAATGGCCATCTCTGCAGTGATGCAGTTGGCCAGGGTTTTCTCCGTAATGATGTCCAAAGGCTTGAGGTCCTTTTTCACCATGTCTACAATGCGCATACCCGTCTCCTTGGCCAAGCGGATGCGGCCGGAGTATACGGCGGGGATGGTCCCGTTGCCCGGCAGGGCCAGGCCCAAGACCTCCGTTAAGCAGTTCATGGAATTGGCTGTAAACATACCGGAGCAGGAGCCGCAGCCGGGGCAGGCATTTTCCTCGATGTCTTTCAGCCCCGCATCATCCAGCTTGCCCGCTTTATAGGCGCCAATGGCCTCAAAACAGCTATTGAGGTCCAGGCCCTTGCCGTTTTTCTTCACGCTGAGCATGGGGCCGCCGGACACAAAGATGGAGGGGATATTCAGCCGGCAGGCTGCCATCAGCATGCCGGGGACAATCTTATCGCAGTTGGGGATAAACACCAGCCCGTCAAACTGATGGGCCATAGCCACCGTCTCGCAGGAGTCGGCAATCAGTTCCCGGCTGGCCAGGGAGTAACGCATGCCCTCATGGCCCATGGCGATGCCGTCGCAAACGCCGATGGCGCCAAACTCCACCGGCGTACCGCCGGCATTGCGGATCCCCGCTTTCACGGCCTCGCAGATGGTGTTCAGATGGATATGGCCGGGAATGATCTCGCTGTGGGAATTGACCACGCCGATCAGCGGCTGATTGAGCTCCTGGTCTGTGTAGCCCATGGCCTTAAACAGGCTGCGGTGGGGCGCACGCTCCACCCCCTGGGTCACGTTATGACTTCTCATAGTCTACCTCCTAAAATTGCAGCGGGCGGCACACTTGCCGCCCGCTGCAGGTTTGTTTCTCCGTTGCTGGCGGTATCTAGATCCGTATCGTCGCCCCGGGGTTAGTTGCTGGCGGTGTCTAGATCTGTATCATCGCCCCAGAGCATGTTCTTACGCAGCTCGGCACCCACGACTTCCATCTGGTGCTTGGCCAGCTGGGCCCGCTTGGAGTTGAAGAAGGTGCGGCCAAAGCTCTTGTTCTCGGCGATCCATCGGCCGGCAAAGGTGCCATCCTGGATATCGGAAAGCACGGCCTTCATGTTCTTCTTGGTCTCCTCATAGGGCAGGATGCGGGGACCTGAGACATACTCGCCGAACTCAGCGGTGTCGGAGATGGAGTAGTTCATGGCCGCCACGCCGCCCTTGTTGATCAGGT
>CAZXRD010000159.1:0-2101 GCA_964642465.1 uncultured Oscillospiraceae bacterium | reverse complement strand
CGCCGTGCTCTATCTCATCAACGCCCTGGCCCTGGACGCCAAGTGGCAGAGCCCCTTTGACCAGCCGGGGCAGGTGCGGCCGGGCACCTTTACCTTAGAGGACGGGACCACCCGGGAGGTGGAGCTGATGCACGAGCAGCTCTACACCTACTATGAGGACGAGGGCGCCACCGGCTTTTTAAAGTATTACGAAGGCGGGGCCTACGCCTTTGTGGCCCTGCTGCCCAAGGAAGGGAGCACCGTAGGGGAATACGCCCAGAGCCTGACCGGGGATGACCTGCGTCAGCTGCTGCAAAACCCCCAGGAGGTGCCGGTGAACATCGCCCTGCCCAAGTTTGAAGCGGAATACGAGCTGGACCTGGCAGAGGCCCTCTCCAGCCTGGGCATGCCGGACGCCTTTGACCCCAATCTAGCGGACTTTTCCGCCATGGGCCAGTCCACGGCGGGGCCTCTGTTCCTCTCCCGGGTGCTCCACCGCACAGTTTTGGCGGTGGACGAGGAAGGGACCCAGGCGGCGGCCGCCACCATTGTGGAGGCCAACGACGGCGCCGCTATGGAGCCGGAGGAGCCCAAAGAGGTGATCCTGGACCGGCCGTTCCTCTATATGATTGTGGATACGGAGACCTATCTCCCCATTTTCATAGGCACGGCCATGGACGTGTAAAGCGGATAATAGACGAAAAGGCCGGGCACGCAATAGCGTGTCCGGCCTTTTTTGTGCCTTTAAAAACAGATCTTGTTGACCACCGGCTGCAGGCCCTTTTGGATAAAGCGCATCAGGATACCTGCCAGCACCGCCGTCACCACGGTGCCCTCCCGGACGCCCTGGAGGCTGCCCAGGAAGATGAAGGAGAGGATCACGGCGATGGCCACGGAGGAGCAGTCCACAATGATTTTCACAGTGGAGAACTGCAGCTTTTTCACCTTGCTGGCGATGGCCATGGTCATGCCCTCCATGGGCATGGGGATCAGCTTGGCGTCTAAGTACAGGCTGATGCCCACGGCGATAAAGATCAGGCTGATGAGGAGCATCACCAGCTGGCCGCCGTAGCCGGGAATGGCAAAGTCTCCCAAAATCCACTTGGTCAGGTCGGTGAAGTAGCCGAAAATGGTGGAAAAAATAATCTGGGTCAGGTTGATGATCTTAAACTCTTTCCGCAGGATCAACACCTGGACCAGGATATAGATGGCGTAGACAATAATGACGCAGACGCTCAGCGCCTGGCCGGAGATCAAGCTCACCACATAGGGCAGGGAGTTCACCGGGGAGACGCCCAGGTTGGAGTTGATGGAGAAGGCCACACCCATAGCCAAAAAGAACAGGCCCAGGATGTAGATCAAAATCCGCCATACAAATTTGATACCGATCTTCTGCTTGTTTTCTTCCATATTTGCTTCATTCCCTCTTTCCGTTTCTTACAGCAGCTGCTGCTCATTGATGATCAAAGAAAATTTCAAATTCAGTTTTTCCGCCGCTTTCCTGCAAAGGATCATACGGTTCAAAAAGATTTCGAAATAATCCATCACCGCACAGTAAGTCGGGTCGATCTCCAGGTTCAGCTGGATCTCCGTCTTCTCCGGGTTGATGCGCAACGCAGAGTGCTTTACAGAGAAGTTCACCCGGTCGTGGATGTCAAAGGTGGCCAGGTCCCGGTTGCGCACACGGGAGTTGCGCACGTCCGACTTGTCCGCCAAAATCAAGGCGGCGGCGATATGGTTCACCGGCACCGCCGTCCCCTCGTCATGGTTGCCGATGGCGGTGACAATGGTGGCCGTGTCCTCCGCCGAGGCGTTGAGATTGTCCAAAATACGAAAGGCCATCACCGCCCCGGACTGGGCATGGTCCACCCGGTTCACCACGTTGCCGATATCGTGGAGGTACCCGGCGATTTGGGCCAGTTCAGCGTCCCGCTCCGGGTAGCCCAGGGTGAGCAGGATGTACTTGGCCGTCTCCGCCACCTTCATCACATGGGGAAAGCTGTGCTCCGTGTACCCCAGGGCGATGAGGGACTCGTCCGCCCGGCGGATATAGGTCTTGATGGCCTCGTTATTTTTTATTTCCTCGTATGTAATCAATGGAACTCCTCCTCGCCGGGCGCCG
>CAZXRD010000158.1:0-2116 GCA_964642465.1 uncultured Oscillospiraceae bacterium | reverse complement strand
CCAGCTTGTCGGCGATTTGGAGCTCCTCCCAATCGTAGACACCGTGGTGCCACAGCGTCATCAGCACCACCGCCGAGCCGCAGGTGTAGGGCCTGGTCTGCTGGTAGGTGCGAAAGCAGGGCAAAATGGACAGGGAGCCCTGGCGGTGCATGTGGTAATAATCCCGGGCCGTGAAGTAGGGCGAGCCGGGACAGTCGGCCTGTCGGAAAAAGGCCGTGGCATCGGACTGCAGGCTGTAGCTGGCCGGCACTGGAATCCGGGGATTACCGTTCCAGCGCTCCTCGATGATGCGCCGTTCCCAATCGGCCAAGCCAGTCAAATCGGGCAGCGCCGCCTTTTTCCTCCTGATTGCCATAGCCATCCCCCTTTCGTGGCAGCGGGGCTCTTGCCGGCCTCTGCCTCGCTGCGGCTCCGAGGATGTATCTTAGCACAAAGCAGCCCCGCTAGGGCAAAAAAGATCGCCCCGGCAGGTCTTTCTTTGAACAAAGCCCAAAGCCCGGATCGATGGCGATCCGGGCTTTGGGCGCTACGATGGTAGCCCACCTAATAGGTTTACCCCAATTGAACCCGCCGGAATATGTCCTCCACCAACCCCTTGGAGCGGCTAAACGGGGAAATTCGCCGCCGCAGCCAAGTGGTGGGGCTCTCCCCGGTCCCGAGCCCATTGGCAATAACTGGCCATGTCAAGGACTACACTGAAGAGGAGTCCATATCCAAGACATAAGCCCTCAATCCATACAGGGCTGTTAGGTTGGGCAGCTTAGCGGGGCAATTCTCGTTCCATCTACTGGAATACTGTAATCACTTTTACGAACCCATATTGACATGACCTAGAGTTTTGTCTCTCTGTCAAAGACTCTACAAACGCCGCTGCCGTCGTCCCAATCTTTGTACAGTTCCGCTCCGTACAGCGAATGGCAGCAGAGGCCGCATTTGTCGTATTCAAATTTCATTTTGAGTTTTTTGATAAAATCCCTTCTGTTTTTTGAGCAACCCCAATGAAACAAGCTTTCCGATGCGCTTTTTCGCGTGCTTGGGCTTGAGGCCGATACTTCCGGCGATCTGCTGAAGTGAACGCGGCTTATCAGTGAGTGCAAGAATAGTATCGTAGCGGGATACTTGCTTATTTATGCGGCGTCGACGCCCCGAGCTTGCAATTCTATATAGCTCCCGTCGCTCTTCGAAACCAAGCGCATCAACAGGGCAAAGTACCTTAGATGTCCTTGCCAGAATTGCGATACTACAATCGTCCTGTGTCTTTCTGGAGATAACTGAGTTAAAAGCATCAATCAGTTGTGCGTGCATTACCTCGCTGTCGATCAGGCAAGTTCGGTGCATTAATTTTTTCACAACATCAGCAAGTTTTTGGGTTGGTTTATGATAGAGACTCTGCGCAGTCCCATCTGACATAAGCACGAATGCATCTTTATCGTTGAGCTTTCCTTTAAATATGCGCATAGATGCAATGGCTTCACTAGAGGTAACAAAAATGGTTGTATTGGAAAATTCTCCATTGTCTGGCATAGAGGCAACCTTCAACACCCCACTATCCAAGTAGCCAATCACGCCATCGCCGATATGAGCCAAAATAAAGTCATTTTCACATACCGCTGCCAATAGTAATGTAGCGGACAATTCATGGACATTGCACTTATGAGCTCGAGCCTCCTCTGCGAGGCTCGTCTGGAGCATTTCTATGAGTTCCTTTTTGAAATTGTAGCCATCGTTACAATTTAACAACTCTAAGAAATGTTCAGCAATATACGCGGATACATCCCGTACGACCCGTTCGGCACCATAGTGGGATAAGCTGGCAGATCCAGCTCCATCAGCCAGGGCGATAACATAAACACCATTTTTCGCCAACATAAAAGTTTTGTCCTGGCAGGGGATCTTGGCCTTCTTATGTCCAGCTCCTTGAACCTCGCAACATGCAAATTGCCACATAATACAGTTCTCCCATCGCTCCTGGGCCTTTTATAGACCCAGGAGCATTTGTAACGTTATAGCTCTCCCCAACCTTTGATCCCTTCAGTATCTAACGTGGTCTTTTCTCCGGGTATGGACATCGAGGTTCTAGAAACACTCTGGCTGAGCCACTGGAAAAACTCTTTAA
>CAZXRD010000157.1:0-2179 GCA_964642465.1 uncultured Oscillospiraceae bacterium | reverse complement strand
AGAGCATCGCCCGGCTGGAAAATGAGCTGGGCGTGCCCCTGTTTGACCACCGGCGAGGGAAAATCGTCTTAAACGAGTATGGGCGCATCTTTCTGTCCAGCGTCAAGCTGTGTCTGTCGGAGCTGAACACCGGCATCCAGACGGTGCAGCGCCTGTACAGCTCCAGCCAGAACATCCTCTCCCTGGGCAGTCCCATTGACGACATCCTGCCCGATGTCCTCCGGGACTTTTCCCTGGCCCACACGGAGATCGGCATCCGCCAGTTCGACGGCTCCCTGGAGGAGCTGATCGGCCGGCTGCACAACCGGACCCTGGACTTGGCCGTCTCCCCCCACAAGGTGGAGGATGGGCTGCTGCGGTTTGAATTGCTGGGAGAAAAGGAGTTCGGCATCCTGGTCTCCGGGCAGCACCCCTTGGCGGGGCGGAAGACCATCGACCTGCGGGAGCTGGCCCATGAGCGGTTTATCTGCGACCGTACCCGGATGGACGAGGAGACCCTGCGCCAGGTCTGCCTGAAAAGCGGATTCGAGCCGGATGTGGCCTTCAATGTGGAGAGCAGCAACCTGGTGTACAATCTGGTGGCGGGAAACAGCGGCATTGCCTTCATGCCCACCTCCCAAGTGAGCAAGCTGGAGCGGGATTTCCCGAACAGCAGCATTCGCATGCTGCGGGTGCAAAACCAGGTACCAAACGCCCAGATCGGCCTTTTGTACCACAAAGACTATGTGTTTACCACAGCAGCCACCCTCTTTGCCGACTTTTTGCGGGACTGGCTGGAAAAGGAGAGCCGGCGGGTGGAGGAACTCTGGGGCGACTAATGACCAGAGGTCTGTATCACAAAGGGTTCCCGCCTGTTGGCGGGGAAGATATAGGAAATATGAGAAAGGAGCACCATCATGCCCAAAGACATTCAAGGAAAAATTGTTCTTATCACTGGCGGCGCCACCGGTATCGGCCGGGCGGCTGCCCTGGAGTACGCCTCCCTGGGGGCTAAAGTCGTGGTCACCACCGGCCACAATGTGGCCGGCGGCCAGAAAGTGGTGGAGGAGATCCGGGCCCAAGGGGGCGAGGCCATGTTCATCCAGTGCGATGTCTCCAGCGAAGAGAGCGTAGAGCGCTGCATCAGCCAGATTGTGGAGACCTATGGCCGCCTGGACATCGCTTTCAACAATGCCGGCGTGGGACCTGACGGGGTGCGTATGGAATACCGGCCCCTCACCGAGTTCCCGGAATCGGACTGGGACAAGATTGTGGATACCAACCTGAAAGGCACCTTCTTCTGCCTGAAATACGAGCTGCGTCAGATGCAGAAGCAGGGAAAGGGCTCCATTGTAAATACCTCTTCCATCGCCGGCCTGAAACCCGCCCCCAATTTCGGCGGCTATTGCCCCAGCAAGGCGGGCGTGGTCTCTCTGACCCAGGTGGCCGCATTGGAAAACTGCAAAAACAACATCCGGGTCAATGTAGTTTGCCCTGGACCCACCGTGGGCACGGAGCTGATGAAAAACAGTATGGCCACCGGCAATTCCGGCCAGGAGGACGAGGTGCCCCCCATGATTCCCCTGGGCAAATATGGAAAAGCTGAGGATGTGGCCGCAGCGGCGGTATGGCTCAGTTCGGATTTGGCTGGGCACATCACCGGCCAAGTAGTCTCCGTAGACGGCGGTATGCACATGGCATAAGTCGTCAAATTGCACAAAGAACATTTTTGCAAGAAAAACACCTGCGTTTTTAAGCACAGGTGTTTTTTGCCATTTTGCCATAACAATTTCGTAACAAATTGGCGAACAGCATAAAAAAGCAAGCAAAGTAATTATATATATTCACAATAACGCCAGGAACCGAACGGCTGTTTCGCCATGAAATAGAGTTATATGCCTATAACCAAAGGCAATAACCAAATGCCGGTTAAACGTTTGACAAAGGGTTGTAGGTCTGATATTTTAAAAAACAACAGATAGTTAATAGTTATGTGTTTTTTGGCAAGAATTTTATACAAAATACGGCAAAAACCCATATATACAACTTTTAGCCAAAATTATATATTTTGCCAATAAAAGAGGCTGAAAAATGGATGGAATTGCAAAAAAGGTTTACATGCATGTTTCTAATCGGCGTGTATATGGCGTGTATATTTAGAAAGGCGCAGGGGGAAGAGCTATGCAAATCGACTATGGTA
>CAZXRD010000156.1:0-2209 GCA_964642465.1 uncultured Oscillospiraceae bacterium | reverse complement strand
CAGGCAACGGTCAGCGAACCGAGAATCTCCCGGCTTTAGCCGTGGGGAGTGTCAATTAGACACTAGCCGCTCCACGGAAAACGACTACTATTTGGAGGGGGTGTTCATCGCCTATACGGACTACACGGTGGAAGACACCCTGTACCTGGAGGCGGCCATGATGGACGCAAATAGCGGAATAGATTGGGGTGAGGCTGCCCTGTCCGTGGCGTTGCCGGAGCTGGAGAGCCTGCCCACCCTGCAGAGCGCAGATGGAAGTATTGTTTTGTCCCAGCTGGGGCTGCAGGTGCACTTTCCGGGGATGTTTGTGGTGGACGAGGTGTCCTATATGGCCCTGGCCATGACAGACGGGGCCCGGCTGGTGGTCCTGGATGAGAGCAGCGCCATAAACCAGACGCTGTACGCCCTGGGCGGCGACAATTGGGCCTTTGTCACCTATGTACTAGCGGTGGCGCCGGAACTGGACAAAGTGGAGGCCGTCGTGATCAACGATGTGGCGTATCCGCTGACATAAATTGCATAGAGGCCGGGGACCGGCAGCGCCTGGCGCTTTGCAGGCGCCCGGTGTCGAAAGATGTAAAAATACACTTTTCACAGCGATGGGCCTATGGTAGAATATTGACGCAGTTCATTTGCGGCCTGGGGACGTACCCATCTGCCCGAACAGGCCAACGGGAAAGAAACGACCATGAAGAAACGAGTTTTGGCAGTCATACTTTTATGCGCTATGTTTGTAATCAGCGGGTGCCAGGGGATGGACGATGGTTTGACAGATCCGGATACCCCGGTGCTGATGCCCTCGGTGCCCGTGGACCATACAGAAGACCCGGGAGAATCGGAGAACCCAACCTCGCCCAGCGCAACGACGTCCGATGATCCGGCGGCGCCCCTGGGGTCTGGGGAGATTACATATGGGGAAGAGGTCCTGCCTTTAACAGAGGCGCAGGAGGCTTTGGTGCTCGCCTATTTTACCCGCCTGTATGAGGGCCTGGCCCGCCTGGAGACGCCGGATTTCTCCGATCTGTTTATAGATCCGGTGCAGGCCGAAGCCTGCCAAAGCAGCGCCGCCCTGCAGATTGGCATGCGCACCTTGATAGATGGCCTGGACTACTCCCTCACCGGCTACAGCTTTCAGCTGATCTGCCAGGAGACGGCTGTCCAGGCAGACGGGACTGTGTCCATTACGGCGACCTTGGAGAGCGTGGAAAACTTTACGGCCCTGCCGGGGATAGATTCCCGGCGCACCAATTTTTATCACCATTTGGAGCTGGCAGAGGTGGACGGCCAGTGGCAGATCCAGCGCCATGCGTCCTATGACTCCCTCTATGGCCAGTTGCTGCCGGATGGCGCAGAATGGGATGAGGTGGACATAGCAGAGGCCTATACGGCGGCGGTCCCCGCCTATCTGGAGATGCTGCAGGGGTATGTGACCCAGCGGGAAGCGCAGCGTGGGGAGACGGTGCAGCTGCCGGCGGCGGGTATGGCCTATGACTCGGCGGCGGCCCTGGCCTATGCCGATCAGTATGCCATGGACCGCAACCCGGAATGGGCGGACTACTCCAGCGTGGGCGGCAACTGCCAGAACTTCGTGTCCCAGTGCCTGTATGCCGGCGGCATCCCCATGGATACCCAGGGGGATGCGGTATGGAAGTGGTACGGGTCGGAGGTTTCCAATGCCGCCACAGAGACCGGCTGCTCCATGTCCTGGGCCAGTGTCACCAACTTCCGAAAATATGTGGAGGAAAACACAGGCTTCGGCCTGGTGGCGGTGCTAGATGCGCCCTATTATTCCGGCCAGCCGGGGGACGTGATCCAGATGGGGACCGAGGACGGCTGGGAGCACACTGTGATTGTCCGGAGCCTAGTGGCCAATGCGGCGGGGGAGACGGTTGACTATTTGATCTGCTCCAACACCAATGATATGGCCAATTACCCGGTGAGCCTCTATGGATACCCGGTGTTTGCCCTGGCCCGGATTGTCGGGTGGAACCAGGCGTAAAAGGCGCCGGTTTTTAGAATTCTATAAAAAAGGAACCTGCCTTGCAGCCTGGGCTGCAAGGCAGGTTCCTTTTTGTTCGGCTAGCTGTCGGTACGGAAATATGCCCGCACGGTTTGCAAAAATTTTTGGATGTAGGGGTTTGTGTCGGTGGCGTTATAAAAGACAACCAGCTCGCAGCTGGTATCCTGGATGGGGATGGCGTGGATGCCG
>CAZXRD010000155.1:0-2274 GCA_964642465.1 uncultured Oscillospiraceae bacterium | reverse complement strand
CTTTTACGATAGCACAAAAAAGGCCCATAGAAAAGAAAAAGTTTCAAAAAGACGAAAATGTCGGAAACAGACGAAAGGCACAAAAAAGCCGCCTGCCGATGGCTATCGGCAGGCGGCAAAGCGTATCTGTCTTATTGCGCAGCCCAGGCGGCAGCCGCCAGGCCGGCGGTGGCCCCGTCCCCCACGGCGGTGGTCAGCTGGCGCACGGCCTTAGCCCGGCAGTCCCCGGCCACAAAAACGCCGGGCAGCCGGGTGCGGCAATCCTCTCCACTGGAGAAATACTGACCTTCATCCACGTCAAGCAGCTGGGCAAAGGGCCCGGTGCCGGGGACCTGGCCCACGGCGATGAAGGCCCCGTCCACCGGCAGGTCCTGGGTTATGCCAGTGGTGGTGGACACCAGGCGCAGGCCGGTGAGCTCCCCATTTGCCTGGAGCAGGGCCTGGGGCGTGTAGCCCAGGCAGAGCTGGATGTTGTCCCGGTTTTTGACCTGCTGCACCAAGCGGTCCTCGCCCCGGAATTGGTCCCGCCGATGGATCAGGGTCACCTGGCTGCAAATGCCGGAAAGGAACAGGGCGTCCTGCAGGGCGGTGTCCCCGCCGCCGATCACCGCCACATGGCGCCCCTTATAGAAGGGCCCGTCGCAGACGGCGCAGTAGGAGACGCCCATGCCGGTGAGGGCCTCCTCCCCCTCTAGGCCCAGGTGCCGGTGGCTGGCCCCCAGGGCTAGGACCAGGGCCTTGCAGGTGTACGTGCCCCCCTCTGCCTGGACCTGATAGCCCTCGGGACAGGGGGCAAAACTCTGAGCGGCCTCATAGCGGAGCTCTACCCCCAGAGCCTCTACCTGGGCAAGGAGGGCGTCAGCAAATTCGGCCCCCCGCATACCGGGGAGGCCCGGGTAGTTTTCCACCAGGGGGGAGTAGACAATCTGGCCGCCAAGGGCCGCCTGTTCCAAGACCAGGACGCTGCAGCCGGACCGGGCGGCATATAGGGCGGCGGTGAGGCCTGCCGGGCCGCCGCCGATGACGATGATATCCTGCATGGTATCGCTCCTTTTTACAAGTCAAGGAAAAGGCCCCGGCGTTGCCGGGGCCTTTTCTTACATGGGTTGGGTTAGCTGATGCTGGCCATCTGGTGGGACTCGGCAAATTGCTTTACCGGGCCCAGGCCAACGAACTTCACAGGTTCCTCGCCGCCGATGGCCACCAGGGTGGGCGCCTGCCGGATGCCGTAGCGCACGGCCAGGTCAGGGTGCTCGTCAGACAAAATGGTCTGGTAGGGGAGGCCGGCCTTTTTCAGCAGCGCTTCCGCCTGCCGGCAGTTGGGGCAGGTACTGGTGGTAAACAGCAGCAGCTGGGCCTCCTCCGCCTGGGGGGCGGGGGTGTCCACATGGCCATCCACAGTCACCTGGGAACCGGCGATACCGGCCCGGCGCAGGTGGGAGTTGGCCAGGTTGTAAACCTTCCGGTCTTTAAACTCCTGGGTCTTACCGTCGTTCCAGTTCTGGACGGGCCGGTAGTACCCGGTGATGCGGCTGTAAACTTCCGTCTTCTGGCCGCAATGGGGGCAGGTGTACTGCTCGCCGGTGATATAACCATGGTCCTTGCACACGGAGTAGGTGGGGGACATGGTGTAGTAGGGGAGCTTGTAGTTCTCTGCGATTTTCCGTACCAGGGTGGCCGCAGCCTTCCAGTCGGGGAGCTTTTCGCCCAAGAAGGCGTGGAACACGGTGCCGGAGGTGTACAGAGTCTGCAGTTCATCCTGCACATCCAGGGCAGAGAAGATGTCCTCGGTGTAGCCAACAGGCAGGTGGGAGGAGTTGGTATAGTAGGGGGTGCCGTTCTCGTTGGCGGTGATGATGTCCGGGAACTGCTCCTTGTCGTGCTTGGCAAAGCGGTAGGTGGTGGATTCTGCCGGGGTGGCCTCCAGGTTGTACAGGTCGCCGTACTGCTCCTGGTAGTCGGAGAGGCGCTCCCGCATGTGGTTTAACGCATCCACGGCAAAGGCCTGGGTTTCCGGATGGGTCAAATCTTTCCGCAGCCACTTGGCGTTCAGGCCCACCTCATTCATGCCGATGAGGCCAATGGTGGAGAAGTGGTTGTCAAAAGAGCCCAGGTAGCGCTTGGTGTAGGGGTACAGGCCCGCTTCCATCAGCTTGGTGACCACGGTGCGCTTGGTCTTCAGGGACCGGGCGGAGATGTCCATCAGCTTGTCCAGCCGGTTGTAGAAGTCCGTCTCGTCCTTGGCCAGATAGGCGATCCGGGGCAGGTTGATGG
>CAZXRD010000154.1:0-2279 GCA_964642465.1 uncultured Oscillospiraceae bacterium | reverse complement strand
CCAATGAGGGCGATTTTTTTGTGGAATTAATTTAGCTATAACGTACGTTGACATTGGTCACTGCCTCGCTCACCGCCGTCTTGATGTCGCCCAGTTCGTCCATGGTGGGGTCCAGCTGGGCCGCCAGGCAGGCGGCTGTGCTGCGGGCCAGGCCCTCGTTGGCGGAGCGGCTGGGGAATTCGATCTTTATGTAGTTTTGCACCTGCATAGTCATCCTCTCCTTTTATCCTTCTGCACTGATTTTGATGATCCGGTCCAATCCGGCGGCGTCTAAAACCTTTAGCGGCTGGGGCGGCACATTCTCCACCCACATCCGGCCGCCGGCCTCCTGCATGCGCTTATATGTCTTTAGCAGCACGGCGATGCCGGAGCTATCCATAAATGTGAGACCGGAAAGGTCTATAATACAGTCTCGGGGCAGGCTCTGGTCTATTTCCCGGTCGATATCCTGCATGGCCGTCCTCGCCGCATGATGGTCCAGCTCCCCTATAAACAGCAGGGTGAGCTGCCCATTTTTGCGCTTCGCTGATAGTTTCATATGGGAACCCCTCCAAAAATGAAAAATCACCGTGCATCTCTGTAGATGCACGGTGATTATATCGTATTACCTGTGTGAAGCCTGTCGGAAATGCGGGCTTATTTTACGATCGTATAGTATTCGTCGGCCTTCCGCTCTTTGACTTCGCCTGCTTCTGCCGGATAGCCCAGGGTCATGCCGCCAACGCCGATATAGTTCCCTTCGATACCCAGATCCTTCAGGATCTGTTTGCCTTCATCAGACTCGAACATCTCCCGCTCCCGATGGACCCAGCCACCGCCCAGGCCGATGGCATAGGCCGCATTGAGCATGTTGCCCAGAGCCAGGGATCCATCTTCGACCGGGGTGCCCTCACCGGATCTGGCTATCACCAGGATCACTGTGGGTGCACCATAATAGGGGTCGGCGGTGTCCGGCTGGCCGGCGATGCGGGCGTTCATGATCCGGATCTTGTCCCGCAGCTCCTTGTTCTGCACGGCAATGAAGAAAGGCGTCTGCTTGTTGGCGCCGGTGGGGCCATGCATACCTGCATCCAGAACGATCTTCAGCTCCTCGTCTGTGATCTGCTCGGGTTTGAAGCTGCGGCAGCTTCTTCTCTCCATCAAGGTCTTAATGGTCTCGTTCATTTTGCTTTCTCCTTTCAAAGTGTCCAAAAGTATCCCAAAAGAATGTTATCCCAAAGCCAAAAGGCTGGTTTCCAGGTTTTCAATCAGGGCACGGGCCTTTTCCGCTTTTTCCCGCTCGGCATCCACCACGTGGGCCGGAGCTTTGGCCACAAAGCTCTCGTTTTTCAGCTTGCCTTCCACCCGGGCCAAGTCGCCCTTCGCCTTGTCCAGTTCTTTCTGCAGCCGGGCACGCTCCTGGTCCAGATCCACCAGTTCCGCCAGGGGCATAAAGATCTTGGCCTCATCGGTGATGACGGAGACCATGCCTGCCGCATCCGCCGGCGGCGTGTCTGTAATGGACACCTCCCCGGCATAGGCCAGCTTAGACAGGTAGGTAAGGCCGGAGCGGAACACTGCCTGCCGCTCGGTGGCAATGGTGATGTGGGGCTTTTTGGAGGGGGGCACATGCATATCCGCCCGGCGGGACCGGATGGCCCGGATGGCGTTCATGATGGTCTCAAAATCCGCCTCCTCCCGGGGAAAGGCCAGCGCCGTCTGATACACCGGGTAAGGGGCCACCATCAGGGCCTCCCCCTCGTGGGGCAGGGCCTGCCAGATCTCCTCTGTGATAAACGGCATAAAGGGGTGCAGCAGCTTTAAGATCTCTGTAAGCACATAGAGCAGCACCCGCTCCGCCCCCTCTTTGGCGGCGCCGCCGGCGCTCAGGCGGGGCTTGGTCAGCTCAATGTACCAGTCGCAATAGGTGTCCCAAATGAAGTCGTAGACCTTCTGGGCGGCCACGCCCAGCTCGTAGCGGTCCATGTTCTCCGTGACCTCGGCAATCACCTGGTTTAGCTTGGAGAGAATCCACTTGTCCTCCAGCTCCAGCGTCTCCGGCAGGCGGTTTTCTGTAATGCTCAGGTTCATCATCACAAAGCGGCTGGCATTCCAGATCTTATTGGCAAAGTTGCGCATGGCCTCGCACTTTTCCACATAGAAACGCATGTCGTTGCCGGGGCTGTTGCCGGTGATCAGGTTGAACCGCAGGGCGTCCGCCCCGTATTTGTCCGCCATCTCCAGGGGGTCGATGCCGTTGCCCAGGGACTTGGACATCTTCCGGCCCTTGTCGTCCCGGA
>CAZXRD010000153.1:0-2292 GCA_964642465.1 uncultured Oscillospiraceae bacterium | reverse complement strand
TAAGCTATATAAAGAAATGTGCAAAAATTTTTAGAAGGGTGGTCAAGCGAATGCTGAACAAAATCGTATTTCCCAACCAGTACATACAGGGCAGAAATGCCATTGAAGAGCTGCCGGGCCTTATCCAAAAACTGGGGAGCCGGGCGCTGATTATCTCCACCAAGTCCATGGTGGGGCGTATGGAGGAGATCGCCAAGAAGTGCCCGGCCCAGGTGGTGCGCTTTACGGCGGATTGCAACAGTGCCGAGATCAACCGTCTGGTGGAGACGGCCCGGGAGGCGGGCAGCGACGTGATCGTGGGCGTAGGCGGCGGTTGGCCCATGGATACCGCACGGGTGGTAGGCGACAAGTTGGGCCGGCCCGTCATCACCTGCCCCACAGTGGCCTCCACAGATGCGGCCTGCGCCATTCTCTCCGTGGTGAATAACCCTAAGGAGATCGGCGGGGTGGAGGAGCTGCATTTTTGCAAGCAGCCCCCGGCCTGCGTGATTGCGGACGAGGATCTGATCATCGGTGCCAAGGCGGAATTGCTGGCGGCAGGTATGGCGGACGCCCTCTCCACCTGGTTTGAGGCGGAGTCCTGCGAGAAAAGCGGCGGCGTCACCTTCATGGGCGGCATGCGGACGGACTTGGCCATGACCATTGCCCGCCACGCCAGGGATACCGTCCTGCGCTACGGGCGGGACGCCTATCGGGATTGCCAGGCGGGGATTATCAGCCCGGCCTTCTCCAAGGTGGTGGAGGCCAATATCCTGGTGTCCGGCTGCGGGTTTGCCGGCTGCGGCCTGGCTTCGGCCCACGGGATCGGCACGACCTTTGAGCTGGTGCCCAATGACGACGGCATTGAGCTGCAGCACGGCGCCGTGGTGGGCTTTGGCATCCTCTGCGGCCTGCATTTGAACCAGAAACCGGAGGCGGAGATCGAGGAGATCTACAGCTTGTTTGTGGACATCGGCCTGCCTGTGACCTTTGCCCAGATGCACTATTACAATGTCCAGGGCGAGCGTCTGGACGAACTGACGAAGGTCGCCATGCGCAATGCCGACGAGGACTTCCCCAAGAAGTCGGCGGTATTCAATGAGCCGGTGGAGATCACCTTTGAGCTGGTGCGGGACACCATGGTCAAAGCCGACGCCTATGGCCAGGCCTTTTTGAAGCGCCGGGGGGTCCAGGCATAGCGAGAGGAAAACGGTTTGGGGCGCTGATAGGTTCGGCGTCCCAAACTTTTTGTTTTATATTCCTTTTCTAGGAATAGCCTGGGAGATGATTGCAATTTTGTGCTATATAAGTTATAATAAATTTGCATATTATAGGCGTAGTACTATAAGGGATTTTCATAAATTGCCTTTATTGCGGAAAATCACAGTGCATATACCAGAAAAGGAGTAGGTTCCATGACGATACAACAGTTGGAATGTTTCATCATGCTGGCCAATTCCCTGAACTTCACCCAGGCGGCAGAGGCGCTGTTTATTACCCAGCCCGCCCTCAGCCGCACCATTTCCACACTGGAGCAGGAGATCGGCGTACAGCTGTTAGACAGAAACACCCGAAATGTGACCTTGACGCTGGCAGGGGAATCCTTTTTGGGCGAGAGCCGGAAAGTTTTGGCCGCTTATAACGAGAGCATTACCAAGGCCACCATGGCCAAACGGGGCTACGCCGGGCGCCTGGTGATCGGCTACACCCAGGACGCTTTTGAACCGGTGGCGGCGGATTTGCTGGCGGAGTTCCACGCCCGGTATCCGGAGATTTTTACCGATTTCCGGGAGATGAGCCATATTCAAATGCACCGGACCTTTGAAAAAGGCGGCATCGATGTGATTATCGATGAGGACGCCTCCGCCCAAAAGGGCTGCCAGTATTTGCCCTTCCAAAAATCTGTGAAGTGCGCTGTAGTCTCCCACCGGCACCCTCTGGCGAATCGGAAGACCATTGCCATTGAGGAACTGAAAGAGGAAAACTTTGTCCTGATGGCCCGGGGCAGCTCTTTCCCGGTGGACGATACGTTTATTGTCAAATGCCGCATGGCGGGCACCCCCCCCGGTTTGCAGAGGAGATTAAGAGCCTGGCCTCCCTGCTGATGGTGGTGGCCTGCAACTACGGGGTTACCATTTTGCCGGACCACATCGCCCCGGTGGCGGCGGGCCGGGTGAAGTTTATCCCCATGGAGGGAGAGCAGGAGTTTCACCGGGCCATGGTTTGGAAAGAGGACAATGAAAATCCCTGCCTGCCCCGGTTTATAGAGACCATCCGCCATGTGGTGGAGGCCCAGGGTCTAGAAATAAAAAA
>CAZXRD010000152.1:0-2326 GCA_964642465.1 uncultured Oscillospiraceae bacterium | reverse complement strand
GCCGTCATCCGTAGCATCATCGCTTGCAGTAGAGCCGGTATCATCTGTCGCATTGTCACTTACAGTGGAGTCGGTGCCTGTGGTGTCGTCATCGGTGTCGCTGGAACTACAACCAGCTGCCAAGATACCAAAACAGAGCAATAGTGCCAATAAAATCGTCAGTTTCCCGGTGTATTTTTTCATTTTCTTTACCTTCTTTCTTGAAATGTGGCCAGGGCTGTTTCCCTTGGCTTACAGCTGCAGTATATGTGGCGAGCCTAAAGTGCTGCTAAAGTTTGCTGTAAACAAATTTTAAATATTCCTAGTATTCTGATAGAGAGTGCAAAGTTATCAAGTAGGACGGCTGTTTTCAGACTTTTTACAGAAATTTTAGCGACAGTTAAGAGTTTTGCGGTATATTCATGCCATACCATATAACATAGCAAGGGTGATGAGGACGTTGCGCTTACTGATTGCTGAAGATGATTTGAAACTTCTGAAATCCTTAAAACACATTTTTGAAAAAAATAAATATATTGTGGACGGCGTATCCAATGGCAAGGATGCCCTGGCCTATGGGGAAACCGGGGATTATGACGGGTTGATACTGGACATTATGATGCCAGGCCTAGACGGGGTAGAGGTCTTGCGGCGGCTGCGGGCCCAGGGGATCTCCACGCCGGCCTTGTTCCTAACTGCCAAAACAGAAGTCTATCAACGGGTAGAGGGCCTGGATGCCGGAGCAGATGACTACTTGCCCAAGCCGTTTTCCACGTCGGAGCTTTTGGCACGGGTACGGGCCATGCTCCGGCGGAAGGAGAACTACACGCCGGATGTGCTGCAGGTAGGGGCTCTGCTGTTAAACCGGTCCACCTATGAACTCAGCTGCGGGGATAAGACGGTACCCCTTAGCGGAAAAGAATTTCAACTGATAGAGATGCTGATGCAGCGGCCGGATTTTGTCATTCCCATTGATGCATTTTTGTCTCATGTGTGGGGCTGGGACAGCGATGTGGATGTGAGTGTGGTATGGGTGCATATGTCTAACATCCGCAAGAAACTCGCTGCATTAGATGCCCCGGTGGAGATTCGCTTTATCCGCAATGCCGGCTATACATTGGAGGGAATTTCATGATCTATCGCCTGCGGAAAAAATTCATCAAGATCTGTACATTGTCTTTTCTAGCCGTGTTTTTGCTGCTCCTCGCTTTTATCCAATTGATCACGTATCTCCAAATGAAGGCGTCTTTAGATGAGTTGGCGGATGTGATTGCAGACAATGATGGTGGCTTTCCAGACAATTCTGGTGGCGCAGGGGCGGGCCAACTTTATTTTTTCGGCCCAGAGACCCCTTTTTCCACTCGTTTTTTCACCGTATATTTTGATGAAGCCGGAAGTTTCCTCTCCGCAGATACCCAGTCTATTGCCAGCGTTACCCAGACAGAGGCCTTGGGCTATGGGGAGTCGGCTTTGGAAAAGGGCTGGGAGCGAGGGTGGATAGGAGACTACCGCTATAAAGTCTATGATACGGCGTCGGGAAGCGCCGTGGTATTTATCAGCGGAAGCGCCTCTATGAACATGAATCGAAGCTTTTTGGGATCCGCTGCCTTGGTGTTTATTGGAGGCGGCTTGGTGGTGCTGCTGATCATTATTTTAAGCTCAAAACGGGCTGTGAAACCGATGGCGGAGAGTTATGAAAAACAGAAACAGTTTATCACCGACGTAAACCACGAGTTGAAGACCCCGTTGACGTTGATCCGCACAAACCTGGATATTCTGGAGGCAGAACAGGGGAAAAGCGAGTGGCTTACCGATATTCGGGAGGAGACCGGTGTGATGGCCAGCTTGGTAGACCGGCTGGTAAGCTTGGCCAGAATGGATGAAGAACAGGTTAAGTTGGAAAAAGAGACGTTTTCCCTGAGTGATGCGGTGTTGGATACGGTTTCCGCTTTTGCGTCTACGGCGGAGAAAAGCGGCAAAACCCTGTCCATTCATATTGCGCCTGGTGTTTCCTACCATGGCAATGAGGAGATGATCCGTCAACTCACAGCCATCCTCTTGGATAATGGAGTGAAATATTGTGATCCCCAGGGGACAATAACCATAACTTTAACCGGGGGCCGGCATCCGGTGCTAGCTGTGGAAAATGATTGCACCGCTGTAAATGACATGGAGCTTTCCAGGCTTTTTGACCGGTTTTACCGGGCGGACCGGGCCCGGACCTATGGCAGCGGCTTTGGCATTGGCCTCTCCATTGCTAAGGGTATTGTAGAAAAGCACCATGGAGAGATTCAGGCGCAGAATATTGAGGCGTGCAAAATTCGCTTCTTGGTGCGGCTATAATGGC
>CAZXRD010000151.1:0-2347 GCA_964642465.1 uncultured Oscillospiraceae bacterium | reverse complement strand
TTTTTTCAAATAATCTTTTTGCTTTTATGCATAATGCACAAACCGCATTTTGTAAACCTGTCAGTCTGCCCATATGTTTTTCCTGCTGCCGGCCCTTTACAAAATTGATGCAAATTTATTATAATGTAGGCAATGTGTTTCGCCAGTTTCAGAAAGGGCCTTTCCTATGGATACATTGTTATTTGACTTAGATGGCACACTGCTATACACCTTAGAAGACTTGGCAGACAGTACCAACGCCGCCTTGGCCGCCTGTGGCTATCCGACTCGGGATATAGATGAGGTGCGCCGGTTTGTGGGCAATGGGATCCGCCGGCTGATCCAGCGGGCCATGCCCCCTGGATCTACAGAAGAAGCGCAGGCGGCCTGCCTGGCCCAATTTCGCACATATTATGCGGCGCATCTGTGTGATAAAACCAGGCCCTATCCGGGGGTTCTAGAAACACTTTGCCGCTTGAAGGACAAGGGGTATACCATGGCCATCGTCTCCAACAAGCAGGACGATGCTGTGCAGGTACTCCGGCAGACTTTTTTTGCCGACCTGATCCCGCTGGCCATCGGCAACCAGCCGGGGATGGAAACCAAGCCTGCGCCGGACATGGTACTCGCCGCTCTAAATGCCCTGGGCAAAGGTGCGGCGGACGCCCTCTACATCGGGGATAGCGGCGTAGATGTGGAAACTGCCCGGAACAGCGGTCTGCCTTGCGTCGGCGTCAGCTGGGGATTCCGTCCCCGGGAGGATTTGGCCGGAGCGGACTACATCATTGACCGGCCGGAACAACTGCTGGATATCTTGCAAGGAGGCAAGGCATGAAAGCAATCGTATATACATCCAAGACAGGTTTTACCCAAAAATATGCCCTACTGCTATCCCAGCTTACCGACCTACCCGCCTATGACCGGGAGGAGGCGACCCAGCATTTAAAGCCCGGAGATCCTATTCTCTATATGGGCTGGATTATGGCCGGCCGCATCCGGGGCCTGGGCAGCGTCCAACGGCGGTACGCCGTGAAGGCGATATGCGCCATCGGGTTGATGCCCGGCACAGAACAGGTCATTGCCGATCTCATCGCCGGCAACCCCGTCCACAAAGCCCGGCTGTTTTATCTCCAAGGCGGCTTGGACATGAGCCGGCTCCACGGACCTGCCAAGTGGGTGATGAAAAAGGTAACCCAAGCCAAAGCTGCTGCCATCCGGCAAATGGAATCCCCCAGTCCGGAGGAACAGCGGCTCCTAGAAGTTCTGGAGCAGGGCGGAGATTTTATAAGCCCGGAAAAACTCCAGCCAGTTTTAGATTTCATCGGTGTGTAAATAAAAAAGCAGCCGCTGCTAAGCAGCGGCTGCTTTTTTATGCATTACCAGGTATACAGGAGATACCATTTGCCGTCGATCTGACCCAGCTGCAGATCGAATACCGTGCTGTCCCCAGATATGGAGACCACATCCACCGACACATCAATATGCCGTTGGAACGTAATTCCTGTCAGCAGCGTCATATCGTTCAGTTCGCTGATATCGTCTTCTTCCACGTCAGAGATGGCCCAGCTGCTCAGCTGAATCCCATAGTCATCCAGCCAATAATCCATCTCCTCCAGGTAGTCGTCCCGATCGTACCCCATAGAGACATACAGATCAATCAGCTCCGGCGGCATCATATCCATAACGGCTTCCCGGTCATTGCGCTGGAAAGCGTCGATATAATCGCTGACCAAATCGTTATAGTCGCTATAGCCCTTGGACCCGCCCAGGGTGAAAATCAAAATCAGGGCCACAGCCACTACGACAACTGCGGCGGCAATGATGATGATCCACTTTTTGTCCAGGCCTTTTTTCGGCTGCGTCATCACGCCCACATCGCCTTGCGGCATGCCTTGGCCATAGGGCTGCTGATAAGTCCCCGTGCCATAGCCTCCCGTCTGATAGGTCTGCTGTTGCGGCGCTTGGTAGGCTGCCTGCTGCTGGGCCTGGGGCGCCTGATAGCTGGGATCTTGCGGTGCCTGATAGGCCGGCTGCTGCTCTACCTGCGGCGCCGGATCCTGATAAGTTGCCTCCTGCTGTTGCGGCTGCTCACTTTGGACCGGTGCACCACATTTGGTACAGAACTTTGCCGAATCTGGCACTTCACTCCCGCACTTTGTGCAGAACATTTCTCTTCCCCCTTTGATTTGTTCCACTGGGTCATACTACACTAATTATATCTATAGATTCCGTTCTCTGTCAATAGCGCAAGCTCTCTGCATTTCGCTTCTTTTTTACAGGGTATTCTATACAATTTGCTTGTACGGAGTAGGGTGTAGAAGCTCTAAATAGGGGAATAAAGGGCACATAACATTTAAAAAAGCGCCGC
>CAZXRD010000150.1:0-2360 GCA_964642465.1 uncultured Oscillospiraceae bacterium | reverse complement strand
TTTGGCAGGGCCTTTTTTTATTTGCGGGTTTTGTACCGCCAGCGGAGCAGAAAGGCGGCGTTGACAATCACCACCACAGACCCGGCATTATGGACCAGGGCCCCCACCACCGGATTTAAAATCCCGATAATGGCCAGAACAATGGCCACAAAGTTCAAGGTCATGGAAAGGACCAAATTGGACCGGATGGTGCCCATCATCCGCCGGGACAGGCGCAGCAGATGGGGCAGCTCCCGGAGCTTGTCGTCTACCAGGGCGATGTCCGCCGCATCTACGGCGATGTCGCTGCCAATTTGGGCCATGGCGATGCCCACGTAGGCTTTTTTCAGGGCCGGTGCATCATTGATGCCGTCGCCAATCATGCATACGGGACTGCCCGCCTGTTGGCTTGCGTCAATCCAGTTTAGCTTATCCTCCGGCAGGCAGCCGGCGTGGACGTCTGTAATGCCCAGCTTTTTGGCGATGGTCTGGGCGGCGTTTGCATGGTCGCCGGTGAGCAGCACCGGCTCCACCCCGGCGGCCCGCACTTGGGCGATCACCTCCGCCGCCTCCGGCCGCAGGGTGTCTGCCAGGGCCAAAAACCCCGCCAGCTGCCCGTCCACCGCCAAATAGATCAGGGTGCAGCCTTCTGTCAAATAGGCCTGGGCTTCTGCCGGCGCCTGGGCGCCGGGGACCGTGTCGGCCATCAGGTCCCAGTTCCCGGCAAGTATGTCGTGCCCATCCAGGCTTGCCTGTACCCCCCGGCCGGGCAGCATCTGGAACTGTTCTGCGGGGGATATGTCCGTTCCTCCCGCCGCCTGGTAACAGCGGACCACCGCTTTGCCCAGGGGATGCTCGGAGCGCCCCTCGGCGCCGGCAGCCAGGGCATAGATTTCCGCCTGGCTGTATGCAGAGGAGAGGCTGTGCACCCCCACCACCTCCGGTGTGCCCAGGGTCAGGGTACCGGTTTTGTCAAAACTGCATTTTTCCACTTTGGCCAGGCGCTCCAAAGCGTCCCCCTCCCGCACCAGAAAACCGTGGCGGGTGGCGTTGCCAATGGCGGCCATAATGGCCGTAGGCGTTGCCAGCACCAGGGCACAGGGGCAGAACACCACCAAAATGGTCACCGCCCGGATGATCTCCCCGGTGACGAGACCTGTGATCAGGGCGGCGCTTAGCGCAATTACCACGATCCAGGTGGCCCACCGGTCGGCGATGCCCACGATCTTGGCCTTGCCCGCATCGGCAGACTGGACCAGACGGATCATCCGCTGGATGGAACTGTCCTCGCCCACCCGGGTGGCCTCCATATCAAAGGAGCCAAACTGGTTCACCGTGCCGCTGGAGACGTTGTCCCCCACGCCCATGTCCACAGGGAGCGATTCCCCGGTCATCACCGCCTGATTGATGGAGGTGTTCCCGGCCGTAATCCTGCCGTCCACAGGTACTGTCTCCCCGGGCAGGACCCGGAGTAGGTCCCCCACCTGCACCTGTTCTGCCGGGACGATTTTTTCCCCCGCCGCCGCAACGACACGGGCGGTGCGGGGAGTGAGGTGCACCAGCCGTTCAATACCGGCCCGGGCCCGGGAGACCGTCAAATCCTCCAGCAGCGCCCCCAGCTGCATAATAAAGGCCACCTCTCCGGCGGCAAAGTCCTCGCCAATGACGACAGAGGCGATCAGGGCAATAGACACCAGCACGTCCGCCTTGATATCAAAGGCGGTGACCAGGCCGATGATGGCCTCCAGCACGATGGGCACGCCGCAGAGGATGATGGCCACCCAGGCTGCGTCAAAGGGCAGGGGAATGAGGTCAAAAATACTGATAATCAGGGCCACGGCGGAGATGGCCAGGAACACAATGTCCCGTTTGATGCCGCCCAAGCCCAGTAGTTTTTCTAATTTCTCCATAAACCAGCCTCCTTATACCTATAGGGGTATATGTATATTATAGGTCGGCAGGGGAGGGCTGTCAAGAGCAAACCGGGCAGGTTTCCGGGCAAATAAAAAAGCCGCCCGGCGGCGGCTTTTTTATTGCATGTTGGCAAACCGTTCCACGGCTTTGGTAAAGCTAGCGATGGTTTTATCGGCGTCCCCGTTGACGATGCCGTCCCGGACGCAGTGTTGGATATGGCCCTCCAGTACCACCTGCCCCACTTTGTGCAGGGCGGACTTGGCGGCGTTGATCTGGGCCAGCATGTCCTCACAGGGGATGTCCTCGTCCACCATGCGGTCAATGGCTTGCACCTGGCCAATGATCTTTTTCAGGCGCCGGTGCAGATTGTCAGCATCCATGCATTGTTTCATGTCCGTTTCCTCCTATACCATAAGGGGTATATGTTTATTATCCATGGAAAATTGGCTGTTGTCAAGGCCGGCCGT
>CAZXRD010000149.1:0-2549 GCA_964642465.1 uncultured Oscillospiraceae bacterium | reverse complement strand
GCTCCCACCCCCGGAGGATGGCCTGCTGGGCCGCATCGGCGCAGTCCGCTTCGTTGCCAAGGATCGCCTTTGCCACCCGGTAAAGGGTCGGCTCAGCGTCCAGCACGGCGGCGGTAAATTGGGTTTTGTCCATCATAGGTATAGTCCTTTCTGAAAACCGGCTTCCATGTATTAGACGGTTTCTCTGCGGGTTTGGTTTGCCTGCCTGCAAATTTTTTATCGAATTTTGTCCCACACCCTTTCCCCATGGCAAACGCCATGGAAACGCACAAGGGAGAGGCCGCCTGCTTTTGCGGTCTCTCCCTTGTGGTATGTTTCTGGTTTTGTCTCTCCGCTGTCTGGGTATCCCCTAGCGGTCGCAGACTTCCTTGGCTACCTCCACCACATGCTCTGCACACAGGCCAAACTGCTTCAGCAGCGCAGCAGCGGGGCCGGAATGGCCAAACTGGTCGTTTACTCCGATGCGGTAAACCCGTGTAGGCAGCTTTTCCGCCAGCAGCGAGCAAACCGCCTCGCCCAGGCCGCCAACCACCGAGTGTTCCTCACAGGTGATGATCTTGCCGCAGGTCCGAGCCGCCTCCAGCACCAGTTCTTCGTCCAGGGGCTTGATGGTAGCCATGTTGATAACCATGGCCTGGATGCCCGCCTGGGCCAGCTGCTCGCCAGCGACCAGCGCCTCATAGGCCATGAGGCCGGTGGCGATGATGGCCACGTCCGTACCCTGGCGCAAGACCTCTCCCCGGCCGATCTGGAACTTGTAGCTCGCCTGGTGGAACACCGGCACAGCCAGCCTGCCGAACCGCAGGTACACAGGGCCCTTGTGGGCATAAGCGGCATACACCGCCTCCCGGGCCTCCACATCGTCGGCCGGGCAGATGACCGTCATACCGGGAATAGAGCGCATCAGGGCAAAATCCTCACAGCACTGGTGGGAGGCCCCGTCCTCCCCCACGGAGATGCCGCCGTGGGTGGCGCCAATCTTCACATTCAGGGCCGGGTAGCCCACGCTGTTGCGCACCTGCTCAAAGGCCCGGCCGGCAGCAAACATGGCAAAGGAGCTGGCAAAGGGCACAAGGCCGGAAGCGGCCAGGCCGGCGGCCACACAGATCATATTGGCCTCCGCAATGCCGCAGTTGTAGTGCCGGTCCGGGTATGCCGCCCGGAACATGGATGTCTTCGTGGCGCCGGACAGATCGGCGTCTAAAACCACCATCTCCTCGTGGGCTGCGCCCAGTTCCACCAGCGCATGCCCATAGCTGTCACGGGTTGCAATCTTTTTTATATCCATCTTCTGTCACCTGCTCTCCAATTCGCTGCGCATGGCAGTCAGCTCCGCCATGGCCGTCTGATATTCCTCGTCATTGGGCGCTTTGCCGTGCCAGCCGGCGTTGTTCTCCATATAGGAGACACCCTTGCCCTTCACCGTCTTCATCACAATAGCGCTGGGCTTGCCCTTGGTGGCCCGGGCCGTTTGGAGGGCCGCCTCGATCTGATCAAAGTCGTACCCGTCAATGCAGGTCACGCCGAAGCCAAAGGACTCCAGCTTGTCCTGGATGGGATAGGGGCTCATGACCTGTTCAATCTTCCCGTCAATCTGCAGGCCGTTGTTGTCCACAATCAGGCAAAAGTTGTCCAGCTTGTATTGGCTGACAAACATGCACGCCTCCCAAACCTGGCCCTCCTGGATCTCGCCGTCTCCCACCATGGTATAGACCCGCCAGCTCTTGCCCTGGTGCCGGGCCCCCAGCGCCATGCCGGCGGCGGCAGAGATGCCCTGGCCCAAAGAACCGGTGGACATGTCCACACCGGGCACCGTGTTCATATTGGGATGCCCCTGGAGATAGGAGTCAATATGCCGCAGGGTGGGCAGATCTGCCACCGGGAAAAAGCCCCGGTAGGCCAGCGCCGCATAGAGCCCCGGCGCCGCATGGCCCTTGGAGAGGACAAACCGGTCCCGCTCCGCCCAATGGGGATTTTGGGGATCAATATTCAGATCTTTAAAATACAAATAGGTGAGCATGTCCGCTGCGGACAAGCTACCTCCTGGGTGACCGGCCCCTGCGCCGTGGGTGGCCTCAATGATACCCATGCGCACATTGCAGGCCATCAATTCCAAACTGGTTTTTTCTGCTTCCGTCATGCTTCCGCCTCATCCTTCCTGCCTGTAATAGGCGTTTGCCCCGTGCTTATGCAAGTGTCCCTGCTGCGCAGCCCCATCAGGCAATGGCGCAGCCGGGCGTGCCCGTCTATAAAAACGACTTCCTCCAGCACGGTTTTTCCGTTGGTCCTGCCCATTATAGCACCCCTATATTGGTTCATTCAAGAGGCAATGCCCACTTTCTGACAGATCCGGCGGAACAAAGCGAATTCTGCAACGATGTGGAGCATACGGGCAAAAAAAGGGGCGGAGACCACCTTTCCAGTAGGAACCCGTGCAATTTTCACCAGGTGCTACGAATGGCCTTGTTGTACTGGTATACGTGGATATTCTCCTTCATGGACTGCAGAATATCTTTGTATATCTCATCGTTTATCTTGGGATTACATAT
>CAZXRD010000148.1:0-2553 GCA_964642465.1 uncultured Oscillospiraceae bacterium | reverse complement strand
GGGCGGCCAGTCCATACCGGATATTGAAAAGATCATCCGGCTGTCCGAACTTTTTGGCGTCAGCACAGATTACTTATTAAAGGATGAACTAGAGGGCGAGGAGCCTTTGCGCACCACCGTGGAGACAGACGGCTTGCGCCGGGTCTCCATGGAAGAGGCCAACGCCTTTCTAACTGCAAAGCAGGAAACAGCCAGACCCGTTTCCCTAGGTGTGCTGCTTTGCATGCTCTCCCCTGTTTGCCTGCTGCTCTTGGGTGCTATCAGCGATCTAACGTCAACCGGTCTCCAGGCGGAAGTATCCGTCGGTTTGGGCCTAGTGGCCTTGGTCATTTTCGTTGTAGCTGCTGTGGCCCTTTTCGTCAGCAGTGGAAGCAAAACTTCCGCTTACGCCTATCTGGAGAAGGAGCCTTTTGAAACAGCTTACGGTGTCAGCGGCATGGTAAAGGAGCGGCAGGAGCGGTTCCGCACCAAGTACATGCAAAGCAATGTGCTGGGCAGCTGCCTTTGCATCGCCTCGCTCATCCCCCTATTTTGCAGCATGTTTTTAACGGAACAGCCTATATTTGTGGCGATATCCATCCCCCTGCTTTTGATTATTGCCGGCATCGGCGTATTCTTCTTTGTGCAGGCGGGCATCATTTGGACCAGCTTTCAAAAGATCTTGCAAGAGGGGGAATACACCAAGCAACAGAAAGAGAAAAATGCTGCAACCGAAACTTTTTCTGCTGTCTACTGGATGCTGGCAACCGCCGCTTATCTGGCATACAGCTTTATCTCTGGAGACTGGTCCCATAGCTGGATCCTGTGGCCGGTAGTGGCTGTGATCTACCCTGCCATTCTGCTTTTAATCGAATCTCACCATAAAAAGGGCCAATAGGCTTATCCTCCGCAGGATTTACAGGGCCCCGAAAATTCGATATAATAGACCCATCTTTGGATTGGAGGGCCTCGATATGTCTGATCTCATCGTTTATGAACCCATGGGCCAAGTGGCGGTCATCCGTTTGAACCGGCCGGAACAGTTAAATTGCATCAACACGCCTATGTTTCAGGCATTGGCGTCTGTATTTCAGAAACTGGATGCCGATACGGCGGTACGGGCCGCTGTGCTTACCGGCGCTGGACGTGCCTTTTGTGCCGGCGGCGATATCGCCGTCATCAACGGCTGCACCAGCGAAACGGAGGCAAACACCAATATTCTTGCCGCTAACCAGGCAGTGACTGCCTTGTATACCTGCGCAAAGCCGGTGATTGCAGCGGTAAACGGCGCTGCCGCCGGCGCAGGATTCGCCTTGGCCCTGGGCTGTGATATGATTTTTGCCTCAGAAAAAGCCAGCTTCATGATGGCCTTTGCCAAGGTGGGCCTGGCCGGGGACTGCGGGGCACATTGGCTGCTTCAGCGGGCAGTAGGCCCTTATTTGGCGAAAGAGCTCCTGCTCAGCTGCCGCAGCGTATCCGCTCAGGAGGGGCGGGCCATGGGCTTTGTCAACCGCATCTGTCCCCCGGAAACCTTGGAACAGGAGGCGGTGGCCTTTGCCCAAACGCTGGCCGCCGGTGCACCCCTTGCCCTGATGGCCATCAAGGATCTGCTAAACCAAAGTGCAACAAAGGACTTCGTCCAGATGCTCCAGGAAGAGCAAACGCATCAGGTGCCACTGCTTTTGTCCCAGGACTGTAAAGAGGGCACAGCCGCCTTTTTTGAAAAACGGCCTGCGGTCTTCCAGGGAAAATAAAAAAGAAAAGGCCGGCTTTTGCCGGCCTTTTCCCTATAGTTTCGTCTTGCTCCCCGATCTGTTGGTTGTTTTTTGCCCCGGCAGCTGATAGAATAGAAAAAGTATCTAATGCGACATAGAAAGTAGGGTTTTATATGGCATACACCAACGCAGAGACCATGGCCTGGCTCCAGGGAGAGCTGGAAGACATTCAAAAAAATCAGTCTGCCACTTTAAACTGCCGGCTAAATCCCAGCTTGGAATCCTGCAACGGCGAGGAGATGGAGCTTGTCCTGCGCTATCCCCTCTCCGATTGGCAGGTCAACGGCCTGGGCACCTTGCATGGCGGGATCACCTGCACGATGATGGACCTGACCATGTCCATGGCAGTCTATTGTTTTTCCCGGCAAACCATCCCCCCAACCATCTCCATGTCTATCAACTATTTGCGCCCTGTGCCCATGGAAGAGGCTGTCCTCATCCGGGCCCGGGTCACCTCTCTGGGCCGGCGGAACGCCACAGCTTATTGCGAGGCCATCGTCCCCCGTACGGGAAAAGTGGCCTGCACGGCCATTGGTACATACGCCATCATTCCCAAGGCGGAGGCCTAAATGTACAAGAGGGTATCGCCATGAAGAAATGCCGCATCACGGTGATGAAGGTCGCCTGCTACCCGGACCTGATCGCCCAATATGAAAATCCCCTGGAACACGCCTGTGACATGGTAGAAGGACAGGTCTTTATCGCCAACGGCTGGGCAAAACCCGCCGGCTTTTGCCAGAGCGCCTGGGACAGTATGTCCCCCTTTGTATTGGCCCTCTCCCATGGGGCAGCGGACTTT
>CAZXRD010000147.1:0-2558 GCA_964642465.1 uncultured Oscillospiraceae bacterium | reverse complement strand
GAAGAGGACAGCTATGATATCATCCAATCCGTCATGCTGCGGCTCTACCAGTTGGAGGCAAACCTCTTCCCTAAGGATCACGAGCTCAGTTGGCTGAAGACCGTTGTCAAAAACGAGGCGTTGATGCATTTGCGCCGGAAGAAGGCCGACATCTCCCTAGAGGAAACGGCAGAGATCCCGGTAATGGATCAAAAAATCGAGGACTTTGTGGACATGGACGCCTTTCACCGGCTGACGGACACATTAAACCAGCGGCAAAAGCGGGTGGTTACACTAAAAATTCTTGGTGATATGACCCATAAAGAGATTGCGCAAAAGAGATTGCGCAGCTCCTCTCCATCCCCATTGGCACTGTGCAGTGGATCTACAGCACCTCCATCAAAAAACTGCGCCGTGTCCTATCCGCCCTTGCCGTTTTTGTTATCCTGTTCGGCGGCGGCTTTGGGTATCAACTCGTGCGGTATTTGCAAACCTTCCAGACGGCACCTGGCGATGTGGAAATTGATGGCATTCCAGCAGCGGCCGCTGTCTCCCCTTGGCTGATTGTCACCCTGGCCCTTTTCTTATTGGCGGTTTGCGCCTGCGTTTTATTTTTAAAACTTTCTGACCGCATCCCAACAAAAGGCCTCTCGAAACGCATCTAGTATGTAGAAAGCCAAAAAACAACCAGATAAACAAGGAGGCTCTACTACTATGAAACGTTTTCTAATCGCAGGATTCGCCGCTCTGCTGGCCTTTGGCATGGGCAGGCTGCAGCGCATCCCTCTCTACCCCCGCAACAAACGGCACCGCATTCTTTGACTTTGAAAAAGATGACAGCGGATTTACCCCCATCTTTGCCGACTACCCCAACAGCGAAGGGGTGGAGACCTTTTACGCCCTCCGCCACGCCTATGGCCCAATTCCCATCGACGGCGCCGGCAACGGCCTGTTCATTTCCGGGGATAACCACAGCGACGACCTCTTTATGGGATACGTCAAACAGTTGGACGGCTTTACCCCAGGGAAGACCTATCATTTCACCCTGTCTTTTAAGCTGGCAACGAATGTGGAAGGCGGCTTGGCCGACGTCGGCGGCTCCCCCGGTGAAAGCGTTGCCGTTAAGTGCGGCGTTACCGCCACAAAACCTCTCTCCCAGTTGGACGGCGACGGGGACATGGCCTATTACCGTTTAAACATTGATGCCGGCATACAATTCAACAGTGGAAACGATATGACCCTGGTGGGCGACATGGCAAAAACCGAAAACACCCATCCCGGTGCATATGAGTTTAAGACCTTCCAGGCCTCCTTCGATGTGACTGCAAACACACTTGGGGAAGTCTATTTGATCATTGGCACCGACTCCGGTTTTGAAGCCACCACATCCTATTTTGGATGACATCTCTTTAAACTGGGAAGCGGCTGCATAGACCGCTGTACACTGCTGCTAGGCATATGTTCTGCCTGCAATCTCCTATACAAAACCCAACCAGGGCGGGGGCCAGATGGCCCCCGCCCTGGTTGGGTGTAATGGAGTGTCTTGTGCACTTGTATAGCTTGTTTACTTCTGGACAACTTGGTTCCGCATGTCGATGGCAACTACGATAATGATAACGAAGCCGATAACCACCGACTGCATGGAGGATGACAAGCCCAAGATGTTCAGGCCCGTCCGCAAACAGGACAAGGTGAGCGAGCCGGCTACCGTTTTCACCAGGCTACCACGGCCACCACCGATGCTGGTACCGCCAATACATACGGCAGCAATGGAGTCCATCTCATAGCCGCTGGTGATGGTGGCGTTGGCCAGCTTCAGCCGGGAGGCCATCACGATACCGGCAATTGCGGCGCAGCCGCTGCTGATCATGTATGTAATAAACCGGATCTTGGTCACATTGATACCGGACAGCTTAGCCGCCTGCTCGTTGCTACCGATGGCAAATACATGCCGGCCCAGCCGGGTGTGGTTCATGACGATGAACAGCACCACAAATACTGCTAAGGCAATAAGGATCTGATTGGGGATGCCGAAAGTTGTGTCTGCGAAGATATAAAAGCTCTCCGGCAGGCCAGAAATGCTGCTATCATGGGTCATGAGCTGGGCAAAGCCTTTGAAGATGTACATGGTGCCCAGGGTGGTCAAGAAGGGCGGTACCCGAAGCACAGAAACGCAGAAACCGTTCAAAGCACCCACAGCAATACCAATGATGATGGTGAGCAGCACGGCCAATACCATGGGGACGCCGGCATTCACCATCAGGACCGCTACCACACAGGTGGAGAAGTTTAGAATATTACCGACAGACAGGTCAATGCCGCCGCTGATAAATACGAAGGTAACACCAAAGGATAACAGCAGGTAAACGGAGCATTGCCGCAGAATATTCAATGCGTTGGACAGTGTAAAGAATCTGGGGGACAAAATGGTGATGACAATAATCAGTGCCACCAAGGTGAAGTAAACGCCAAATTTATCAAATATCTTGGCGAACTTTGTCTTTTCTTTATACATGTTCGGACCTCCAAAAGTCAGAAATGAAAGGGGCTGCCGTAAAGTTGTTGAACACTTTGTCGTT
>CAZXRD010000146.1:0-2574 GCA_964642465.1 uncultured Oscillospiraceae bacterium | reverse complement strand
TCTTGGATGGACGCACAGCTTAGCACAGCAGATATTGACTGAAATCATCATATTGGAGGCAGCAAGATGAAACTGAAGGATTATGGGCTCACCGCAGAAGAGCTAAAGGAAAATACACAAAAATATATGATTGAGCTCTGCGACCGCTTCCCCTTTGTGGCGGAGCGTGCCAAGGACATGTATGTCTACGATACCGAAGGCCGGGCCTACTTGGATTTCTACGCTGGTATCGCCGTGGACAATGCGGGCCACTGCAACGACAAAGTGGTGGCCGCTGTCCAGGAGCAGGTGGCACAGCTGATGCATGTCTTTAACTATGTGTACACCATTCCCCAGTCCCTGCTGGCCAAGCGCATCTGCACCACCATCGGCATGGATAAGATTTTCTATGAGAACTCCGGCGCCGAGGCCAACGAGGGCATGATCAAACTGGCCCGCCGGTATGGCGTCACCCACTACGGCCCGAAAAAGTACCAGATCATTACAGCCCGCCAGTCTTTCCACGGCCGGACCATGGGCGCCATCACCGCCACTGGCCAGCCGGAGAGCGGCATCCAAGCCAACTTTGGCGACCTGGTCCCCGGCTTTGTCTATGCAGACTTCAATGATTTGGAATCCTTCCGCAACGCCGTCACCGAGAACACCATTGGCATCATGGTAGAGCCCGTCCAGGGCGAGGGTGGCGTACACCCGGCTACCATGGAGTTCATGCAGGGTCTGCGGAAGTTGTGCGATGAAAAAGGCATCCTGCTGTTGATCGATGAGGTGCAGACCGGCTGGTGCCGGACCGGCGAGGTCATGGCCTACATGCACTATGGTGTGAAGCCGGACATCGTCTCCATGGCCAAGGCCATGGGCGGCGGTATGCCCATCGGCGCCCTGTGCGCCACGGCGGAGGTGGCGGCGGCCTTTACGCCCGGCACCCACGGTACCACCTTCGGCGGCAACCCGGTGTCCTGCGCCGCAGCTTACGCCGAGATCGGCGAGCTGCTGGACCGGGATTTGGCCGGCAACGCCAAGGTGATGGGCCCCTACTTTATGGAGCAACTGAAAATTGTGCCCCATGTGAAGGAGATCCGGGGCCTGGGCTGCCTCATCGGTGTAGAGTTCGAGGACGGCATTGACGCCACCGCTGTCAAACACAAATGCTGTGAGCTGGGCCTGCTGATCACCGCCTTAGGCGACCATGTGATCCGTATGGTGCCGCCGCTGATCCTCACCAAAGAGGACTGTGATAAGGCCGCTTCCATCATTAAGGAAGCTGTGGAGGCCCTGGCATGAGTACGGCTTATACATTTTCCATTCCTCAACAAGTGATTGCTGCTCCGGGAGCCGTTTTGCGGCTCCCGGAGATCGTAGCGCAGCTTTCTGTAGACAAGGTTCTGATCGCCACTGGTCCCCATGTGGCGGTGGCGATTGAAAAGCTGCGGGCGGCTGGCGTTGCTGCAGAGCTGTTCACGGATATCGAGGCCAATCCCTCTGTGGAGACGGTGGACAAACTTGCAGCGGCCTATAAGGCCATGGATGCCCAGGCCATCGTGGCCATCGGCGGCGGCTCGCCTATGGATGCCGCCAAAGCGGCGGCAGCGGTGGTCACCTACGGCGGCGACGCCCGGACCTATGAGGGAGGCGGCAAGGTCCCCGGTCCGGTGGTTCCGCTGATCGCTGTGCCCACCACGGCGGGGACCGGCAGCGAGGTCACCTCCTTCTCTGTAATCACCGACCACCAGCGGAACCTGAAAATCACCTTGTCCAGCCCTTATCTTTTGCCCAGCCATGCCTTGCTGGACCCGGAACTGCTGGCCACCATGCCTGCCTCTGTTGCGGCGGCCACCGGGGCGGACGCCCTGGTCCATGCGGTGGAGGCCTATGTGTCCCTGGCGGCGTCTCCTTTCTCCGACGCCATGGCGGAAAAGGCCATCGCCCTCATTGGCGGCCATCTCCGCCGGTTTACCGCTAACCGGGGGGATTTGGAGGCCGCCGGCGCCATGCTTACGGGCAGCGCCCTGGCTGGGGTGGCTTTTAACCACGCCAAACTGGGGGATGTCCACGCTATGAGCCACC
Source organism: uncultured Oscillospiraceae bacterium (assembly GCA_964642465.1). Classification (GTDB taxonomy): domain Bacteria; phylum Bacillota; class Clostridia; order Oscillospirales; family Oscillospiraceae; genus CAZXRD01. The sequence continues at coordinate 510 of CAZXRD010000146.1, read as the reverse complement.
CGGTGAGCGCCCATTTCGGCGCCGCCCATGGGGAGGCCAATGCGGTGTTGCTGCCTACGGTGCTAGAATATAACGCCCTGGCGGACAAGGGGAAATATAAGCAGATTTACACCCTGCTCACCGGCAAAGTGCCGTCTGACTTTGCCCCGGCCATGCTGCCCCAGGCGGTGCGGGGGCTGTTTGCCGATTTGGGCTTGCCGGCCACGCTCAAGGAGCTGGGCGTAGACCCAGCGCTGATCCCGGAGCTGGCGGTGGACGCCATGAAGAGCGGCAACATCCCGGTAAACCCCCGGACCACCCGGGAACAGGATTTTGTGGCGCTCTATCAAAAGGCTATGTAAGGAAAGCGGGCCGTTCCCTATGGAACGGCCCGCTTATTTTGTAAAGTCAGATGGAAAGAGGAGAAGAGAGACGGATTCCCACGGCGGCCCCACAGGGCCGCCGTGGGAATCCGCATCTTACGTCCCCAAATAAAAGGAGCCAGGCAGTTATCCCGCCTGGCTCCTTTTG
>CAZXRD010000145.1:0-2618 GCA_964642465.1 uncultured Oscillospiraceae bacterium | reverse complement strand
ATTATTTTTAAACGATTAAAAGAAGGGGAAATGTAAGTATGCGTTCGACAGTGTCCAGAGTTCTTTGGATTATCATAGGTGTGCTGTTGATTCTTGCTGGGGTAATTTGCTTTATGGACCCAGGCGTTGCATTGGCAACGATATCCTTGTATTTGGGAATTTCCATGTTGGTTTCCGGCATTTTAGACATTGTGGTTTATGCCCATGGCAGACAACACATGATCGGTGCCGGGTGGATTTTGGCAGATGGCATATTGACCATTTTGCTGTCTTTGTTCCTGCTGTTTAACCAGACGATTACGATGCTATCTCTGCCTTACATTTTTGGTATGTGGCTGCTCTTTTCCGGCATTGGGCGGATTGTCCACTCCCTGGATCTCCATCACCTGGGGGTAAAAGGCTGGGGGTGGTTGACCGCTTTAGGTATACTACTGACTGTAGCAGGCTTTTTGGCATTTGTTGCGCCAGTAACCCAGCTGTTTGCGATTGGGGTTTTGTCCGGTGTGCTGCTCATTTTGCAGGGGATTACAGCCATTGTCCATGCGGGATTCTCCAACCGTTTTTGGCAGTAAAAGTTAGGAGGTTCTATGGAAAAAGATAAGGAGGAAAGGATGAATCAGATGAACGAAGTCAAGTCTCCGAAAAAACCTCTGATTTTTTATTATGGTATCGTTCTTTTGATTTTGCTGTTATTCAACCTATTGGCCATGCCGCTGATTAATCAGCATCGGATAGAGGATGTAGACTATAACACCTTTGTCACTATGGCAGAAAACCAGGAGCTCGGCCAGGTGGAGGTGCAGGCGCAGGAAAACTTAATTCTCTTTACGGATAAATCAGGCGAAACGGTTTACCGGACCGGTATGATGCCAGATGATGATCTGACCCAGCGCCTATTAGACTCCGGCGCTCAGTTTTCCGGAGAGATCATTGAGCAGACAAGTCCTTGGCTCTCCTTTTTGCTGACCTGGGTGTTGCCTATTGTCATTTTTGTGGCTTTAGGGCAATTCATGTACAAGCGGATGATTAAGAATGCCGGTGGGCCCAACGCCATGATGTTCGGGAAAAGCAATGCAAAAGTGTATGTAAAATCCTCGGAAGGCATTCGCTTTTCCGATGTGGCAGGAGAGGATGAGGCCAAAGAGAGTTTGCAGGAAATTGTGGATTATCTCCACGATCCCAGCAAATATCGGGAGATCGGTGCTACCATGCCCAAGGGCATTTTGCTCGTGGGTCCGCCGGGCACTGGTAAAACCATGCTGGCCAAAGCGGTGGCCGGAGAGTCCAATGTGCCGTTCTTCTCCATGTCCGGTTCAGAATTTGTAGAGATGTTCGTAGGTATGGGCGCATCCAAGGTCCGAGACCTATTTAAACAGGCCAAGGAAAAAGCCCCTTGTATTGTATTTATTGACGAGATTGACGCCATTGGCCAAAAGCGGGACAGCCGGCTCGGCGGCAATGATGAGCGGGAGCAGACTCTGAACCAGCTGCTTACAGAGATGGATGGCTTTGAAGAAAATACAGGCGTTATCATCCTGGCCGTTACCAACCGGCCGGAATCTCTGGACCCGGCCCTGACCCGGCCTGGCCGTTTTGACCGCCATATCCCGGTGGAATTACCGGACCTGAAGGGCAGAGAGGACATACTAAAAGTCCATGCCAAAAAGGTGAAAATTGCTGACGATGTGGACTTTAGCAAGATTGCCCGGATGGCCTCCGGCGCTTCCGGTGCAGAGCTGGCGAATATTGTAAACGAGGCGGCCCTGCGGGCTGTGCGGGACGGCCGGCCGTTTGCCACCCAGGCGGATTTTGAAGAGAGCATTGAGGTTGTTATTGCCGGCTATCAGAAGAAAAATGCGATCCTCACCGATCATGAGAAAAAGATTGTGGCCTATCATGAGATTGGCCACGCCCTTGTGGCGGCAAAGCAGTCCCAGTCTGCCCCCGTGCAGAAGATTACAATCGTGCCACGTACATCTGGCGCCTTGGGCTATACCATGCAGGTAGAAGAGGGGAACCACTATCTGATGAGCCAGGAGGAATTGGAGAATAAAATTGCTACGCTTACCGGCGGCCGGGCTGCCGAGGAATTGGTGTTCCACTCTGCCTCCACCGGCGCCTCCAATGATATTGAACAGGCTACCAAACTGGCCCGTGCCATGATTACCCGGTACGGCATGAGCAAAGACTTTGGCATGGTAGCTATGGAGCAAGTGACCAATCAGTACTTAGGTGGGGATACCACCCTGGCTTGTTCTGCGGAAACAGCGGCGAAGATTGACCGTCAAGTTGTGGACCTGGTAAAGGCACAACACGAAAAAGCGACGAAGATCTTAGAAGACAACCGAGAGAAATTAGACGAGCTGGCAAAATATCTATATGAAAAAGAGACCATTACAGGGGAGGAATTTATGGCAGTTTTAAATCAAAAATAGCGGTTTGTTGGCAAACAGGCCGGGCCTTTGCCCGGCCTAAATAATGCCCTTGATATTTGACGCAGAGAGGAAGGAAATGCATGATAAAATTGCTGCGCAATATGGGACGGCGGGAGTGGCTCATGGCCGCCCTGTGTGTGGTATTTATATTGGGACAGATCTATTTTGATCTATCCTTACCAG
>CAZXRD010000144.1:0-2623 GCA_964642465.1 uncultured Oscillospiraceae bacterium | reverse complement strand
GCTGGACATCCGGCTGCAGGTGCTAGGCGCTGTGATAGGCATCGTCCTGGCGGCAACGGCCGGTATAATCATTTTCCTGGTTCGCCGGCGCAGGAGGAAAACCCATGGAAGATAAGAAAAAGGGAAAAAAGGGCTAGTGGCTGACGGTTTTCGCCGTGGTCCTGTTTTTGGCCGGGCTGGGGGTGCTCCTCTACCCCACTGTTTCCAACTGGCTCTATCGAAGCAGCGTGGCCCAGCAAAAGGAACAGTTTATCCAGCAGGTGGAGGCGGCGGCAGAACCGCAGCCCACCGCCTCGCTAGAGGAGCCTGAGCCGGTGCTGCCCTTTGAGCCGCTGTACCAGGAGCTGTGCCGCCGCAATGCCTCCCTGTATGCAGAGCGGCAAAAGGACTTGAAGGACCCCTTCTCCTATCAGCAGCTGGACATTGACCTGACCGCCTATGGCCTGGAGGGCAATGTGATTGGTTTCCTCTCCATTCCCAAAATGGATGTGGAGCTGCCCATCCTCCTGGGGCCAACACGAACATGCGGGAGGGCGCCGTGCATATGACGGAGACCTCCTACCCTATCGGCGGGGAAAACACCAACTGTGTCCTGGCGGCCCACCGGGGCTCCAGTCGGGCGGCCATGTTTCGGGACATCGAGCTGCTGGAGCCGGGAGACCGGATCTATATTGAGAATTTCCGGGAAACCCTGACATACCAGGTGGTGGAAACCCGGGTCATCTCCCCTACGGACGTGCAGGAGCTTCTGATTCAGGCGGGGCGGGATCTGGTAACGCTGCTCACCTGTCACCCCTATGGGCACAATTACCAGCGCTATGTGGTATTCTGTGAGCGGGTAACGGCACCGTAAAAAGGCAAAAAGCCCGGCAAAAGTTTGACTTTTGCCGGGCTTTTTGGTATCCTAGTCCCCCAAATTAAAGAAAGAGAGGGCTTTTTATGCGAGAAGTGGATCCCAAGGAGACCCGCCGGGCGGAAGCGTTCAACCTGTGGATGCAGGCACCTATGCCTATGGTCACGCTGTTTTGGACCATGGACGTAACCCGGCTCATCCGGTACAGCCGCCGGCACGGCTGCAAATGCAACATGCTCCTGTGCTGGTGCATCGGTAAGGCCGCCGCTGGCATGGAGGCCTTTTATCTCCTGCCGGTGGGCGGCAAGCTGCTGGCCTATGACCGCATTGCCATCAACACGGTCGTGGCCACCGGGAATGGGGGCATTGCCACCTGCGATATCCCCTTTTCCCCGGATCTCCAGCAATTCCAGCAGGATTACCTGCAGTATACCCGGCAGGTACAGGAGACCGGCCAAGCCCATGATCTGGGCCCGGACTATATGGTTATTGGCACCTCCGCCCTGGTCCCTTACCCTGTAGACGGGGCTGTGAACATCTACGCCGGCATATACAACAACCCGTTTCTCATCTGGGGCGGATGGCGGCGCCAATGGCGGAAAACCCGACTGAAGCTCTCCTTTCAGTTTCACCACACCCAGATGGACGGCCGGGATGCCGCCCAGTTTCTAGAGCGGCTGCAGCAGGAGATAGACGCCTTAAAATAACACAAAGCCCCATGGTAAGCCATGGGGCTTTGCGTTCTGCCGCCCTTAGAACGCAGCAAAGCCTTGGCCAAAGGCCTTGCACTTGGCCAAGGCCTCCTCGTCGGGGGCATCGTTGCAAATCAGCCCCTCCCCCGCATAGAGCTGGGCGCCGTCTCCGTCCACCCGATCCTGCCAATCTCGCATCCATTGCCCGTCGCCCCAGCCGTAAGAGCCGAAAAGGGCCACCTTTTTCCCGCCGAGGACGGGCTCTAGCTCTGTAAAAAAGGGCTCAAAATCCCCTTCCTCCAGTACTTCGGCTCCCATAGCCGGGCATCCCAGGGCCAGCCTTTCATACTTGACGGCATCGGCGGCGCTCACCGCCGGCACCTCCAAAAGCTCCACATCTGCGCCCGCCTCCCGGGCGCCTTCCGCAATGGCCTCTGCCATCGCCTGGGTATTCCCCGTCTGGGACCAATAGATCACTGCCAATTTGCTCATGGTTTTTGCTCCTTTCTATGCAGGCTTTCCCTTTTAGTTAGTTGTAGCTAACTAAAAGGGAAAGAAAAAGGCCTGCCAGCTTTTATGCTTATGGTTAGTTTTCGCTAACCATAAGCACCATACCACATGTGGCCCCCTCTGTCAAGGGTCAAGGCCCTGCCCAGCAATGACAGGGCCTTGGAACAATACCAAGCCCCTGCCATTGCTGGGGTGCAAAAGACGGAGGCTTACAACATCAGCACAAAGGCATTTCCATTTTTATGCCGCCCCTTTTTTGCATGCCTGCGGATTTTCCCCCTGCAAGCTCAGACTGGTCTCGGCTGACAAAAGAGCGACCAAGCCCGCTTATGAAAAAAACAGGAAAACAGCGCCGCAGAACGGGGGCAAATGACAAGAAATCCGCCTATATCCCTAGTCACACGTTTACGCCAAAAAACTCCTCGGCGTTTCGCCAATAAATTCTCTCTAGCTCCTCCTGTGGGAGGTGCAGGGATTCTATGAAATCCACATTCTCTGTAAAGCGCTCCATGGGGTAGTCCGTGCCAAACAGGATATGCTCAATGCCGAAAATTTCTTTTGCGCAGTG
>CAZXRD010000143.1:0-2690 GCA_964642465.1 uncultured Oscillospiraceae bacterium | reverse complement strand
CAGAGAAGGGGTGTAGCCTGTGCCGCCTACCCTGCCCCAGTCGTCCTCTAAGCTATGTCCGAGGGCCGCTAGAATCGGGGCCCCCGCAAGAGCCCAGCGAAGCGGGTCTTGTGGGGAAAAGGAGGCGCAAGGGAGTGGACGGATGTCCGCCATGTAGGCAATCGTCAGAATGGCCAGGCACCGCTTCATTTCCCGCAAAAGCCGAAAATCCCGCTCTGCCAGGCCATTCTTCCTGGATCGAATCAAAGCCGTGCGCTTTGATTCGAAGAGGAGCGGCTCCCTTGCGGGCGGCGTTTCCCCGCCAGGGGGAACAGAGCTTAGCTGGGGAGTAAGCGACGACAGCGGACTTTGCGCCGACGCTGTGGGAATCCACATGTCCATCCCCACGGCGTTCTCCGTCTCCAAAAAACAAAACAAGGCCCGCAGCCTAAGGCTGCGGGCCTTGTGAAAAATCCGATCACTCAGCGGAGATCAGGTAGCTGTACACCGGCTGGCCGCCGGAGATGAGGGAGATCTCGCTGCCGGGGAAGGCGGCGGCAAACTGGTCCATAACCACCTGGGCGTCCGCCTCCGTCACATCCGCCCCGTAGTAGATGGTCAAAAACTCCGGCTCAAAGGCCTGGAAGGCGGAGATCAGCGTCTCCAGCAGGGCGTTTAGGTCCGGCGTGCTGGTGAGGAGGCTGTCCTCCAGCAGGGCCATGTAGTCCCCCGCCTGGATGTCCAGCCCGTCAAAGACGGAGTCCCGGGCGGCGTAGGTGATCTGGGCGGTATGTACCTGCCCGATGGCCGCCGTCATGGCCTCCGTATTGGTGGCCTCGTCGGCAAAGGGGTCAAAGGCCAGCAGGGCGGAGATGCCCTGGGGGATGGTGCGGCTGGGCAGCACGATCACCCGCTTTTCCTCCGACAGGGGGATGCACTGCTGGGCCGCCATGGTGATGTTTTTGTTGTTGGGCAGCACATAGACGATCTCCGCCGGGGTGGCGTCAATCTCCCGGAGGATGTCCTCCGTAGAGGGGTTCATGGTCTGGCCCCCGGTGACGATGCGGGACACACCCAGGTCCCGGAACACGGAGGAGAGCCCATCCCCCGCCGAGACGGCCACCATGCCGAACTTCTGTTCCGGCGGGGCGATTTTCCGCTCCCCGGAATCCTCTGCCGCCTCCAGCTCCGCCTCTACAGCGTCTAAGTCGTCGGTGCTCTGCACCTGGCGGCCGGCGGCCATGTCCTCCACCTGGGTGCGCATGTTTTCAATCTTGGCCAGCTCCAGGGTGCCGTACTTCTGGGCCTCCGTCAGGGCGGCGCCGGGGGTGTCCGTGTGGACGTGGACCTTGAAGCAGTCGTCGTCCTCCCCGATCACCAGGCTGTCGCCAATGCTGTTTAAATAGACCTCAAAGGCGGACAGGGGCAGGCCCCCCGTCTTCCGCACGATGAACACGGTGTCAAACGTGAAGGTAAACTCCTCTGCGGCGATGGCGGCATAGTCCGCCTTGGGCCCTTCGCCGCCGTCCTCCGTGGGGGACTCCACCACTTCCCCTTTCAGGGCCTTGGCCATCCCCTCCAAAATAATCAGGTAGCCCTTGCCGCCGGCGTCGATGACCCCGGCCTTTTCCAGCACCGGGTTCTGGTGGATGGTCTCCGCCAGGGCGGCATAGCCCGCCTGGATGGCTGTGGCCAAAATGTCCTCCACATCCCCGGTCTGGGCGGCCCGCTCCTCCGCTGCGGCGGCAGTGAGCCGGGACACGGTGAGGATGGTGCCCTCCGCCGGCTTCATCACCGCCTTATAGGCGGTCTCCACCCCCCGGGTCAGCGCAGCGGCAAAGGCCGGGCCGGACAGGGTCTCCATATCTTTCACGGCCTTGGAAAAGCCCCGGAACAGGAGGGACAAGATGACCCCCGAGTTGCCCCGGGCGCCCCGGAGCAGGGCGGAGGCCGCCGTGTCCGCCACCTTGGTCACGGTGGGCAGGGGGGCTTTTTGCAGCTCTTTGGCCGCAGCGCCCATGGTCAGGCTCATATTGGTGCCGGTGTCTCCGTCCGGCACGGGAAAGACGTTCAGCTCATTGATGCCCTGCTTGTTGCAGGCGATGGCAGCGGCCCCGTTGCAGAACATCTGGGTCAGGACCGGTGCGGTGATGGTATCGATCAATTCAAGTACACCTCATTATTTTGTGAAGTTTCCATCGGGAAAGCCAGGGTCAATCCAGCATAATGGAGTCCACAAATACATTGACGCTGCGCACCTCCACATCGGCGGCGCTCTGGACTTTGTATTTTACCTCGTTGATGATGCTGCTGGCGACGGCGGGGATGTTGATCCCGTAATCCACCACAATATGCAGGTTGATGGTGATGGACCCGTCCTCGTTCCCGGTGACAAGCACACCTTTGCCCATAGCCTCTTTTTTCAGAAGGTGCACCAGCCCATCGCTCATGGAGCGGAAGGCCATACCCTTGACGCCGAAGCAGTTGGTGGCCGCAGCGCCGGCTAAGAACGTAAACACGTTGCTGGAGATCCGGACGGTGCCTTTTTCCGTTGTGAAGTTGATCATACTGCGCTCCATTTCTCACACGGGGCCTTCTGTCCCCGGCCGCCGGCCCGTGTGCAGCGGGCGGCCGTTTTTATTTATGGATACTCCACATTATAATACGAAATGCGGGGAATCACAAGCAAAATATCTGTCACCAGGCGCAAT
>CAZXRD010000142.1:0-2783 GCA_964642465.1 uncultured Oscillospiraceae bacterium | reverse complement strand
ATCCCCGGTCGGTGATCAAGGAGTGCGTGGACCGCATCAAAAAGGCCGCCGAGGCAAAACACTTTATCTAGTTCTCCATAACTAAAAATTATTTGGTTTGTCAATTTTATTAATAGAAAATATTCTAAAAACGCTCTTTTACTTTAAAGGAGAGCCTTGACAAGGGAGGTTGTCATGAACTTTACTCTGGATATCGGCAATAGCGTTGGATTATGGTTAGCCTGTCTCCCTCTTTTGATTCTGATGACTCTTCAGGTCTCCTTCATTTACCGTCAAGCAGTGAAGTCCGCTCCCCTAGTAGGACTCACTCCAGAAGAACGAAAAACAGCTTTCACCGTCGGTTTGATCTCAGCAATCGGACCTGCTTTTGCAAGCTTTATAAGCATCATCGCTATGTCTGCTATCATGGGAGGTCCAGTGACCTGGCAAAGAAGTAGCATCATTGCCTCGCCTTCCACAGAATTGCGGGCCAGCCAGTTTACAGCAGAAGCAGCTGGAGCCGTGCTAGGCGGCGACGGATTTACAATCCAGATTTTCTGCGCCTGTCTTTTCGTTATGGCCCTCAATGGCTGCGGGTGGCTTATGTTCTGTTTTATCTTTACTGATAAAATGAACCTGGTGGCCGACAAAATCTCCAGCGGCAGCAAGGTAGTCTTTTCGGCTTTTGCAACTGCCGCTATTTTGGGCACGGTGGCCTATATGTCTGTAAACTACGCCCGCAGAAGCAGCGCTAATCTGTCTGCCTTTATAGGTGGCGTAATAGCTAGCCTAATTATCAAATACTTTGAAAAGGGACACCCAAAACTCAAACCCTATAATTACGGTCTTTCCATGGTAGTAGCCATGTTCTGTGGAGCTTTACACGCCGCCCTAACAACATCCTAGTTACCCAAGAAACATAGAATATACAATATTAATATAAATATAGACAGGAGGGAATCTCTATGGATGCCCATAACGACACCTATTTTAACGAGTTCACCCTTCCGGTGCGACGCATCGGCAAAGTAAGTCTTGCTCTAGCTATGCTCTTCAGTTTTCTTCCAGCAATCTATATCGCCGTAATCTACGATGCCATGCCCACTTTTGCTCAAATTATGGGCGGTTACGTACTGATTCTATCCACCGAGCTATCCTACTACTTTGTGGAGCCTATTTCCTATTTTCCAGTTTTGGGGGAAGCCGGCACTTATATGTCCTTCTTGGCCGGAAGCATTGGCGGAGTTCGAGTTCCTGCTGTAGCTGCTTCTCAAGATGCAGTAGGAGTGGAGGCTGGCTCTCGTAAGGCTGAACTGGTATCTAGCATCGCTGTGGGCTCCTCCGTTATCTGTTCAATGACTATGGGATTCATAGCCATCATGCTGGGGAACGTCATTTTTGCGTTAGTTCCTCCATTCGTGCAAAGCATGTTCAACTACGTTATGCCAGCAGTTTTCGCTCCTCTTTTTGTTATGCGCTTCCATGGCAACGTGTTGGTAGGGTTAGTGAGTCTGGCAGCCGCAGCGCTGTTGCTTTTCAGCGGCATCTTGCCCAGCTATCTTAACATGTTGACCACGGTCATAGTCACTGTGGCCTTTGGTGTCTGGCTTTGTAAAAGGCGCATGAGCTAAAAGGTTTAATATTTTTAATTTCGAGGAGAATGGAAGAAATATGGATTACAGATACATCGATTTGCACTGTGATACCCTGATGATTGCCCATTTCGCCCACAAGAGCAACTGCTGGGAGTTGGAGGGCATGTGCGATGTCAAACGTCTCCTAAAAGCCCAAGCTAGAGCACAATTTATGGCAATTTTCCTGCCCTCTCCAGACTCTAAGATATGGCAGCGCAGGAATTATGAAGGAGACGAGCCTTACTTGCAGTCCTGTTTGGAAATTTTCCGCAAAACCTTAGAGGATTGTGCCGATGTAGTTCAAGGCGTTTACAGCGGAAGCGACCTTCAAAAGGCTCAGGAAGCTGGCAAAATAGGGCTTTTTTTGACCATTGAAGATGGACGAGACCTTCAAGGTTCCATGGAACGTCTGGATCTCTACCACCGTTGGGGAGTAAGGCTCATCACCTTGACGTGGAATCATAAAAACTGTTTAGGAAGCCCCAACAGCTCCGATCCAGCGATAATGAACGATGGATTGACTCCCTTTGGCAAAGATGCTGTGGTCAGGATGCAGGAGTTAGGTATTATCGTGGATGTTTCCCATCTATCCGACGGCGGATTCTGGGACGTTGTGACTTTGGCAAAGAAACCTTTCGTGGCTTCTCACTCCAATGCAAGAGCTCTTTCTCCACACCGTAGAAACCTGACCGATGATATGATACGCGCTATAGCTGATCACGGTGGCGTTACAGGTCTCAACTTTATGCCAGAATTTCTTCATCAGGACACTATCAGTAAGCAGAGCAGAATAGACTTGATGGTACAACAGGCCCGTCACATCGTGAATATAGGCGGTAAAGATGTACTTTGTATTGGTACGGACTTCGACGGTTTCAGCGGCGAGTTGGAGATTTCGGGGCCCGACGAGATGTATAAACTCTTTGATGGTTTGAAAAACGGGGGCTTCAGCGAAGACGATATCGAAAAGATCGCCTGGCGGAACGCACAAAGAGTCCTATTGGATACCCTCGGATAGGGGGTCTCAGGATCGAATAAATTAAACCGCTGCTCTTCTCGTCTCAGAGAAAGAGCAGCATTTTATTGGTTCTACTCCTGTTTTAGTGAATAGGAGTAATGGGGGTACGAACAGCAGCGACCACATAAACATTTGTCATTTCACGTCACCCT
>CAZXRD010000141.1:0-2788 GCA_964642465.1 uncultured Oscillospiraceae bacterium | reverse complement strand
ATTTGGAGTCTACATACGGGTTTGCATCGGAAGATTTAGAGGAGATGCGCCAGGTATCTCTCCCCTCTAATGTACAAGTCATCGTGCAGGCGGGCGGCACGAAAACATGGAAAAACAACTACATCTCTGAAGACTATATGGGCCGGTACCTCTACGATGCCAATCACGACATGGAGCTGGTGGATCAACAGCCCCTATCCAGCATGGGGGATGAGACACCTTGGCTGCGTTTCTCGAATTTTGCTCCACCAATTACCCGGCCGACCACACCATGGTATTGTTTTGGAACCACGGGGGCGGCAGCGTATCCGGCGTCGCCTTTGATGAATTGTTTAATTATGATTCCCTCACCTTAGTGGAAATGTATCAGGTGTTTCATCAGGTGTATGACCTATCTGAGGAAAATCCGCCGCTGTAATTGGTCGGGTTTGACTGCTGTCTCATGGCCACCATCGATACCGCTTTTTATTTTTCCGACATTGCCCGGTACATGGTAGCCTCAGAAGAGGTAGAGCCTGGGAACGGTTGGTACTACACGGGCTGGCTGCAGGCCTTGGCGCAAAACCCGGAAATGGACGGGGCGCAACTGGGCCGGATTATCTGTGACACCTATGTGGAAGGCTGTGAAATGGTTGGCACAGAAGAGCAAATCACTATGTCTACCATCGACTTGCAGCAGGCGCCTGCACTGCTATTGGCCTATGAGGCCATGGGGGAAGAGGCTTTGACAATGGCCTATGAGGATCCCTATTTTATGACAGACTTTGGCCGCTTGGCCGTGGCATCAGAAAGCTATGGGGGCAACTCCCCAGAATACGGATACAGCAACATGGTCGACCTGGGGCATCTGGCAGAAAATACGGCTGACCTGTTGCCGGAGACTTCCCAGGCGGTACTGGATGCTTTAGAGGCCTGCGTCGTTTATAAGGTGAACAGCTATTATCGCCCGGAAGCCAGCGGTCTCTCCTGCTACTATTCCTATGACGGGGATGTGGCCAATTACGAGGACTTTGCAGATATCAGCGCTAGCCGGTCTTTTGTCTACTTTTATGGCTATGAACTAGGCAGCCCCATTGTCTCTTCCCCGGAGGGCCAGGCCTATATGGAAGAACTGGGGATTGGACAGCCGGAGATATCCGTCCCTTCCGATTTGGATTTGGAAAATTACCCGCTCTATGTGAACGATGACGGCTGTGCTGTCTTGGATGTAGGGCCGGATGTGGCCAATATGTTAAAAGGAGTTTATTTCCATTTGGCTTATTTCAGCCAAGAGGATGATGTGATCATCATGCTGGGCCGGGACAATAACCTATACGGCGATTGGGCCGAGGGTGTGTTCTGGGACAATTTCTGGGGCTATTGGGCGGCTATTGACGGTATGCCTGTCTACATGGAGTTGGTCTATGAGGGAGACGGGTACAACCTGTACACAGTGCCCATTCTGTTAGACGATGAAGCCTATAATTTAAATGTCGTCTATGACTTTGACTTAGAAGAGTATCAGATTCTAGGCGCCAGGAAAGCGATTGACGATGCAGGTATGGCCGACCGGGCTTTGATCCAGCTGCAGCCGGGGGATGCGATCACCCTGGTCTACTATGCCGCCACCTTCTACGGGGATGACGCCATTGCGCCGGTTCCCTTGGATACCATCACCATTCGGGAGGATACGGTTTGCGAGGATATTTTCCTTGGGGATGGGGATTTTGTGATGATGTTCGAAATGGTGGACGTTCAAAATAACTCTTATCTCTCAGACATGGCCTTCTTCCATGTGGAGGGCAACAACATTTATACAGAGGTCGCCTGAGTAAAAAGTGGAGCAGATTTTCATCTGCTCCACTTTTCTTTGTTAGACATAGGGCAAGGCTGCACCAATTGCTGTGGCAAAGGCAGCGTCCTTTGGGATAATAAATTGCAGCTGGTATAACTCCCCTACCGCTTGAAAAATCGATTCAGCTTGCGGCAATGTGGCCAGGGTGCCGGTTACAACAGCCGTCTTTTGACCCGTAGCCATACAGGCGAAGGCGGCCATAACCCCTGCGTTTTGAAAGATCAGGTTCAAAAGCCCAAGAGACAGATCGCCCCGTGTGGCCGTGCTTAAAACCTTTCCGAAATTTGCGGCGGTAGCATAAGCTGGCAGCGTGGAAATCTCCCGCTGGCTGATATCGCTTATACTCAGGTCGATGTGGCTCAAATCCCCTGTTTCCGCCAGGGCTAGGATAGGCTCTATATCCCGCTCGTGTATTAATTTATCTGCCAAACCCAAAAGGGATCCGCCGCCCAAGCCACTGCCGCCCACATGGCGGATCTCCTGGGGACTGGCATAGACAAAGGCCGTGCCTGTGCCCATGCTGACGACCAATGCCTCTCTCTGCTCGCCCAAAAGCAGGCCGCCCCGGCCGATGGCCTCAAATTCCCCGATCTTACTGGTAGGGATGTCATAGACATCTTTGTTGACCATAGAGGCGCCTACGCCGGTGAGGACAATATGGGAAATCTGCCCCAGGCGGAGGCTCTGTTGCCGCAGCAGGTGGCCTATGGCGCCATACAGAGAGGTAAGCTGGTCCCCGGCATGTACCTGGAGTTTGCCTGTACACTGCCCGTCTTGAAAAGCCACAATTTTCGTTGTGGACCCGCCTACATCTACGCCCAATACGATATGCATATCTCTTCCTCCCTATTGAAGCCAGTCAGCAATCTGCTGGCCGTCCTGGAGTCCCATTTTATATAACCGCTCTAAAGGTTCTCTATGCCGGGACAAGGTACTGACGCCGTTGATATCCTT
>CAZXRD010000140.1:0-2814 GCA_964642465.1 uncultured Oscillospiraceae bacterium | reverse complement strand
GAACCCTCACAAACAGAGTCAGAGTCTGTCGTGCTACCCTTACACAATCCCGCTAGACGCAAGATTTATTATACCGCATTTGCCGGGTTTGTCAAGCTTTTTTCAGCCCCGCCGAAGCGGGGCTGAAATCGATCAAAACTTCAAAGTAGCAAAGTAGTCCTCCGGCGTCTCCGCCCGGCGGATCATCTGGACAGAGCCGTCCTCCCGTAGCAGCAGCTCGGCAGACTTCAGCTTCCCATTATAATTATAGCCCATGGCATACCCGTGGGCGCCTGTATCGTGGATGATCAGATAATCGCCGATATCGATCTTTGGCAGTTTGCGGTCAATGGCAAACTTGTCATTGTTCTCGCACAGGGACCCGGTGACGTCATAGGTGTGGTCGCAGGGGGCGTCCTCCTTCCCCGCTACCGTGATGTGGTGATAGGCCCCATACATAGCCGGCCGCATCAGGTCCACGGCGCAAGCATCCACCCCAATGTAGTCCTTGTAGATCTTTTTCTCGTGGATGGCACGGGTCACCAGGCAACCGTAGGGGCCCAGCATGTAACGGCCCAGCTCGGTATAAATGGCCACGTCCCCCATGCCAGCCGGCACCAGGATCTCCTCATAAGCGTCTCGGACGCCCTGGCTGATGACATAGATGTCATTTTCCGGCTGCTCCGGCCGGTAGGGGATGCCGATGCCGCCAGACAGGTTTACGAAGGTGATGTGGGCGCCGGTAGCCTCTTTCAGCTCTACTGCCAGACGGAACAGGATCCGGGCCAGCTCCGGGTAATATTTATTGGACAATGTGTTGCTGGCCAAAAAGGCGTGGATACCAAACTCCTTGGCCCCGTATTCCAGCAGCTTCTTATAGGCGGCAATGATCTGCTCTTTGGTCATGCCATACTTGGCGTCCCCGGGGTTATCCATAATCTCATTGGACACCGAAAAGGTGCCGCCGGGGTTATACCGGCAGCAGATTTTCTCCGGGATGCCAGCAGTCTCCTTCAAAAAGTCCACATGGGAATAATCATCCAGATTGATGATGGCCCCCAGTTCCTTGGCCTTGATAAAGTAGGAAGCCGGCGTATCATTGGAGGAGAACATGATATCCTCTCCCCTGCAATTGCACATCTCCGAGGCCATAAGCAGCTCCGTATAGGAGGAGCAATCCACCCCGCAGCCTTCCTCCCGGAGGATATTGATGATGCTGGGGTTGGGTGTGGCTTTTACCGCAAAATACTCCCGAAATCCCTTGTTCCAGGAAAAGGCATCCTTCAAGCGCCGGGCATTTTCCCGGATGCCCCGCTCATCGTATAAATGGAAAGGGGTTGGATAGGTTTTTACAATCTCTTGGATCTGCTCTAAAGTTACAAATGGTTTCTTCATTGTCATCCCTCTACTCAGGAAATTTCTAAATTTCAAATCAATGACATTACTATACGTTATTTTTCGACATTTGTCGAGATCTACCGTGTATAAAATACCCAGATTTTTTGTAAATCTTCTTCCATCTGCTTCCCAATTCCCTCCGGTCCACTTTGATTTTTAGATAAAATCTTGACGAAGTTTATTCCGCTGTACTATGATAGACAAAACAGCTTTTTCCTAAAAAATACAAAAAAATATGGTCGTTTGCCATATAAACAGGGAGAAATGTTTATGTTAGAAAACAACCTTGACCGAAAAAGCCCCATTCCCCTTTACGCCCAACTGGAAGCGATTTTGCGAGAGAAAATTGAGGGAGGGGTATGGAAAGAAAACCAGATCATTCCCTCTGAAAACGATTTAAGCCGCACCTATGGCATCAGCCGTATGACGGCACGGTCTGTCATTAACCAATTGGTGCAGGAGGGGCTTTTGTATCGCATTCAGGGGAAAGGGACCTTTGTATCGTCTGACCGGGTTCTTTCCCAGCCCTTTTTCACCATGGGTATTACAGACCAGCTGCGGGCTATGGGTTACCAAATTACCACCCGGCTGATCGATATTTCCGTGGTAGAGGCCACGCCTGCATTAATGGCGGATTTTGGATGCGGCCCCGGCGCTACCTTTTATAAATTGGTCCGGGTACGGGAAGAGAGTTTGCCGGTCAGCCTGCATACTTCTTACATTCCCACAGAACTCTGCCCCGGCCTAGAAAATAATGATTTTGAAAACGAGCCGCTCCGGCAGATCGTCTACAATAAATATGGACTACAGGTCCACCACTCCAAAGATGATGTTTCTGCCGTACAGGCCAATGCCTATGAAAGCGAGCTCTTAGGCATCCAACCGGGACATCCGCTTCTGCTGCTGGAAGGGCGGCTGTACGATGCGAATAACCGGCTCTTAGAATACGCCAGGGTCCTGTTTTGTAGCAACAAAATCAAATTGCATTACGAGAGAACGGTATGATCCGCTACAAGCTACCCGCTTTATGGTCGGAGAAACCAAGTCGGCCATAAAGCGGGTAACTCTATTGAATAATATGGGATAAAATCCCGCCATCTACAAATCTATGGCTTGTCTGACACAGAGATAGACAAGTTACCCAGTTTGCAAAGGTAGGAATCACAAATGCAAGAATCCAATTTGGCCGCCCAGGTGGTGGCAGAAGTCCGGAAAGCCATTGTGGGCAAGGACGACATTTTATGGAAGGTGCTGTTGGCCATCTTGGCTGGCGGCCACATTCTACTGGAGGACATTCCCGGCGTTGGCAAGACCACCATGGCCGTATCCTTTTCCCGGGCTCTGGGGCTCCGGTATAACCGGGTCCAATTCACCCCGGATGTGATGCCCTCGGACATCACCGGCTTTTCGCTCTATAACAAGGACACCGGCCATATG
>CAZXRD010000139.1:0-2893 GCA_964642465.1 uncultured Oscillospiraceae bacterium | reverse complement strand
CCCCTATTGCCCAAGTTGCAAGCGACCCGGTCTTCGGCGATTACGGCCGGCTTATCTTCCCCGTGGACGCCGGTTATGCCAGCGGGTATACCTTGGGGGAGCTGCGCCTCACCTGGTATACCAATATAGACCCGGACAAGACGGTGGAGATCGTCCACGACCAGGCGCAAAGCGGCCAGCAGATCTTTTATGATATTTACACTGAGGAAGAAAAAGCAGCCGATCCGGACAAGGCGGACACGGGCCTATTCTTCTTCCGGGGCGAACCCGGCGCCCGGTTTGCCATCTGCAACGCCGGCGGCGGCTTTGCCTATGTGGGGGCCATGCAGGACAGCTTCCCCCACGCCCTGGAGCTCTCCAAGGCGAGGTACAACGCCTTTGCTTTGATCTACCGCCCCGGTGCACAGACCGCATGCGAGGACTTGGCCCGGGCCATCCAATTTATCTTTGAAAATGCCGACGCCCTGGGGGTAGACACGGACTGTTACTCCCTATGGGGCGGCTCCGCCGGCGGGCGGATGGCGGCCTTATTGGGCTCTTACGGCCCAGCTACCTTTGGCGAAGCCGATCTGCCACGGCCTGGCGTCGTAATCCTGCAGTACACCGGCCACACAGACTATACGGAAGACGATCCCCCTACCTTTGCCTGCGTCGGGGACAACGACTGGATCGCCGACTGGCAGACCATGGAGCGGCGCCTGGCCGCCCTGGATGCCCAGGGCATCCCTACGGAGTTCCACCATTATCCCGGCCTGGGCCACGGCTTTGGCCTGGGTACCGGCACCGTGGCAGAAGGCTGGATCTACCAGGCTATCGCCTTCTGGGAGGCCCAGATGTAACCGAATTGAACGGAGAAAGGAAGCAAACCATGAATAACTTTATCTTTCAAAACGCCACAAAGGTCTATTTCGGCCAGGGCTGCGTCAAGGAGTATCTGGCCTATCTCACCGGCCCCTATTCCACCATCCTTTTGGCCTACGGCGGCGGCTCTGTAAAACGCAACGGGGTCTATGACCAAGTGGCCGGTATCCTAAAGGCCGCCGGCAAAACCCTGGTGGACTTTCCCGGCATCATGGCCAATCCCACCTACGCCAAAGTTCAGGAAGGGGCTGCGCTGGCTAGGGAGTGTGGTGCGGATATGATCCTTGGCATAGGCGGCGGCAGCGTGATGGACTGCTGCAAAGCCATCTCCCTGGCCGCCCGGTATGACGGGGATATCTGGGAGGATTTCTGGGCCAGACCCGGGGTTATCCAAATCGAGCCTCTGCCTCTGGGCATCATCGTCACCGTAGCGGGCACCGGCAGCGAGTGCAACGGCGGCGCCGTCATCACCAACACGGCGAAAAAGATTAAGACCGGCCGGGACTATCCCCAGTTAAACCCCCGGTTTGCCCTGATGGATCCCACCTACACCTACAGCGTGCCCGCTAAGCAGATGGTATCAGGCAGCTTTGATATCCTCAGCCACATCATGGAGACCTATTTCAGCGAGCCGAATACGGATAATGTGTCGGACGACATTATGGAGGCCCTGATGCGCAGCGTGATCCGCAATCTGCGCATTGCCATCCGGGATCCGGAGAATTATACCGCCCGGTCCAATCTGATGTGGGACGCCACCATGGCGGAAAACCGGATCATCAAAATGGGCAAGAAATGTGACTTCCAGTGCCACAATATGGAGCACCAGCTGGGGGCCTATACCGACTGCAACCACGGCTGCGGCCTGGCCGTCCTCCACCCGGTGTACTACCGGCATATCTACAAATACGGCCTGCCCAAGTTCGTCCGCTTTGCGGAAAATGTCTGGGGCATTGCCAGGAAAGGCCGGACAGATGAGCAGCTGGCCCTGGCGGGCATTGACGCCCTGTCCGATTTTATCCAGGAGATCGGCCTGCCCACCACGCTCCAGGAGCTGGGCGTTACAGATACTACGCTTCTCCCGGAGATTGCTGGTTCCTGCGGCATCTCCCAGGGCAGCTATAAGATTATGACCCATGATGAAATCCTGGAAATCTTCCAGGAATGCATGGCATAAATACGAAAGGAGACCACTATGAAAAAACTTATCTCTATCTTGCTGGGCCTTGTCCTACTTCTGAGCTTGGCCGCCTGTGGTGCAGGCAATCCCGCCGCATCCACCTCCCCCTCTCCAACGCCGGACGCCTCTCCCTCCCCCTCACAGGAGCCAGTAGAGGCATCGCCTTCTCCCACACCGGAGGAGAGCCCCTCTCCCAGTCCGGAGACGGGCGGCACGCTGGTGGTGTATTTCTCTGCCACCGGCAATACGGAAACGGCGGCAAACTATATTGCCCAAATCACCGGCGCAGACTTGTTTGAACTGGAACCCGCCGATCCCTACACCACAGACGACCTAAATTGGCGGGACGACAACAGCCGGGTAGTGGCGGAGTATGAGGACCCCAGCCTGCGGGATGTGGCCCTGGTCCAGAACACAGTGGAAAACTGGGACAGCTACGACACGGTATTTATCGGATATCCCATCTGGTGGGGCATAGCCGCCTGGCCGGTCAACGACTTCATCCAAGCTAACGACTTCTCCGGTAAAACGGTGATCCCCTTCTGCACCTCCTCCAGTTCCGGCCTGGGAGACAGCGCCCAGCTGCTGGAAGACCTGGCCGGCTCCGGGGACTGGCTGGAGGGTATGCGCTTCCAGTCCAGTGTCAGCGAAGCCGACGTGCAGGCGTGGCTGGATGGCCTAAATCTGGCATCTTAAATAGGCAGGATCCAAAAGGGGGATGGCAAATGCCATCCCCCTTTTTCTGGACCTATAACCTTTGTCCCCATATCTATAAATTTTATAAATAGATGCTATTTCCTTTCCTTACTTTCCACTCCTGTATATATAGTGTATAATTATAGAAAAATAGCG
>CAZXRD010000138.1:0-2907 GCA_964642465.1 uncultured Oscillospiraceae bacterium | reverse complement strand
GCTGGCAGGCGGCCATCCTGCTGATGCGGTTTGTGGAGAATCTCACCAAGTAAATAGGACATAGCAAAGCCCCGGGCGAGAGCCCGGGGCTTTTGTTATAGGACGGGGGATGTGGATTGCCACAGGCCGCTTTGCGGCCTTCGCAATGACAGGAGAAAACGGGAATGAGCGACAAAAGAAGCGGATTGCCACGTCGCCCGATGGGCTCCTCGCAATGACATATGGGGTAGTGCAGTGGTTCCCTGCAGCTTGCATGCTCCACCAGACCCTGTCATTCCGAGCGGGGCCCCGGGCGTTTGCCCGGGGCCCCTGTGTGGGAATCCGTCTCTCTTGTCTCTTTCGTCCCCCATCCTCGTAGAGCCCACAGTGCAATCCGCTTCCCACTTGTTCCTATAGCTCGCTTATGGTACAATAAAAACCATCGAATGGCCGGAGGGAGTGCAGGGCAAATGAATCCTATGGGACTTGGTAGCATGTATTATGAGGAACAAAAGCGGGAGCTATTTGCCTGCCTGGCAGAGCAGGGGGCCAAGCTGATGGGCGTGGCGGATCTGTCCGGCTTAGAAATAGGCGGTTTGCAAACAGGCGTGGCAGTAGCGGTGCCCGTTCCCCCGGACATTGTGCGGGACCTGCAGGAGGCGCCCACAAAGGCGTATTATGATGCCTACTATGCCCTGAACGATCAGTTGAACGCCATTGTTCGGGCAGGTGCGGCGTTTTTAATCCGCCAGGGCTACCGGGCCATGGCCCAAACTACGGATGTGGTTCGTCCGAACAGCGACTGGTGCACGCCCCTGCCCCATAAGACGGTGGCCACCCGGGCGGGCCTGGGATGGATCGGGAAAAGCTGCCTGTTGGTTACCCCGACATACGGCAGCGCCGTACGGCTCTCCAGCCTGGTGACGGATGCACCTCTGCCGGCAGACGAGCCGATACAAGAGAGCCGCTGCGGCGGCTGCATGGTCTGCGTGAAAACTTGCCCGGCAGGGGCTATTTATGGTACCTTGTGGCATGTGGGTGTCCAGCGGGAAGAATTGTTTGCCCCCAAACTCTGCAAAAAAACGCAGATCCAGCGCATGCAGCAGGCCACCGGTATAGAGACGGACCTGTGCGGCCGGTGTTTTGCCGTGTGCCCGTACACGCAGCGGTATCTGCGCAGAGGATAACGGAGGGGATATAGATGCCTATAGAACAGATAGAGGCCCACCGGGCAACGGTGGAGGACGCCTCTGTTTTGGGATATATCCATGCCTGCGCCTGGCAGGCGGCCTATGCGGGCATTGTCCCGGCGGAACTGCTTGCCGCTTTCACACCGGAAAAGCGGGCGGCGGTTTTTCGGGAGGTTTTGCCTGTAGGGCCGGAGGCCTACTATCTCTTCCAGGCCGATGGCCGTCCAGCCGGGTTTGCCTCGCTGCACGGCAGTCACGAAGCAAGTGCTCCGGCCGGCCTGGGCGAGGTCTATGCCATTTATTTTCACCCGGATTTTTGGGGGACGCCGGTGACCAGCTGGGGTCTGCACTTTTGTGTGGAGCGGCTGCAGGCGCTGGGGTATACCCATGCCGCCATCTGGGTGCTGGAGGCAAATATCCGGGCGAGAAAGTTCTACGAGAAACATGGATTTCAGTATGACGGCAACAGCCAGATGCTGATGCTGGGAAAGTCGCTGCAGGAGATCCGGTATTCGAAATCCATTGCAATACAGCACGGGCAGGGCATATAGGCATCTGCACCGGTGATAGAAAAAGGAGGCAGACCATGTCGTGGATACAGGACCCCATTGGGGAAGAGGCCAAGATTTTGGCGAGGACCTTATTCAATCCCCTGGCCCCGGAGCTCAAGGCGCTAAAGCTGAAGGCCCACAAGCTGAGCCAGGACTACAATAAGACTTACGAGGACGAAGTGGACAAGCGAGCCGCCATCTTGGCAGAGCTCATCGGCGAGCTGGGCGAGGGGTGCTTTCTCCAGGGGCCCATCACCTTTCACTATGGGCGGTACACCCAGATTGGGGCCGGTTTTTTCGGCAACTTCAACCTGACTATCCAGGATGACGGACAGGTAACCATTGGGGAACACTGCAATTTCGGCCCCAATGTGACCATTGTCACGCCGGTGCACCCTTTGCTCCCGGGGGAACGGCGGTTCATGTGGACAGCAGCGGGGGAGAGGACCCACCTGTGCTACGCCAAACCGGTCCGGATCGGAAACGACTGTTGGTTGGGCGCCTCGGTAACAGTCTGTCCCGGGGTGACCATTGGGGACAACTGTGTCATCGGGGCCGGCAGCGTGGTGACCCGGGACATTCCGCCCAATTGTTTTGCCGCCGGCAACCCCTGCCGGGTGATCCGGGAGATCACAGAGGCGGACAGCATGGTCCATCATCCGGACCTTTTGGCGGACAACCGGGTGACGCCGGAGTAAAGGGCAGAGAATAAAAAGAAGCAGCAGAGGAATCTCTGCTGCTTCTTTTTATTCCACAGCGTCTTTGTACCACTGGCCCCAGTCCTGCATGGCGTCCAAAATGGGCTTTAAGCTCTGGCCCAACTCTGTCAGGGAGTACTCCACCCGGGGCGGCACCTCCGCATAGACCTGCCGGTGGACCAGGCCGTTTTGCTCCATGTCCCGAAGCTGGGCGGTAAGCACCTTTTGGGACACGCTGCCGATGGATTTTTTCAGTTCCCCGAACCGTTTTGTCCCGGGCATAAGATCCCGCAGGATCAAAACCTTCCACTTGTCCCCAATGAGGGACAGCGTGGTCTCTACCGGGCAGGCCGGCAGCGGTTTTGCAGGTTTTTGCAGGTCCATAGAAGGCACCTCCGGCGGTAGGTTTCTTTTTGATAGGAACAGCTTTATTATACTATACCGGCGTTTTGGGGTCAATGCGGCGCCGCAATAAAAAATCTTCAAAAA
>CAZXRD010000137.1:0-2922 GCA_964642465.1 uncultured Oscillospiraceae bacterium | reverse complement strand
TCCTATTTTGTTTCAGGAAAAATTCTGTCAAATATACGGAATGTTGGCGGAAAAATTGCAATTAGGCTGTTTTCCCCAAACTAACCCCTTTTCAAAATGGGGAAAGTGGTGTAATATGATTCTGCCTTGTTGAATTTGTTAAGGAGGAAATCTACGTGAAAAAATTTATCTTTGCACCTGATTCCTATAAAGGTACCGTCTCTGCATCGGAGATTTGTTCGATTTGGGAGACGGAGGCACATAAATTTATGCCGGACGCCCAGTGCATCTCCATGCCTGTAGCCGATGGCGGTGAAGGGCTGGTAGATGCGCTGCATCGGGTTTTAGGCGGCCAGATTGTCCAAGCGCCGGCTGTCGACCCGCTAAACCGAGAGATGACCGGCCGGTATCTCATTCTGCCGGATGAGACAGCCGTTGTGGAAATGGCTGCGGTTTCCGGGTTGCCGCTTCTGAAAAAGACGGAACGCAACCCGCTCAAAACCACGACCTACGGTACCGGTATGCTGATCAAGGATGCGCTGGACAAAGGCGTGAAGAAGTTGATTTTGGGCATCGGCGGCAGCGCCACCAATGACGGCGGTGTAGGTGCCGGGGCGGCCTTGGGCCTTCAATTTTTGAAAGCCGATGGCACCTCTATTGACTTAAACGGCGGCGGCCTGTCTGACCTGGCGTCTATTGATGACAGCGGTTTTGACAAGCGTTTGGCCCAGATCCCCGTGACCATTGCCTGCGATGTGGACAACCCTCTCTGTGGTCCCCGTGGCTCTTCCGCCATCTACGGGCCACAAAAGGGCGCCACACCGGAGATGGTAGCGGCATTGGATCAGAACTTGGGCAAGCTGGAAAAGGTCATCCTGGACAAAACAGGGATCCAGGTGGGGACGATTGTGGGTTCCGGCGCTGCTGGCGGCCTGTCCGTGCCTTTCATCGCCTTTGCCGGCGCTGAGCTGAAAAGCGGCATTGATATTGTACTGGACTGCATGGGCTTTGACGCTGCGCTGGAAGGCTGCGACTTTGTGCTAACAGGGGAAGGGAAGACCGATAAGCAGAGCGCCATGGGCAAGGCCATTTCCGGCATTACCAAGCGTGCTGCAGCCAAAAATGTCCCGGTGGTGGTGATCTCCGGTACCCTGCTGCCGGATGCAGATGCCCTGTATGACATTGGCGTCACCGCCATGTTCTCCACCTGCCACAAAACCATGACGCTGGAGGAGGCCCTTTCCAACAGCCGGGAAGATTTAATTCGGGAGTCTAGCAACGTTTTCCGTTTGATTGCGTCTAAATAGAGGGGTGAGCGGAAACCATGAAATACATTCAGTTAAAAGATGGCAGCCAAATGCCACGCCTGGGCCAGGGGACCTGGTTTTTGGGAGATCACGCTTCGAAGCGCTCTTCGGAGATAGAGGCTCTGCAGACCGGTATCTCTCTGGGCATGGACTTAATCGACACGGCGGAAATGTACGGCGGCGGCCGCTCCGAAAAGCTCATTGGCGCCGCTATCCAGGACACAGACCGGGAGAAGCTGTTTTTGGTTTCTAAGGTCTATCCCCACAATGCCGGGCGGAAAAATATTTTCAAAAGCTGCGACGCCTCTCTAGAGCGGTTGGGCACCGATTATCTGGACCTGTACCTGCTCCATTGGCGGGGCGGCGTTCCCCTGGCGGAGACCGTGGCCTGTATGGAGGAACTGATCCAAATGGGCAAGATCCGCCGTTGGGGCGTTTCTAACTTTGATACCTACGATATGAAAGAGCTGCTCTCTGTCAAGGGCGGCGAGGGGTGCATGGTAAACCAGGTCCTATATCATCTGGGCAGCCGTGGCGTAGAGTATGACCTGCTGCCCTTCCTGAAGGATGCCGGGATTCCGCTCATGGCTTACTGCCCCTTGGCCCAGGCAGGTACGTTGCGCCGTGGCCTTTTATCTGACCCCGGCGTGTTAGCCGTGGCCAAGCGGCACCAGGCGACGCCGGAGCAGATTCTGTTGGCATTTGTTCTGCATGATGAAAACACCATTGCCATTCCCAGGACAGGGCGTGCAGAACACACTCGCCTTAACGCCGCCGCTTTGGATATCCAGCTTAGCGATGCAGATCTGGCGGAGTTATCGGCCCATTTCCCGGCGCCCAGCCACAAGGTGCCGCTGGATATTGTTTAGGAATGGCATAGGGAAAGGAGATCACTTCGGAATATGCATTTCAAAACCCAGCAGGACAAGCCGAGGCGTTTCTTATCAAAATGTTTAGCGCTTGTCGTGCTTATGTGCTCTATCTTGGCCCTTTTAGCGGCCTGCAGCAACCAGAACGCCGATGATGGTGCATTGCCTAGCGTGGTTATTATCACAGATGATCCCGGCTCTCCGCCCAGTGATGGGACGCAATCGCCGGCTACATCACCGGATAGCAGCCCGGACCCGTCTCCTTCGGCCAGCGTTCCACCCGCCAATCCGGTGTTGGCGCCAACTGAGGATATGGGCCAGGCGTATATTGACCAAATCGTCTTTCTGGGAGATTCCACGACCTATGGCCTAAAATACTATGCAATGCTCTCCGGCGGGAAAGATACCACCCAAGTCTGGACACCGGCCTCCGGAACCCTAACCCTGTCCAATCAGAGCATTGCCACCATTGTCTATCCGGAAACCGGGGAGGAGATCACCATTGTGGATGCCGCAACCCGGAAACAACCGGCCATGATGGTTATCACCCTGGGGGCAAACGGTGTGTCCTTTATGGATCGGGACTGGTTTATCTCGGAGTATACCGCCTTGGTGCAAAGCATTCAGCGGGTCAGCCCCAACACAAAAATTATGCTCCAATCCATTTACCCCATTGCGGCTAACTATGGATCCCAGGACTCCATCAATCTGCAAAACATCAGCCAAGCCAACGGCTGGGTGCAGGAGGTGGCGGCTGCTACGGGGGT
>CAZXRD010000136.1:0-2924 GCA_964642465.1 uncultured Oscillospiraceae bacterium | reverse complement strand
GATCCCCGTGCTGAGGCCGGCAATCAACGTCAGCAGAAAGGCCAATAAGACATTGGAAATGGCCCTCACCTCTTTTCTAAAATGGCTAAAAAATTTTTTGATACATCCCTACTATAGCAAGGGAAAAAGGGCGTGTCAACAGGGCGCAAAGCCTTGGTACAGAAGATTTTTTGCCAAAGAGACCTTGCTAAATTGGCAAAAAGTGTGTATAATAAAGATGTTGAAGTATGCAAAGTTGGAAGTACGTGGGTTTTTGAGTGGAAGGAAGTAATTATGTTTAGCGTAGGAGATAAGATCGCACACCCGATGCACGGTGCAGGTGT
The DNA here is from genome assembly GCA_964642465.1 of uncultured Oscillospiraceae bacterium. Taxonomy (GTDB): domain Bacteria; phylum Bacillota; class Clostridia; order Oscillospirales; family Oscillospiraceae; genus CAZXRD01. The sequence continues at coordinate 2,601 of CAZXRD010000136.1, read as the reverse complement.
GATCGCAGGGATTGAAGAGCGTAAGATCAACGGCACGGTACGAAACTATTACATTTTAAAGATGCCTGTTGGCGGTATGCTGGTGATGATCCCCACGGAAAACAGCGCAGAGATCGGTGTTCGTCCCATCATCAATGCGGAGGAAGCGGACCATATTTTGGAAGCCCTCCCGGACATGGAAGTGGACATGACCTCCAACTGGAACCGGCGGTATCGGGAAAACATGCTCCGCATCAAAAGCGGGGACCTGATGGAGGTGGCCCGGGTAATCAAGGGCCTGGTGGCTAGGGACCATGCCAAGGGGCTGTCTACAGGAGAGCGGAAAATGCTTTATTCGGCCAAGCAGATTTTGATCTCAGAGATTGTCCTCTCCAAGAGTTCCAGTTACGATGAAATTGAAAATCAGATCATCCAGGCTTTGGCCTCGGCATGAAGAAAACAGGTATAGAGCTACGATGTAGCTCTATACTTTTATTAAGGGCCAAGCGCCCAACTACGGGAGACGGCCGGCTGCGTGCCGGCGGGAGGTGCACATGGGAATTTTCAAACGGCTTTTTTCCGCCGCACCGGAGCGGGAGGCGCACCCCTATTGTGCGGCCATTGTGGCGGCAGGGGGCAGCTCCCAGCGGATGCAGGGGGAAAACAAGCTTTTTGCCCCCCTGGGCGATACGGTGGTTTTGGGCCTGGCCCTGCAGGCGTTGGAGGCCTGCCCTTTGATCGATGAGATTGTTTTGGTCATCCGGGGGGCAGATATTGTGCGGGGCGCCGACCTCTGTGCAGAGCTTGGCCTGACCAAGGTGACCAAAATCCTGGCCGGTGGAGATACCCGGTCGGCGTCCGTACAGATTGGGCTGGGGGAGATCTCCAGCCGGACCAAACTGGTGGCCATCCACGATGGCGCCCGGCCGTTGGTGAGCCAGGCGGTGCTGGAGACGGTGATCCGGGCTGCAGCGGCATCCGGGGCTGCGGCCCCCGGCGTCCCGGTGAAGGATACTATTAAAGTAGTGGCGGAGGGTTTGGTGCAGGAGACGCCGGACCGGAAGCACCTTTTGGCGGTACAGACCCCCCAGGTCTTTGACGCCGACCTGTATAAGGCGGCCCTGCAAAAGGCCCTGCTGGAAGGGGCGGAGCTCACCGACGACTGTATGGCGGTGGAACGGTTGGGCATGCCGGTGCGCATGACCCCCGGCGACTATGCCAACATCAAAATCACCACGCCGGAGGATCTGGCCACGGCGGCGCTGATCTATAGCAGGAGGGACGGCTATTGCGAATAGGACATGGATACGATGTGCATCAAGTAGCGGCGGGCCGCCACCTGGTGATCGGCGGCGTGGCAATCCCCTGGGACAGGGGGCTTTTGGGCCATTCCGATGCAGATGTGCTGCTCCACGCCATTATGGACGCTTTGCTGGGGGCAGCGGCCCTGGGGGATATCGGCCGGCATTTCCCGGACACGGACCCCACCCTACAGGATGTGGATAGCTGTCTGCTGCTGGAGAAGACCGGTGCGCTGATCCGGCAGGCGGGATACCGCATTTCCAATATTGACGCCACCGTGGTGGCCCAGGCGCCCAAGCTGGCGCCCTATATCGGGGCCATGGTGGAGCGCATCGCCGGGGTCCTGGGGATAAAGCCTAGCCAGGTCAATGTAAAAGCCACAACAGAGGAGCACCTGGGCTTTACCGGGCAGGGGCAGGGCATTGCCGCCCATAGCGTGGTATTGCTGGAGGAAATGCACCCGGCGGAATAACATGGATAGAGGGGCACAGGGAGCAGGGAAACCTGCTCCCTCTTTTTGTACTTGCGGCATAAGATGGGGTATACGGGGGTCTCCCCCGTATGGAGACAAGCGCAAGAGGAGAGGAGTAGTTTGTATTATCTCATCATTAGCCGCAGCCTGACCTATGCCCAGCGCATGGCCAAGGTACTGGCCCACGCCGGCATTACAGCGGTGGTCATGCGGGTGCCAAGCGGGATACAGACCGCCGGCTGTGGGTATTGTGTAAAGGTTTCGGAAAAGCGCCTTTCCGATGCCCTGGTGGTCCTCAATCAAGCCGGCGTGGAATATAGCCGGATTTATGTCCTATACAGCGATGGCAGCAGCAGTGAGGTGCGGCCATGATTTACCTGGACAGCGCAGCCACCACGCTGCAAAAGCCGCCGTCCGTGGCCCGGGCATCCGCCTGGGCCCTGGGCCATTTGGCCAGTCCGGGCCGGGGCGGTTATGAAACGGCTATGGCAGCGGCGGATACGGCCTATCGCTGCCGGGCGGTTGCGGCAGAACTGTTTCATGTGCCGGAGCCGGATCAGGTGATCTTTGTCAGCAATGCCACCCATGGCCTGAACATCGCCATCCGCAGTTTGGTGGCCCCGGGGGACCGGGTGGTGGTTTCCGGCTATGAGCACAATGCGGTGATGCGTCCCCTACACGCCCTGGGGGCACAGGTGGCCGTGGCGTCGTCGCCCCCCTTTGAGCCGGAGGTGGCCGCCTTTGCTTTTTCTGAAAAGCTGACGACAGACACCAAGGCCTGCATCTGCTGCCATGTGTCCAATGTGTTTGGCTATATCCAGCCAGTGGAGCGGATAGCGGCCCTGTGC
>CAZXRD010000135.1:0-3051 GCA_964642465.1 uncultured Oscillospiraceae bacterium | reverse complement strand
AGCTGGGCGGCAAGAGCGCCAACATCTATTTTGACGACTGCCAGTGGGATATGGCTATAGACGGCCTACAGCTGGGCATCCTGTTCAACCAGGGCCAGGTCTGCTGCGCAGGCTCCCGGGTCTTTGTCCAGGCGGGCATCTATGACAAATTCGTAGCCGCCGCCGTGGATGCCTTCCAGAAGATCACCGTAGGCGATCCCCTGGACCCCAATACCCAGATGGGCTCCCAGATTAACGAGGGCCAGCTGAAGAAGATCCTGGGCTACATAGATCTGGCCAAGCAGGAGGGCGCCACCATCGCCTGCGGCGGGGCCGCCTATACTGAGGGCGCCTGCGCCCAGGGCAGCTTCATGCAGCCCACCCTGATTACCAACGTCACCAACGACATGCGGGTGGCTCAGGAGGAGATCTTTGGGCCTGTGGCCGTGGTGATCAAGTTCCAAACCGAAGAGGAGGTCGTGGCTATGGCCAACGACTCCGTCTACGGCTTGGGCGGCGCCGTTTGGACCCAGGACATCAATCGGGCCCTGCGGGTGGCCCAGAACATTGAGACCGGCCGTATGTGGGTAAACACCTATAACCAGATTCCCGCCGGCGCCCCCTTTGGCGGCTACAAACACTCCGGCATCGGCCGGGAGACCCACAAGGTCATCCTCAGCCACTACACCCAGCAGAAAAACATCATGATCAACCTAAATCAGACCCCCTCCGGTTTCTATCCCCAGAAATAGGGCAGACACAAAAAAGGAGCGGGGAGACGGCAATGCCGTCTCCCCGCTCCTTTTTTATTTGCACACCTTACGGGAGAACCATGACAAGATATGCCCGCCGAATCACAGATGTCCTCACATATTGGAAAATCTCCAAATGGCCGCAGCGGGATCGTCAGCGGAGAAAACCGCCCGCCCCAAAACCACACCGCTCGCCCCTGCTCGCCGGACATCCGGCAATACAGTCTGGTCAATCCCGCCATCTGCCAGGATACACAGCTCTGGGGCTGCTGCACGCAGGCGGTGTATTTTTTCCAGTACATGGGGCTGGAATGCATCCCCATGCCCATCCGGCTCAGCGGTCATCACCAGCACATAATCCACCTCTGGCAGGTAGGCAAGGACCGCCTCGGCCGTTGTTCTGGGGTTTAGGGCAACACCGGCACGGCAGCCCCCGTCCCGAATGGCATGGATGATCTGCATGGGATAAGCGGCCGCCTCCCAATGGAAGGCAATGGCAGAAAACCCCAATGCCTGTAGCTGCGGAATGTAGGCTTGGGGATTGGTCACCATCAGATGGGCATCAAACGCCGCAGAGGTCAACGGACACAGCGCTGCAATGGTTTTTAGGCCAAAGGTGATATTGGGGACGAAATTCCCATCCTCTATATCAAAATGCAAATAGGGGTGATCCCCAATCCGTTGGAGCTCCCCCGCCAGATTTGCCTGGTTGGCCGAGGCGATAGAGGGGTAAACCGTCATTCTGCCCCACCGTCCTCTTCCTGTGGCAATACCGGGACAATCTCTGCACCAAAGTGGATAAGCGCCACCACAGCGCCCGGCCCATATTGGTCCGCCAACGTGCGCATTGTGGCCGTCAAATCTGTGGTCCGCTGGATCTTCGCCTGGGCCAAAAGCGTATCGTCCACGCCATCGGAATAGACAAACATATGAAAACGCCTGCGCATTCTCCCGATCAAAGCACCAACCGCCACTGCAAGGGGGTCATAGGCCGGATAGGCGCCCATACCTTTCTCATACATGTCTGCCAAAAGTGCAGAGGCGTTGTCATCCCCAATCATCATCGGGTACTCCGGATGCGGCCCCACGCCCTCATAAAAGGGCGAGATCAAAATACAGCTCCCCCCATCTTTGATGAGAACATCAGAGGGGTTAAATCCCTTGGTGCCTTGCCAGAAATCACAATCGGATGGGTGGGAGTCCGCAAGGACAATATCCGCCTGACAGGGGGCGGAAACGCAATAGACATCTTTTGCATAGGCAACGCCCTGCCTATGGGCCTGGATACAATCCCCCGCTACCACCCGGTACAAATTGCCGTGCCGGTCCAAAATCGTATTGACAATAAAATGCAATCCGATTTTCTGCGCCCAGTTTTCAATATCGCTGCGCACCGGGTTTTCCACCTGGCCAAAAAGGCGGCCGGTGCTCTGGAGCATGGCCTTCATATGGAAACGGCTCACCGTCTCCTCGGATGTGACCCCGGGGAAAAGGATCTTACTGCCGCCGGACCATCCCAATGTGTTATGGGGTACGATATTGCCGATTCCTATACGGACATCGCTGTCCATTACCCTGCGGTAAACCGAAATTGGCACACCACTGTCTGTCTCACCAAGGTCAAGCAGTTCAGATGGATTTGCAAAACTGGACTGATAAACCGGATAATGCGTTGCAAAATTGGTGCCTAACTTTTGATAGACCTCCTCCTGGGTCATGCGCCGGTGGCTGCCCAAGGCCAAGACGAAATAAATATCTTCCTGCCGGACGCCCAGCCGCTGCAGATACGGAACCAAACGGTTTAGTATCTTCTCCGCCGGAGTGGGACGGGAAATGTCATCACAGATAATGCAGACACGTTTTCCTTTTGACACAAGTTTGTCAAGTTTTGTTCCATTTGGATGATAAATTGCATCATCAATCAGTTGATTTTCCGCTTTATCACATAGGACTTCATTTGGAAATAGTTCGATAACTTTCAAATCATTAGGAATTTGGAAAGACACGATTTGGTCTCCATAGGACATTTTCGCTTCCATCTGTTCACCTTCTCCCGTTTTTTGTTAAAATATCATACTTTTTTTCAGAAGTCAAGGTGCGTATATATTTCAACAAAAACACAAGCAAAAATTTGTTCAATTCTGAAAACTTTTGATAATTTTAAAAAGTTTCTTGACAAAACTACTGCGCTTTAGGATAATATTCACAGAGAAATTCTTTGGGCCTCCTTAATTTTTGTGATATTTTGCAATAATTTTTTACTTTTTGAAAATTAATTTCTTGAGCTAGAGAGGGGGTACGTTTGTGGGAGAAAAGATGA
>CAZXRD010000134.1:0-3261 GCA_964642465.1 uncultured Oscillospiraceae bacterium | reverse complement strand
GATAGGGACAAAATGCGCAGGAAGTTTTGACATATCTGCACAAAAAGGCTATAATATACTATCTGCATCTACGGCCGGGAAGGTGGTGATGGCCGTTGGATACGATACAGGAGTTTTTTAGGAGTATAGGGGAATTTTTTACCCAGGACGGCGCCTTATACCAGACGGTGGCACCCTATATTACCTTTGTGATACGGTTTCTGTTGCCGGTGCTGGCCATTTTGGTGGTGGTCCGCTGCGGCAAGTCCCTACTCCGGGGCAAAAATCAGGAGGAGCTGTGGGGCTATCTCAGCTTGCCCAACGGCACCAAGTTGCCCCTCTCCCATTGGGAAAATATTGTGGGCCGGTCCCCGGCCTCGGATATCGTGCTGAATTACCCCTCTGTGTCCCGGTCCCACGGGGCCATCATCCGGGAGGATGACGGGGCCTGGCGGGTGCTGGACATTGGCGCCAAAACCGGTATTTCCGTAAACGGCAAACAGGTGGAGGGCAGCGCCCCCTGCCGGCCGGGGGATGTGATCAATATGGGCGGTGTGGATATGGTGCTGATTCCCCTGACGCTGCAGGAGGAACAGGCCCACCTTCGTACCCGCACCCGGCCGGGTCGGGATATCCGCCCGGCGCTCACCATGTGGTTCCTCACCTTGCTTCAGCTGTTGCTGGGGGTTCAGCTGTGTCTGGCTGCCGGAGAGAATTTGCATATCGCCGTGCTCATTGCCTTTGTGGTGCTGATCGGGACCATGTGGATCTACTATGGGGTGGTGCGCTCCCTGCGGCGCACCGGCTTTGAGGTGGAGATTCTGGCCTTCTTCCTGTGCAGCCTGGGTATGGCTATGGCCGCCTCGGCGGACCCGGCGGGCCTCTATACCCAGATTGCGGCCTTTGTTTTGGGCTTTGGCATCTTTATTGTCCTGGGTGTTGTGCTCCGGGATTTAAATACGGCCAAACGCCTGCGCTGGGCCATGGCCATCTTTGCCGTGGCGCTTTTGGCGGTGAACCTGATTTTTGGTGACCGGCGGTACGGCGCCGCCAACTGGATCTCTATTGGGCCCCTGTCTTTTCAGCCCTCGGAATTTGTGAAGATTGCCTTTGTGTTTGCTGGCGCTGCTACGCTGGACCGGCTGTATACCCGGCGGAACCTGCTGCTCTTCATTGTGCTTACCGGCATTTGCGGGGCGGCTCTGGCCTATATGGGGGACTTTGGTACGGCGGCCATCTTCTTTGTCGCCTTTTTGGTGATTGCCTTTCTCCGCTCCGGGAATTTGGCCACCATTGCGCTCAGCATCGCCGGCGTGGCCTTCGCCGGGCTGTTGGTGCTGCAATTCAAGCCCTATATCCTGGATCGATTTCAAACCTGGGGCCACGCCTGGGAATATGCCGCCACCGGCGGCTATCAGGCCACCCGCACCATGTCCGCCGCCGCCTCTGGCGGCCTGTTCGGCGTGGGCGCCGGCCAGGGCTGGCTGAAAGGGGTCTTTGCCGCAGAAGAGGATCTGGTCTTTGGCATGCTCTGTGAGGAGCTGGGCCTGATCGTGGCGCTGGCTGCGGTAGCGGCCCTGGTGATCCTGGCTGTGTTTGCGGTGAAATCTGCAGCTACCGGCCGCTCCTCCTTCTATGTGATTGCCTCCGTGGCGGCCGTATCCATTTTCATTTTCCAGGCTATGCTGAATATTCTGGGTTCGGTAGATATTTTACCGCTCACCGGGGTGACGCTGCCCTTCGTGTCCAAGGGCGGGTCCAGCCTCATGGCCTGCTGGGGCCTTCTGGCCTTCATCAAAGCGACGGATACCCGGCAAAACGCCAGCTTTGCCATTAAATTATCTGAAGAGGCCAGGCGTCTGGAGGAAGAGGACGACCTCTGGCAGGGCCTGGACTACGAGATGTATGGGGACGAACCCAATTACCCGCCCCCGCCGGAGGGCGACGGATGGGAGGACGATAACCCATGAAGAAAGTAAAACGTCGTTCAGCCTGCGCCCTGATTTTGGCCATTTGCCTGGTGTTGGGCCTGGGGGTCTACGTGGTGAAATTTGCTGTCAGCGGCGGCACCTGGGCCTCAGCCTCTTTTAACCAGCACAGCTATACCGACGGTATCCTCACCACCGGCCGGGTCTATGACCGCAACGGGGTAGAGCTGGCGGGCGTCACCGAGGGGGGCTACCGCTCCTTCCACAGCGACGCCACCGTGCGCCGGGCCACCCTCCACGCCGTGGGGGATCTGGCGGGGAACATCGGTACCGGGGCCCTGCGGGCTTTTGCCTCCCAGTTGGCGGGCTATAACCCGGTTACCGGCCTGTACTCCCTGTCCGGCACGGGCAACAACTTGTACCTCACCATTGATTCGGATTTAAATGTGGTGGCCTATAACGCCCTGGCGGGGCGGAAGGGGACCATCGCCGTCTATAACTACGAAACCGGGGAAGTGCTGTGTATGGTGAGCAGCCCCACCTTTGACCCCACCACACCGGAAGAGGTGGTGGAGGGGGACAGCCAGTACGAGGGCGTGTATTTAAATCGCTTTTTATCCTCTACCTTTGTGCCCGGTTCCATTTTCAAGCTGGTGACCACGGCGGCCGCCATTGAGCAGATTCCCGACATCTATAGCCGGGAGTGGACCTGCAACGGCAGCTTGGATGTGGGCGGGGATACCATCACCTGTACCGGTACCCATGGGTCGGTGAATATTGAAGACGCACTAGCCGTCTCCTGCAACTGCGCCTTTGCCCAGATTTCCCTGGAGCTGGGTGCAGAGACGCTTTACGCCTATGCCCAGCAGATGGGCCTGTTAGACAGCCTGTCGATCAACGGCATAGACACGGCTGCCGGGGAATTTCAGCTGGCGGAAGACGGGACGGCCAACCTGGCCTGGTCCGGCATCGGCCAGTATCAGGATCTGGTGAACCCCTGTTCCATGCTCCAGCTGATGGGCGCCATCGCCGGCAGCGGGACGGCCGCCAGGCCCCGGCTGATCTCTCGGCTCACCACCAGCTCCGGATTCCCGGCGGGTATTTACACCAGCCATAGTTCCGGTCGACTCCTATCGGAGGAGACGGCGGAGGCCTTGGAGCGGATGATGAGCTATAACGTGGCGGCTACCTACGGGGCGGGGAACTTCCCCGGCCTGGACATCTGCGCCAAGTCCGGCACCGCCGAGGTGGGCGGGGACGCATCTCCCCACGCCTGGTTTGTGGGCTTTATCCGCAATGAAGATTACCCCCTGGCCTTTGTGGTCTTAGTGGAAAACGGGGGATCCGGCAGCGG
>CAZXRD010000133.1:0-3305 GCA_964642465.1 uncultured Oscillospiraceae bacterium | reverse complement strand
TTACCCCGGAAATGGAGGCCATCAACAGGAAAAACCAGAGGCGCAACCGGAAGAAAAAACAGACCGGTAACTCCCCCATGATGGAGGCTTGGAAACGCCTGCGCAGAAACCGGACCGCTATTCTCGGTCTAGTCATCGTCTGTATTTTGGTCCTGCTGGCCATCTTTGCCGACGTCATCGCCCCCTACGGCTACGCGGAGCAGGATTATACGGCAGTGCGGGTCACCCCCTGCCTGGCTCATCCCTTCGGCACGGATCATCTGGGCCGGGATATCTTGTCCCGATGTCTCTATGGTGCCCGATATTCCCTGCCCATTGGATTTATTTGCGTCATCTGCGCTCTCCTGGTGGGCGGGACGCTTGGCTTTATTAGTTCATACTTCGGAGGGGGCGTGGACATTGTCATCATGCGTGTCATGGATGTGTTCCAGGCCATACCGCCCACGCTGATGGCCATCGCCATTGTCGCCGCCTTGGGTGACGGTATGCCACAGTTGATTTTCGCCATCACCATCAGCTTCATGTCGGGTACCGCGCGGATCTGCCGCGCAGCCATCTTTACCGTCAAACGGGCTGAATACATATCATCCTCCCGGGCCATCGGTGCCAGCGGGTTCAGGCTCATGGCCAGGCACATGGTGCCCAATGCCCTGGCCCCAATCATCATCGAGTGCGTCAATATGCTGGCTGGCAGCGTACTTATTGTTTCCGGCCTGAGCTATCTGGGTCTGGGGCTGACCCCGCCCACGCCGGAGTGGGGCGTGCTGCTCTCCGACGGGAAGGATTTTTTGACTAGTGCGCCGCATATGGTGCTCTTCCCCGGGCTTTGCATTATGATTACTGTGTTCGCTTTCAACTTGTTCGGCGACGGCCTGCGTGACGCCCTTGATCCCAGATTGAAGTAAGGAGGCCACAGAAAATGAATACGCCTGACATTTCCTCCAAAGGAACCAATGCACCTATGATCGAAGTGAAAAATCTGGTTGTTCATTACGAGACTGACGACGGCGTCGTGGAGGCCGTGAACAACGTTTCCTTTCATCTCAACCGTGGCGAGACGCTTGGTCTAGTTGGGGAGACCGGAGCAGGTAAAACTACCATAGCCCTCTCCCTCATGCGTCTGCTTCCCGTGCCGCCCAGCCACGTCATCCAGGGTTCTATCACGTTGGACGGGGAGGATCTTATGAGCAAGTCGGAAAAGGAGATGAAAAAAATCCGCGGCCGCAAGATCAGCATGATCTTCCAGGACCCGATGACTGCGCTAAATCCCGTCCATCGGGTGGGCGACCAGATCGCGGAGGTTATTTCCCTGCACCAGCATGTAACCAACAAAGAGGCCACAGTGAAGGCCATGGAAATGCTCCAAATGGTGGGCATTCCAGCCGAGCGCTATTCCGACTACCCCCATCAGTTTTCCGGCGGGATGAAGCAACGGGTGGTGATTGCCATCGCTTTGGCTTGTCACCCGGAACTAATCATCGCCGATGAGCCCACCACCGCCCTGGATGTGACTATCCAGGCCCAGGTGCTGGAGCTGATGAAGGATCTGCGCAAACAGTTCAACACCGCCATGCTTCTCATCACCCACGACTTCGGAGTGGTGGCGGAAATCTGTGACCATTGCGCAGTAATCTACGCCGGCGAGATCGTAGAATACGGCACTGTCGCACACATATTCGAAAATCCTATGCATCCCTATACACTAGGCTTGTTCAATTCTCTACCCAGCCTGAACGAGGATGTGGATTATCTAAAATCCATCCCTGGCCTGATGGTAGATCCCATGGACTTGCCGAACTATTGTAGCTTCTATGATCGCTGCGGATACCGTTGTGAGAAGTGTCAGACCGGGGAAGCCGAGTTGGTTGAGGTAGAGCTCGGGCATTTTGTCAAATGCAAGGTGAATACAAAAGAGAGGGAGGGGGTTTGATGGAACTGCTTGAGTTGAAACATCTTAAGAAATATTACAGCACTCCTCATGGAAAGTTGCATGCGGTAGACGATGTGAATCTCACCATCCATGCCGGCGAAACCGTCGGCGTAGTGGGCGAGTCGGGTTGCGGCAAGTCCACCTTGGGCAAAACTGTGCTCCGACTGGAGGAGCCCACCAGCGGCGAAATCTGGTTTGACGGCGAGGAAATTTCCCAGATCGACAAACGCAAGTTCTTCGAACTGCGGCCCAAGATGCAGATGATCTTTCAAGATCCCTACGCCTCCCTGGACCCCCGCATGAACGTCACTGCCCTGATACGGGAGCCATTGCTCTTGTACAAGATGGAGAAGGATAAGGACGCCCTGCAAAAGCGTGTAGAGGAACTGATGGACACCGTCGGCATCGCCCGGCGTTTTGCCAACAGCTATCCTCACGAGATGGACGGCGGTCGCCGCCAGCGCGTCGGCATCGCCCGCGCCCTGGCCCTCAATCCGAAATTTATCGTCTGTGACGAGCCTGTCTCCGCGCTGGATGTCTCCATTCAGGCGCAGGTGCTCAATCTTCTGCGGGATCTCCAGAAGGAGAAAAAACTGACCTACATGTTCATCACCCATGACCTGTCGGTGGTGCGCCACATTTCTGACCGCATCTGTGTCATGTATCTGGGTCAGGTTGTGGAGCAGTGCGAAGCAAAAGAGCTTTTCCGCCGTACGCTACACCCTTACTCACAGGCCCTTTTGTCTGCAATCCCCGTGCCTCGGCTGAAAAACCGGCCCGAGAAGATCATCCTCAAGGGGGAGCTGACTTCTCCCATTGAGCCTAAGCCCTGCTGTCGCTTTGCTGTGCGTTGTATCCACGCCACAGAGCAGTGCAAAACCACGCAGCCGCCGTTGGTAGATATTGGCGGCGGACATCTGGTGGCATGCCATAGATGTCAGGAAATCAACGGCTCGGATCAGTGACTGGCTCTGTGCGTCAAATATAACCATTATTCACAGTGGCCGCGGCCACCGGCTAGCCGCCGAGTGATGCTAATTCAAAGAAAGGACTTATAAACTATGAACGAATCAATTCACAAATACTTCCAGGTGGGCACCATCCAGTGGATGAGTTATCCCAACCGAGATCCGATGGAATCTTTAAAAGCTATAGCCAGCGATGATTTTTTTGACGCTATAGAGCTAAAAGGCTTTGGCGAGAAAAACGCCGAAGCCAAAGCCATTTTAGAGCAGAGCCATTTAAAGGTGTGTTACGGCGCGCAGCCGCGTCTGTTGAGCACAAAACTGAACCCGAACGACATCGATGAAGAAGGAAGGAAGAAAGCCGAGGCCACTCTGATCGAAGGCATTGACGAGGCGGAATATCTGGGCGC
>CAZXRD010000132.1:0-3327 GCA_964642465.1 uncultured Oscillospiraceae bacterium | reverse complement strand
GCCCTTTTGCAGCAGCTCTTCAAAAAACGCCTTGTACTGGTGGACATTGAGCTGGGATGTGGAGGGAAGCTTTCCTTCGTCCAGAAACTTGTAGAATCGGGGAAGCGCCTGGGGATCCCGCCCCATGTCGTCTACATACGTCTGCCCATCCACAGAGTAGGAGTAGAACAGCACCGGAATGTGGCGGCTTTCCATGTACGCATACGGCACATCTACAGTGGACTCACAGCTTAAGCAAAATTGTTTCTCCATCTTACCATCCCCCATTTCATTTGTTGTGCTTGGCTGTCTGTGTCTATAAAATATCCAGCATAATGCCGGCGCCCAGGGCCCCGTCCCCAGTGTGGCAGGCGATGCTGATCGGCAGCTGATCCAAGGCAACAGAGAGGTCCGGGAAAGCCGCCTGGAGTTTCTCCCGCCAGGCCGCTCCGCCGGCAGGGTCGCCAGAATAAGCGGCCCGCACCGTCACCTTTTGATCTGCAAACCGGTTTTTCCGATCCTCCAACAGCCCCTTGACCATGCAATCCATAGCGGCCTCCATGCCCCGGGCCTTTCGGAACGCATCCAACTTGCCGCCTTGGATCTGCAGAACCAGTTTGATATTCAGCAGCGTCCCAATGGCTGCGCCGGCGGCGGTCACCCGCCCGCTGCGCTTTAAATGCTCCAACGTGTTGACGGCCACATAGATGCTGGAATTCAGGCCGTCTTCCTCTAAATATGCTGCAATTTCCGCCGCATCCGTCCCCTGATCCGCCAGATGTTTGGCGTCCAAAACAGACTGGCGCAACGTAACGGAAATCCTGCGGTTATTGGCCACCAGAACCCGACCGTCATAATCCGCCGCCAGCATACAGGCAATCTCATAGCTGCTGGACAGGCCGCTGGACATGGGTATGTAGACAATTTTTTCGTACTTTTCCAACAGCGGCTCCCAAATCTCCATCAGATCGCCGGGGGCCGGCTGGGAAGTACTCACATCTGCCCCCTGTTTCAGCCGGGCAAAAAAGGTCTCCTGCGAGAGGGAAACATTCTCAAAATAGGTCTCGCCATCTATAATTACGGGCATTGGCACCAGGTATACGCCAAATTCCTCCGCCTTTGCGGTGGAAAGGCCACTGTTTGTGTCCGTTACAATCGCTGTCTTTTCTTTCATTGCAATCTCCCTTGTAATGATCGATTTGCCCTTTGGCCGCACAAAGGCAGCAGGTTGCGTATATTGTCAAAGGGCTAGCCCCCCAAACGGGGCAAAGCAGGCGGGAAGGCAACTTCCCGGATGTCCCTGTTCTTATCGTTATACCACAGTTTTCTTAAAATTCCACTCCAGAACGAAAATCCCAGACATAGAAAAGGCCCCAGGCAAACCATAGGGTTTGCCTGGGGCCTTTTTGGATATGTCCGGCCGCTTATGCCGCTGCGCTGTCCAAGTATTGGATCTCCACCACATATTCGTTGGTGGCGGCCCGGATGAACGTCCTGGAGACCGTATAATCTGTACCGGCCACCAGGTCACCCACCGTATAGCCGGCACGCTGGATCTCCACCCCCGCCCGGTAGGCATAGTAGGTGGGCTTTTGTCCCACATAGCTACCGGCGGGGAGGACGATCTGGGTCTCCCCGTTGCGGATCCCCGTCTCCAGCAGCGCCACATAGCGCTGGATTTCCTCGTCTATCCACTTCTGATTTTTGATGGTCACCTTGCCGGCAGTGCTGTAACTCACGGAATAATCATCAGACGTATACCCGTCAAAGCTATACCCGGCGGCATTCATGTTCTTACAGGCCTGGCGGATCTCGGCGTCTGTGTAACCGGTGATGGTAACGGTCCCCTGGTCGATGTTGGCCGTCTCCCGTACAGCCTGCTGCAACAGCGATTCAATCGCTGCAATACGGGCGGCCTTTTCCGCCTGTTGAAGGGCCTGCCGCCGCTCCTGCTCCCGCTTTACATCATCCCGGTAGATCAAAAGAGACGGGGCGCTGGTGTCCAGAGAGGCCACCCGGATGTCGGGATAGCGGGCGGGGATCTCCTCCCGGGCCTTCTCCCAAAATAGATACAGCGCCTCCCGGGAAAGTTGGTCTGCCGGCAGTTGAATCTCCTGACGGTAGGCTTCATACAACGCCTCATCTGTGGCCGACTCCAGCTCCGCCTGGGTCTGGTAAGGCAGGTTTTCAATGGACGTATAGCAGAGCTCCAGGAAGGCCGCTATGGTCTGCTGCTGTTGCTGGACCTGTTGCTGGGTCTGATTGTCTTGGGCCTGTTGATCCTGCTCCTCTGTATTGGGCAAATCCAGGCCGTCATACTTGGTGCTTGTGCAGGTATGGCTGGCCGTCCAGTTGGAGTGGTCCCGGCGCATATAGGTGTCGCTCTTTAAAAAGTAGTCGTACCGGATGTAGTCTCCGCCTTTGTTGGTGGGGTCGTCCCAAGTGGTGTCCACGTGATACCAGGCCCCGTCGATCTGGATGATGTTCCAGGCGTGGCTGCCCTCTGCATAGCCGGTGACATACTCAGAGGGAATCCCGGCCGCCTTCATCAGCATCTGGTACGCCTCGGCATAGCCGGCGCATACGCACTCGCCTATAGCCAGAGCGCCAAAGCGCTGTACGCCATATGTTTCAGCCCAGTGCCGTAGCGGGCCGTGCCATAATCGCAGTGCAGAATCAAGTAGTCGTGAAGGACCTTGGCGATGTCATAGTCGCTCATCCCCGGCTCCACCACCTGGGCCACAACGGTCTCGGCAATGGCTCGGGCGTCTGCATCGGTGTTGGGAATGACAAACATGGTATCTGCAGGGTATGTAACGGACAAAGTCTGGGCCTTGGCACTGGAGGCCTGGGCACAGCGCACGCTGGAGAGACCCGGTAGATGTTCCGCCCGTCTATATCGGCCAGGGACTCGGCCAGGTCCACCGCCTGGGCGGCGGTCAGGTTATAGGCGCTCACGTTGATCGTGGTCGCCCGGCGGAGAAACCCATCGAGGATGGCAGCTTCCGCCCCCTGGGCATACAGCAAGCCGGTGGAGAGCCCAGTTTCATTGGGCTGATCCTCTGCCGGCATATCCCCATCCCCTGTCGGTGCATTTTCTCTCGATTGCTTCCACAGGAAATAGATCACATCCCGCCGGGGGCACTGGGCGTTGGCCACATAGGATATCCCGCTGGTAACGCCATGGGCGCTGGCCCAGGCCTGGGCCTTTTGGGACCAGCCCTCCCCCATGGCGTCGCCGCCGGCCGTGCGGCAGAGCAGGGCTAAAATCTGCTCATAGGTCAAGGTGCCGTCTGGGCTAAACAGGCCGCCGCCCATCCCGTTGGTGATGCCCTCTTCCGCCGCCCA
>CAZXRD010000131.1:0-3333 GCA_964642465.1 uncultured Oscillospiraceae bacterium | reverse complement strand
CCAAGCTTTGTCATTCCGAGCAGGGGCCCCGGGCTTTGCCCGGGGCCCCTGTGTGGGAATCCGTCTCTTTCGTCCTCCACCCGTCCTGGTACACGCAAAAAGGAAGGCGCCCGTAGGCGCCTTCCTTTTCACATATATGTTTCTCTAGGCTGCTGCCATCCGCTGGATGACCACGACGCTCTCCGCCCGGGTAATGGGATTGTCCGGCCGGAAGCTCTCATCCGGATAGCCCTCAAACAGGCCGGCCGCCACAGCTGCGGAGATGGGCTCCAGCGCCCAGTCGGCGATGTCTGCGCTGTCCACAAAGTCCACTTCCCCGTCGCCCTGCAGTTTTAAGACGCTGGCGGCGATCTTGGCCGCTTCCTGTCTGGTGATGGGATCGTCCGGACGGAACGCCCCGCCAAATCCCTCTACAATACCTGCGTTGGCCAGGGTCTGGATGGCCTCTTCTGCCCAGTGCCCTTCTATGTCTGTAAACTCCACACGCAGACCCGGCACACGGCGCAGCTGGTTGCCCAATGCGTTGACAATGATAGAGGCAAACTCCGCCCGGGAAATCTCCCGCTCCGGCCGGAAAGTCTCGTCCGGATAGCCCTGGATATATCCCGCCGCCGCAAAGGCCTCAATGTCGTCCTCTGCCCAGTGGTAGGCAATGTCCCGGAAGGCCAAAGGTTCATCCTCGCTGATGGCGAGCTCCCCGGTGATGCTGTGGGTGGTGCCGTCCGCCAGGGGGTACTCCAAAGACACCTCTACACTGGTTTGGCCCACATAGGACTCGTCTAAGTTCACCACCACCTTCAGCTGGGTGCCGTTTTGCACCTCCACCCAGTCATAGGTCTCAATCACTTCCTCTCCAAGTCGCAGGGTGATGGGGCTGCCAAAGGGGGTATACAGGTCGGTAAATGTGGCGGCCAGGGTCATATCCCCGCCGATCTTCAAGGGCTGCTGGGTGGAAAATGTCACCTGGGCCGTCTCCCGGCTGATATCCCGGCGGGCCGACTCATTGAATCCAAAGTCTAAGAGCCACTGGGAATCGGTGTGCCGGGCGGCGGTGCTGGAGGAATTCATCACCACGGTGATGATCCGCCGGCCATCCCGCAGAGCGGTAGCGGACAGGCAGTAGCCAGCCTCGGCGATGGTGCCGGTTTTGAACCCATCTGCGCCTTCATAATAGTAGGTGGACAGCAGCTTGTTGGTATTGCTGTATGTGCTGCCGTTGTAAGTCATATACCGCATAGAGGTATAGTTCAGGATATCCGGATACTCCTGGATAAAGGTCCGAATCAAAATGGCAATCGACCGGGCGGTTATGTAGTGGGGCTTGGCGCCGTGGCAGTTCTCATAGGCGGCCTGCATACCCAGCTCCTTCGCCGTGTCATTCATCCGCTCCACAAACGCAGCTTCACTGCCGCTGATATTTTCCGCCGCCACGATACAGGAAGCGCTGGCTGAAGGAATCATAATCAGCTCCAAGAGCTTGTCCACATCCACCGTCGCCCCAACCAGAGGCACAGCGGTGGGGTAGTTGCTGTCCCGGGAGATGGCCCGGGCATTGTCGCTGATGGTAAACTCCGTATCCTTGGTGATGTTGCCGGCCTCCAGCTCCTGGTAGATAATATAGGCCGTCATAATCTTGGTCATACTGGCCGGCACCCGCATGGTGTCCGGGTCCTTGGCCCACAACACCTCGCCGGTGTCATAGTCCATGACGATGGCGGCGCTGGCGGTGACGCCGGCGGCAGATGCGCTGCCGGCCGGAACCACACTGGACAGCAGAAGCAGCGGCACCAACAGGCATACAATGATTACGGATTTCTTCATAAACACTCCCCATTTCATCAAAATTGCGTCAACAGGAATGTATGGCGCTCCCCCGAATTGGCTCTCTAGCCGTTACAGATGGTAATGATATACCCGCTGTAGTTGTCTCCAGAAATGGTGTAATCCTGCGTTTCCGGCACGTAGACCTGGTCTTTCGGGCAGTAATAGATCTCATATGTCTGGCCATCAGAGGCGGTGTAGGTCAAGTGCTGGCCGGACACGGTAAAGCTCTGCAGATAGTCCAGATACTCCTCCAGGCACAGGCCCTGCTCCTCCATAATCTCCGCATGGGGAACCCCCACATACCGGTAGTGCCAGGACTCATAGGAGATCCCGGTGATATCCGTCTTGTCCGCCGGGTAGCGGAGGATAAACCCATATTCCCGGGCATGTTCCCGAATCCAGGCATACTCCCCATCCCCGGTAAAGGTCTCCGTATGCCCGTCCGAGAAGAAGATCAGGGTAAAGTCCAGCGCCAGCCCGGTGTGGTGCTCGCTGTAGCCGGGACGGGTAACCCATTTGGCCGCCTCTTCTTCGCTGCCCCGCAGCTCGATCTCCTCCTGGAACAGCCGCTCCTGGAGGGCATAGTCCCGATAGGAGCTGGCAATGGTGATGTTGTTTAGCCCGGAATAGGCGTAAAAATCGTCCATCATGGCGTTCAGGGCGTCCTGCATAATGGTCTGAATCTGAATATCCACGGCAGACACCTGATAGCTGCTGGTTTTAATATTGTAGATGGGCACCATGCTGGAGCGGCCCGGCTCATAATATGTATCGTTGTTTACTAAGATCAGGCTGCCCTCAGCCAAGTCGTCCTCTGTCATGGCAATCTGGGTATACCCCGCCGGCGGGGTATTGGGATCGGCTGTATTGTCATCCGGGTCATCTGTCCCCGGAGAGGGGCTATTTACATTGGCCGAAGGGCTGGTGTTCTCAGAAACATCCGTATGGCTATTGCGGTTAATCAGCAAGTTCCGCACCCAAAAGGCCAGACCGACAATCACGGCAACCAATAAAATGGCCACTATTCGCCGGCCTAAGTCCCGTCTTTTTCTTTGTTTTACCTGCATGACTGGTTCCTCTCTATTTCGTTTCCGTGGGGCAGATATATAAACCCTGCACGGCGTAATTCTCTCCTATAACCATGGCTAGGAGATTGTCCGACGAACAAGTAAATTGTATCACGCACCTATATGGTCCTGCAATTGTTTTTCCATGTATTTTCCCCTGGTTTTTCTTACAAATTTCCACGCCTCTCCCCCACCTTGACGAAGGCGGGAACAGCGTGTTACCATAAACTTACGAACCGCAGCCGGTTTAGAGAGGAGATCAATTCATGCGCTACGAAGGCGATATCTACCGGCCCCCAGGGGAGTGGCGGAGCTATCTGCTTCAGGTCACCGTGGGCTGTTCCTACAACGGCTGCCGCTTTTGCGGCATGTATAAAAATAAGCGTTATCATGTGCGCCCTTTGGCGGACGTCCTGGAGGACATCCGCATGGCCAAGGCCCA
>CAZXRD010000130.1:0-3373 GCA_964642465.1 uncultured Oscillospiraceae bacterium | reverse complement strand
TGCGACGTCCGCACCTGCTTTCAGCGGGATATCGACCGCATCACCTACAGCAAGGCCTTTCGCCGGCTGAAACACAAGACCCAGGTCTTTCTCCAGCCGGAGGGGGACCACTACCGCACCCGCCTCACCCACACGCTGGAGGTCAGCCGCATCGCCCGGACCATTGCCCGGGCCCTGCGCTTGAATGAGGATTTGACGGAGGCCATCGCCCTGGGTCACGACCTGGGCCACACCCCCTTCGGCCACGCCGGGGAGCGGGCCCTGCGGGCGGTGTTCCCCCCGGGTTTCCACCACAATGAACAGAGCCTACGGGTGGTCGATATCCTGGAGAAAGACGGCCAGGGGCTAAACCTCTGCTATGAGGTGCGCATGGGCATTTTGCGGCACACAGGCAAGGATCTGCCGGAGACACTGGAGGGCCAGGTCATCCGCTATGCCGACCGCATCGCTTACATAAATCACGATTTTGACGACGCCATCCGGGCGGGCATCTTATCTGACGAGGACCTACCCCAGGAGATTTCCAGCGCCCTGGGCAACCGGCACAGCCAGCGGATCGACACCGTGATCCGGGACATTATCCAGGCCAGCACCGGCCAGGACGCCATCACCGCCAGCCCCCAGATCTATTTTGTGCTGGAGACGTTCCGGGATTTTATGTTCGACCGGGTCTACCGCAACCCCATTGCCAAGGGGGAGGAGTCCAAGGTGATCAACATCATCGGCGGCCTCTTTGACTACTATGTCGCCCATCCGGACAAGCTGCCGGCGGACTACCTGGCCAATGTGGACCGGGACGGGATCCAGCGGGTGGTCTGCGACTATGTGTCCGGCATGACAGATAAGTACGCCATTTACGCATTCAGCGACCTTTTTATCCCCTTTTCCTGGCAGGTACGTTGAGTTTTCAGGGCAATTGGAATATTTTTTGTATATTTGAAAAGAATGAACGAAGAAAGGGGCGTGTGCATTGGCCTTTCCGGACGCTTTTTTGGACGAACTGGTTATCCGCAATGAGATTTCCGACGTGGTCAGCGCCTACGTCCGGCTGACCCCCAAGGGCAGCAATCTTTTCGGGCTCTGCCCGTTTCACAGTGAAAAGACCCCCTCCTTTTCCGTATCCCAGGACAAACAGATCTACCACTGTTTTGGCTGCGGTAAAGGGGGCGGCGTAATCAATTTCATCATGGAGATCGAGCACCTCAGCTTTCCCGACGCCGTCCGTTTTCTGGCGGACCGGGTGGGGATGACGGTACCGGAGGACGGCCGGGAGGAAGTAGGCCGGGCCAAGGACCGGATGCTGGCCTTAAACAAGGCCGCCGCCCGGTTTTTCCACGAAACCCTCTATTCCCCCGCCGGTGCGGCCGTTTTGGAGTACGCCGCCCGCCGGAAGATCTCCAAGGCCATGATCACCCGCTTTGGCCTGGGCGCCGCTCCGGACAGCTGGGATGCGTTGATCAAGGCCATGCACAGCAAGGGCTTTACCAATGAAGAACTGGTCAGCGCCGGGCTCGCCATGCACAGCAACAAAACTGGCGGCATTTACGATACCTTCCGCAACCGGTTTATGTTCCCCATTATTGACGTGCGGGGCGCAGTCATCGGCTTTTCCGGACGGGTTTTGGCCGGGGACGACCGGAAATATGTGAACACCAAGGACACCCTGGTCTTCAACAAAAAGCGAAACTTATTTGCCCTAAACTTGGCAAAACGGTCCAAGCTGGGCTATATCCTATTGGTAGAGGGCAATATCGACGTGGTGGCCCTGCACCAGGCGGGCTTTGACTGTACCGTGGCCACCCTGGGCACAGCCCTGACGGAAGAACAGGCCCGGCTCCTCTCCCGGTACACCAAAGAGGTGGTCCTGTCCTACGATACGGACGCCGCCGGCCAGAAAGCCACCACCCGGGCCATTGAAATTCTGGAGCGGGTAGGGCTGCGCATCCGGGTTTTGCACATGCAGGGGGCCAAGGACCCAGACGAATACATCAAAAAGTTTGGGGCAGACGCCTTTTCCAATCTGCTGGAGGCATCGGAAAACCACATCGAATACCGGCTCCTGGCCATCCGGGACAAAAACGGCCTGGAGACCAGCGAACAAAAGGTGGCCTTCCTTTTAGAGGCCGCCGACCTGCTGGCCAGTTTGCCCAGCCCGGTAGAACGGGAGATCTACGGCCGCCGGGTGGCGGAAATGGCGGAAGTCTCCGTGGACGCCGTGGCCGCCGAGGTGACCCGGGCCGCAAAGCGGCGGCGGGCCGCTGAGAAAAAGCGGCGGGAGCGGGCGGAGATGCGCCCAGCGGCGGCAGCCCAACCCAAAGAGCGGACCCTGCAGTACAAAAACATCCGCTCCGCCATGGCGGAGGAGGGGGTGCTCCGGCTCCTGATGCTGGACCCCCAACTTTTCGACCAGGGGGTGGATCTGACGCCGGCGGACTTCTCCTCCCCGTTTTTGGGCCGGGCCTATGGGGAGATCCTGCAGCGGCAGCAAACCGGCCGGCAGGTCTCCATCGGCGCTTTGGCCGCCGTCTTCTCCCCGGAGGAGATCGCCCAGCTCACCCAGATCCTGCAAAAGCCGGAGAACCTGGCCAACAGCAAGGCCGCCTTGCGAGACTACATAGAGATTATTCGGACCGAAAACCTCCGTCAGGCTGATGGGGAAGATTTGCGGGCCATTTCAGAAAAATACAGACAAAGAAAAGGGTATGGAGGATAAAGCATGAAGACAAACGAACAGGAAAAAAAGACCCATGCCAAGGCCGCTGGCCACCCCAAGGATGAAGGGGAAAAGCTGAGCCCCCAGCAGACAGAGGAGAAGCTGAACGAACTCATTGAAAAGGCAAAAAAAGCCAGCAAACTGGACTCCAAAGAGCTGTACGATGCTCTGGAAGAGCTGAACTTGGAGCCAGACCAGCTGGACAAATTTTACGACACCCTGGAAAACCTGGGCATTGAACTCTCCGGCGACGACTTTCCAAACGACCTGCCGGACGACATCGCCCCGGAGCCGGAGGAGTTAAAAGAGATCGAGGAGATCAACGAAGACGAGAGCGTTGACCCCGAGTCCCTGGTGGACAGCTTCAGCATCGACGATCCGGTACGCATGTACCTGAAAGAGATCGGCAAGGTGAGCTTACTCACCCCGGAAGAGGAGATCGAACTGGCCATCCGCATGCGGGATGGGGATGAGGAGGCCAAAAAGCGCATGGCGGAGGCCAACTTGCGTCTGGTGGTCTCCATCGCCAAGCGCTATGTGGGCCGGGGCATGCTGTTTTTGGACCTGATCCAGGAGGGCAACCTGGGCCTGATCAAGGCGGTGGAGAAGTTTGACTACACCAAGGGCTATAAGTTCTCCACCTATGCCACCTGGTGGATC
>CAZXRD010000129.1:0-3423 GCA_964642465.1 uncultured Oscillospiraceae bacterium | reverse complement strand
ATATGTTCAACCGCAGAGATATCAATCGAGGTGTGGAGGAATGGCAAAACACCAAAGGTGCTGTTTTGCTGGATGTTCGCACGAGAGGCGAATATGCCGACTATCACATCCGGGGAAGCATAAACATCCCGTTAGACGAGCTAAATGCGGTCCAAAAAAGTATACCGGATAAAACCACGCCTATATTCGTTTATTGCCTGAGCGGCGGCAGAAGCGCCAGTGCGGTAGCATGGCTGAAAAAGAGCGGCTACAGCCATGTGTACAATATCGGCGGTATTAACGCTTACAGAGGAGAAACGACGTAATGCAATATTTTATCGCATTTTTAGAGGGGATCATCACGTTTGTGTCCCCCTGCCTCTTGCCGATGCTTCCCGTCTACATCTCGTATTTTGCCGGAGGGAGTGAAAAAAATAACGCCCGGATTATAAAAAATGCTTTGGGCTTTATTCTTGGGTTTACCGTTGTTTTTGTCCTTTTGGGCGCCCTGGCCGGGTCTTTTGGCAAGCTTTTAAATGAACATCAAACGGTCTCAACATCCTTACAGGCCTGATTGTCATTTTCTTTGGTCTGAATTTTCTCGGCGTTTTTAAGATCAACCTTTTCCAAGGCACCAAACTCGGCAAAACCGACAATCTGGGATTTTTTTCTTCCCTTTTGTTCGGCGTTGTCTTCTCCATAGGATGGACGCCCTGTGTCGGCGCATTTCTGGGTTCTGCTCTGATGCTTGCCACCAGCCAGGGAAATGTGCTGGAGGGCGTTGTGATGCTGCTGCTGTATTCTTTGGGCCTTGGGATTCCCTTTTTTGTGAGCGCCGTGCTGATTGATCGAGTGAAGGGTGCATTTGCCTTTATCAAAAAGAACTATCGTATCATCAACATTGTCAGCGGCACTTTCCTTGTAATCATCGGCGTACTGATGGCGTCAGGATTATTCGGCCGATTCCTACGGCTATTATCATAGGAGGGAAAAATGAAAAACAAGGTGAAATGGGTTGTGCTCGCAGTTGTTCTTGTGGTGGTCATCGCCGGAGCCACCATCTTGTATCAGACGCTGCGTAAAAATTACAGCGGGAACAACCTCATACAGCATACGCCAACACCGGACCAGACTTCCGAAGCGGAAGAAATCCAATATGTGGCACCAGATTTTACGGTGCTCGATGCAAACGGTAACGAAGTACGGCTCTCGGATTATAGAGGACAGCCTGTCGTCCTCAATTTCTGGGCCACATGGTGCTATTATTGCAAGGTAGAAATGCCGGATTTTGATCGGGCATATGAAAAATATCCCGAGGTACAGTTTCCCATGGTAAACGCCACCGATGGCGTCCAGGAGACCATGGCAGCTGCAAAAGCATATATTGAGCAGGAGGGTTTTACGTTCGATGTTTTCTTCGATACGGAGCGGGAAGCCGTCCTTGCATATTATGTAACTGGACTTCCCGCCACCTTTTTTATTGACGAAGCGGGCAACCTGGTGACATATAGTAACGGCATGTTAGATTTTGAAACGTTGGAACGTGGAATTCAGATGATTACAGAATAGCCGTGGCCATGTTTACAAATCGAAGCAGGTTACATCCTCCTGGTCAACAAAACCCATAAAAAGGGGCTGATTCTTATCGAATCAGCCCCTTTTCTTCACCGTTTTTCATTGGATACAATCCCGTATTTAAACGCCGAAGTAGTCTGCACTGAATTTCAAAATCGCATCCATGCGGTTTCCCTCCCGAGAGTTGTTGATATGTGTAAAGTAGGCGTTCTGGGCATCGTCCAGCCAGGACACCTGCACCTCTTCCTGGGCCGAATAGCTGGCATTGAAGAGGTAATAGAGCTCCCGCACAGCTTCGGGGGTGATCCCCGCCCCGCTTGCAACCGCATCCAGAAATTCGCCCTGGATCAAGGCAAACGTCGGCACAAAATCGCCCAGCTGATCGTACTTGGAGTTGTACCACGTCTGGCGGCTGATCTCAATCTCAAAAACGGACAGCACCGAGAACAGCTCCTCCAAAGTAAGGGATTGCTCTGCGACCACCTCACAGAGATTTTGGTAGAACAGCTTCGTCTCTGTCAAGGCAACGCATCCCTTCACCTGCTCCTCGAACGCCAAGTGCGTCTGGCCGTCAGCATACAAATTGACAATACCGCTGTCCCGCAAATAGTCCATAAAATCGGATCCCTCGTAACCGGGAGAACTGTCCAGATACAAGGTAGCACCATAAAACAGCCTGCGGACCTCTTCCTGCTCCTCCGGCGTCTCCGCCTGAAAATACGAATACAGCGATTCAATAGAGGCGGAAAACAGCGTCTCCTCCAGCTCCAAGCCCGTTTCAAAATTAATCAGCTTAAAAGCCTCCAGCATTTTGTATTCACTGGGATAATACGCCGGCTCCGTTCGGTCTGTATAGAACATCGCCATGCTCTCCGCTGATGCCTCCACAAACCAATTCCAGTAATAGGGATTCCGCTGAGCCGAGTTGCTCATGAAGACATAGCCCAGACGGCTGTCATAGGTTGCATCCGCCAGCTCCAAGCTGGACGCCGCCTGCAGCAAATGCACAATCTCATGGTGGATCACATTTTCATCCGCTGTCATACCATTGATCAGCAGCCGATTGTTCTCCGGGCTATAGACCCCGTCGCCAAACCCGGTGTAGGAGAAGGCCTGTAAATTCTGGAGTTTTTCTTCTATAAGGTCCACATCCAGATCAAACTGCGCTATAAAGTCCGTTACTTGCCGGGCAATCGTTTCGCAGCTTTCCAGGACAAAGGCATCCGTGGTGCCCTCATAGGCGTTTATGTGCTGGGCCTCTTGGGCGGCCCGATTGTTCTCCAACACAATCTGTCCCAACCGGTCTCCATCCACAACCCCGTTTCGAATGAGCGTCCCGGCCCGGACCGACGGCGTATAGTCCGGTATCTGATAGGGGTCCAAATCGTACCATTCCTCATAAGGGTACGCAATTGCATAGTCCGCAATGGCCGCCTGGGCCTGGGAGAGCGCATCGGACGGAATGGTAAACGGCGTCTCCAGCATTGCCTCCTCCTGGGCCGTCAGTTCCCGTGGAACATATATAGAATCCACCGGCGTTGCAATGGTGGCAGATGGCGCATCGTCTGCCGGCAGCTCCGCTTCTGCAGACGGACTGGGAGAGTTGGGGAGCACCGGCTCAAAAAGGGTGGCGTCTCTATGCCCGCAAGCCGTAATATGCACCAATACTGCTACGCTCAGAAAACACACGATCTTTTTCTTCATAGCCCTTCCAACCCATTTCAGATATAGATTTCCACTTTTCCCTTCTAATACCTAAACCCATCATAGCACAAATTCCGTCGCACCACAATCTTTCTAACAAATTCGTTTTTGTTTTTTCTCCCGTTTTGCAAGTTTTTTATTCCGGCCCTGCATTTTTGCCACAGC
>CAZXRD010000128.1:0-3465 GCA_964642465.1 uncultured Oscillospiraceae bacterium | reverse complement strand
GCTCATTCTGCTGCTCCTCGCTTCCAAACCGGACCCGCTGTCGCTGGGCTCCGGTGATGCAAAAATTTGAAGGGGGCCACCTGTATGGGGCTGGATATCTACAATATAAATATAATCAAGTCCCTGCTGCAACGCCACGGGTTCCGGTTTTCTAAGTCCATGGGCCAAAATTTCTTGGTCGATCCGCAAATACCTGCGGAGACCATTCGCCTGGCGGGCATTGGCCGGGGGCAGGGCGTGTTAGAGATTGGTCCCGGTATCGGGGCGCTGACGCTGCCCCTCAGTCAAGCCGCTGGCCGGGTCGTTTCAGTTGAACTGGACAAGGCCCTGCTGCCACTTTTGGGCGAAACGTTGGCCGGCCAGGACAATGTGGAAATTGTGCAGGGGGACATCTTAAAGCTAGATATCTCCCAACTGGTACAGGACCGGCTGCGGGGCTTGGAGCCGGTGGTCTGCGCCAATCTGCCCTATAACATCACCACACCGGTGCTCACCGCCCTTCTGGAGGCCGGGTGTTTCTCTGCGATCACGGTCATGGTCCAGCGGGAAGTGGCCCAGCGTATCTGTGCAAAGCCCGGCACAGCCGCTTACGGCGCTTTTAGCTTATTTGTGCAGTACCACGCCCAACCGGAGATCCTTTTAGACGTGCCCCCGGACTGCTTTATTCCCCAGCCAAAAGTCTACTCCGCCGTCTTGCATCTTAAGACGCTGCCACTACCGCCGGTATCTACAGATCCCGCTTTGCTCTTTCGGGTGATTCGGGCTGCCTTTGCCCAGCGGCGCAAAACCCTGGTCAACGGCCTCACTGCCGCTTTTTCCCCAGGGCTCTCTAAGGAACAGATCGGCCAGGTTCTGGCGGATTGCGGTCTCCCGTCCACCATCCGGGGAGAGACTTTGAGTTTAGGGCAATTTGCCGAGATATCTGAAAAAATCTCCGATTTTTTATGATAATAGTGACAAATTCCTTTTTCCCATATTCGGTATACTTGATTTTCCCCCGGTCCATGATATAGAATGATTTGTAATTAATAAATAAATGTATCCCTGGTTGCATAGGTCTCAAAGGAGGAACAATTATGAGTCTAACCAACAACAAGTATGTGCTCAGCTGGATAGACGAAATGGCCAAAATGACCCAGCCTGACCAGATCGTCTGGATTGACGGTTCCCAGGAGCAGATTGACGCCCTCCGGGCAGAGGCTTGCTCTACTGGTGAAATCGAAAAACTAAACCAGGAGCTGCTGCCGGACTGCTATCTCCACCGCACCGCTGTCAACGACGTAGCTCGTGTGGAGGACCGCACCTTCATCTGCTGCGAGAAGCAGGAGAACGCCGGCCCCACCAACAACTGGATGGACCCCAAGGAAATGCACGCCAAACTGGATAAGCTGTATACCGGCGCTATGAAGGGCCGCACCATGTATGTGATTCCCTATTCCATGGGCGTCGTGGGCTCTCCCTTTGCCAAATACGGCATTGAGCTTACCGACTCCATCTATGTGGTCTTGAATATGTGCATCATGACCCGTGTGGGCAAGAATGTGCTGGATGCCCTGGGCGACAGCCCCGACTATGTAAAGGGCCTTCATGCCAAAGCGGACATTGACCCGGAGAACCGGTACATTGTCCAGTTCCCCGAAGAGAACACCATTATGTCGGTGAACTCCGGTTACGGCGGGAACGTGCTGCTGGGCAAAAAGTGCTTTGCCCTGCGTATCGCTTCCTATCTGGGCCAGAAGCAGGGCTGGATGGCCGAGCATATGCTCATTCTGGGCATTGAAAACCCCCAGGGCAAGGTTCGGTATCTGGCTGCCGCCTTCCCCTCTGCCTGCGGCAAGACCAACCTGGCCATGCTGATTCCCCCTGCCGTCTATCGGGACAAGGGCTGGAAAGTCTGGTGCGTGGGCGATGACATCGCCTGGATCCGTGTGGGTGAGGATGGCCGCCTGTGGGCGATGAACCCGGAATACGGCTTCTTCGGCGTAGCCCCCGGCACCAACGAAAAATCCAACCCCAATGCGCTGGCCTCTACTCGCCAGGGTACCATCTTTACCAACGTGGTACACAACCTGGACAACAACACCGTATGGTGGGAAGGTCTGGATAAGAATCCGCCTGAGAACGCTGTGGACTGGAAGGGCAATCCTTGGAACGGCAAGACCTCTACGGAGAAGGGCGCCCATCCCAACAGCCGCTTCACTGCACCGGCAAAGAACTGCCCCTGCATCTCCCCTGAGTTTGAAAATCCCAAGGGCGTACCGCTGAGCGCCATTGTCTTTGGCGGCCGCCGTGCCAAGACCGCTCCCCTGGTCTACCAGGCCCGGGATTGGGATCACGGCGTATTCGTAGGCTCCATCATGGCTTCTGAGACCACTGCTGCAGCTGCCGGCGCCGTCGGCGTTGTCCGTCGGGATCCCATGGCTATGCTCCCCTTCTGCGGCTACCACATGGCCGACTACTGGCAGCACTGGCTGGATATGGGCAAGAAAGTGGATGTGGACAAACAGCCCAAGATCTTCAACGTCAACTGGTTCCGTACCGACGATGATGGCAACTTCATCTGGCCGGGCTTCGGCGACAATATGCGTGTCCTGGAGTGGATCATGAAGCGTGCCTTTGGCGAGATCGACGCTGTGGAGACGCCCATTGGCTATCAGCCCAAGGCCACGGACATCAACACCGAGGGCCTGGATATCTCCCAGGAGACCCTGGAAGGCCTCTTAAGCGTGGATAAGGACCTGTGGAAAGAGGAAGTCAAGGGCATCCATGAGTTCTATGCCAAGTTTGGCGATAAGGTGCCGCAGAAACTGATGGAAGAGCTGGACACCCTGGAGAAAAACTTGGACTAATCCAAATCAACAAAAGCGCCCCTTCTTGGGGCGCTTTTTCCCCATATAGGAGGATACATTTTGGACAAGCTGACTTTAAAGATGCAATATACGGAGGAAGAATATGTAGAAGCCTCCCGGCGGTACTTATTTCTAAGCAAAACCCTCTCCGTGTTTAAATTCATCCTGGTGGCCATTGTCTTTGCCCTTTTGGTTGCATTAATCATTTTAGACGGCATTGACCTCATGGCCATCCTAGTGATCATTCTGCTGGTGATCACCGTCTCCATGGGTCTGGTGCTGTATTTTGTGCAGCCCCGGTCTACGTTCCGCAAATCCAAAGAGATGCAGCAGGCCTATGACCTGATTCTGACAGAGAAAGAGATGATCTTTGCCATCGGGGAGCGGAGCCTCCCCTTCCCCTGGACGGGATTCCAGGCCTGCTGGGTGACAGAGTCTTTCTTCTACTTGATTCAGGGAAAAAACCTCTACACCTTCCTGCCCCGGCGCATCTTTGCCTCACCAGAGGAAGAGGCCGCTTTTCAAAAGCTGGCGCAGACCGACAACCCGAACATAAAATTTATAGACAAGCGAAAAAAGAGCAAATAAAAAGGTGGCGCCATCAGGCGCCACCTTT
>CAZXRD010000127.1:0-3484 GCA_964642465.1 uncultured Oscillospiraceae bacterium | reverse complement strand
GCGAAAAATTGGCGAACAAAGACAAGGAGGTAATGTAAAACATGAAATCCACAGGTATTGTCCGCAGAGTGGACGAATTGGGCCGGATTGTACTGCCCATTGAACTGCGCAGAACCCTGGACATCTCAGAGAAGGACGCATTGGAAATTTATGTGGACGAGGATAAAATTATCCTGAAAAAGTATCAACCTGCCTGTATTTTCTGTGATGATGCAAAAGATGTAATCAATTTCAAGGGAAAAAACATCTGCCGCAAGTGCTTGAAAGAGATTGCGGAGGAGGCATAAAAAACTTCTATGCCGCCTGGCGCAAGGGTTTGCAAAGAAATTCCGCCTACCGAATTGGAAAAAATTCAGTAGGCGGAATTTTTGTCTGATTATACGAACTGTAATATTTAATCCCGATCTGGGGCACTAAGGGCTTGTCGATAAAGCTCGTTTTTTGCAAAACCGGTGGCCTCCGCCGCCTGGCGGGCGGCGTCTTTTAGGGAGGCGCCCGCCGCCCGGTACTGATCCACCAGAGCCAGGGCCTCCTCCAGTGTGGCGGTGGGGGCGGCTTCCTCCGCTGCGCCCTGGACCACAAGGACAAACTCCCCCCGGGGCGGGACGGCCTGAAAATGGGCCACGGCCTGGGAGAGGGGGAGGCGCAAGGTCTCCTCATGGAGCTTGGTGAGCTCCCGGGAGATGGAGACCTGCCGGTCCCCCCAGACAGACAGCATGTCCTGCAGGGTGGCCAGCAGCTTGTGGGGCGCCTCGTAAAAAATCATGGTGCGCTTTTCGTCTTTCAGCGCCGTCAGGTGTTCAAACCGGCTTTTCCGGGCAGTGGAGAGAAAGCCCTCAAAGCAAAAGCGGCCGGTGGGCAGGCCGGAGACGGCCAGGGCGCTGATGGCGGCGCAGCAGCCGGGAATGGGCACCACCGGGACGCCGCTGGCGGCGCACAGGGCCACCAGGTCCTCCCCCGGGTCGCTGATGGCGGGGGTGCCGGCATCGGAGACCAGGGCGCAGCTCTCCCCGGCGAGGAGCCGCTCTACAATCTTGGCCCCGCTCTCCCGGCGGTTGTGCTCGTAATAACTCACCAGGGGCTTTTTGATGTCAAAATGGGTGAGCAGCTTCCGGGTGACCCGGGTGTCCTCGGCGGCGATGAAGTCCACCGCTTCCAGGGTCTCTATAAAGCGCTGGGAGACGTCCCCCAGGTTGCCGATGGGCGTTGCCGCCAGATATAAGGTACCGGACATTATGGCCTCCTGTAAATTTCTTTGATCTCCTGGGTGTCGCTGCCGTCTGGGTTGCAGAGGCAGAGGGTGGGTTGGATAGCGAGCCCCGGTTTGCCGCCCCGGCGGGCCTCCAGCAGCACCAGGTTGGGCGCCAAATGGGCCTGGTAGGCCACCAGGCGCAGCCGTTTGGGCTCCAAGCCGCTGGCAGACAGGGTGCAGATTACCTCCGCCAGACGCTCCGGCTTGTGGCAGAGGCAGAAACTGCCGCCCCAGCGGGTAAGATAGGCCGCCGCAGCCGCCACGTCCGCCAGGGTACAGGACCGCTCGTCCCGGGCGGTGGCGATCTCCGCCGTCTCCGCCGGGCGGCCGCTGCCGGTGGGAAAGTAGGGCGGGTTGGCCAGCACCAGGTCATAGGCGCCGCCAGGGTACAGGCTGCGGATCTGCCGCAGGTCCCCCTGGCGCACGGAAATGCGCTGGGTCAGGCCGTTTAACACCACGTTTTCCCGGGCCAGGGCCACGGCGTCGGCCTGGATGTCCAAAGCGTCCACCTGGGCCTGGCTCTCCAGGGCGGTGAGGATGGCCAGCACGCCGCCGCCGCAGCCCAAGTCGCAGATTTTCTTTCGATAGGCCGTGGGGGCAAAGGCCGCCAGAAGCACAGCGTCTGTCCCAATGGGGAACACGGAGGGCTGCTGGCGAAACACCGGGCCGCCGGGCCAAAGTTGATCCAATTTGTTCATGGGTACTCCTCCAAGGTCGGGGCGTATCCGTCTATAGAAAAATCGAGGGCGGCATGCTGCAGCATACCGCCCCCGATTTTAAGGCAAACTATTTCTGGGAGATTGCGCTCATGGGGCAGGCGTCAGCGCAGGTGCCGCAGCTGATGCAGGCATCCTCGTCGATCACGAAATGCTCGTCACCCATGGAAATGCAGCCCACCGGGCACTGGGATTCGCACACGCCGCAAGCGATGCAATCAGAACCGATTTGATAAGCCATAGAATTTACCTCCTTCTTTATTTGGCAATCACATTGTATCACGAAACAGCAAAAAAGCAATCGTTATTTTTGAAAGTTATGACTTTTTATGGGAGATAAATCAGGTTTTGCCCAACCATTGGCTCTATTGGCCGGTTATGCCGGTTTCCGTGCCGCCACCAGGAGCATCATGGGCCGGCGCATCTCCGCTTCCATCCCGGGCAGGTGCATCAGGGACGCCGGGGGCTGGGGCTCTATCACATGGGTGAGGGTAAGGCCCAGGCGCAGCCAGGTCTCTAGATAAGTGGTGAGGGTGCGGTGGTATTTGATCACCGGCTCCCCCAAAAAGACGGCCTGGCGCTGTCCTTCATAATAGTAGTTGTCCACGGGGAAGTGGAGGATGTTGCCCGCCTGGTCGTATTTGTTCTCTTTCATAAGGTGCCTCCTTTCGGCCAGGCCATTATACCATGCCTTTTGCCGGTATAAAAGACCTTTTCCCTGGGCAGGCTAGGGCAAAAGGAGGCGATTTTGTGGCAAAATCCCAAAAGGCACAGCCCAAACCGGCCAAGATTGAACTGGCCCTGGAGCTCTTTCCCCCCGGCCCCGGCGGCGCCAGCGTTCCCCATGGCGACCGCTTTGCAAATCAAAGGTCAAAACCTTTAAAAAACTTTGAAAAAAAGCGTGAGCGCTAAAAAAAGTGAGAAAATCAAAGCTAAATGAAAATAATCGGCCGCTATAAGGTCAGGAAAGGTCAAAATGGAATTGACTTTCCCTGACCAAAGGTGTATTCTATACTCACAAGGTCAAAGAAAGTCAAAGTCAAATGGAAGTGAGAGATATGCGAATCAGTGATCTGATTGAGAGCTTCATCAACCAGGCACTGGAGGAGAGCGGCAGCGCAGAGATCCAGCGTTCCAATTTGGCCAGTCAGTTCAACTGCGTGCCCAGCCAGATCAACTATGTAATCTCCACCCGATTTACCCCGGAACACGGCTACACCGTGGAGAGCCGCAGAGGCGGCGGCGGGTACATCCGCATCACACGGGTGGCGGCCCAGCCGGCCCAGATGGTGATGCACACCATCAATGCGGTGGGTGAGGATCTGGATGAAAAGTCCGCCCGGGCTTTTATCTCCAACCTGCTGGCCAGTGAGGCCATAGACCGAAAGACGGCCAAGCTGCTGTTGGCAGCCACCGGGGCCCACGCCCTGCGGGATGTACCCCAGGAGCAGCGGAACCGGGTGCGGGCCGCCATATTCAAACAAATGCTGGTAAATGCCATTTAGGTTTGTGAAAG
>CAZXRD010000126.1:0-3496 GCA_964642465.1 uncultured Oscillospiraceae bacterium | reverse complement strand
TACGCCTACCCTTTAAGCCGGCCGGTAATCAACCAGATTCTACTGCAGCATCTGACCTATTTCCTGTTTGTGATGTATCTCACCAACCGGGGCGCTACTGTGACCCAGGCCATGTTCGTCAACTGCGACCACAGTATGCTCACCTACCGCTTTTACCGGCAGCCCCGGGCCATTTTGTCCCTGTTCACCCAGCGGCTGAAGTATGTGGTCAGCGTGAATCTGCTCCCGGCCCTGCCCCTGGCCCTGGGCCTGCCGGCGCTGCTGTACCTCTCTGGCGGGGCCTCCTCCCCCTGGGACTATGTCCTCATCGCCTTTTCCATCTTTGCCATGTCCGTGTTCTTCTCCATCCACAACCTGGTGCTCTACTACCTGCTCCAGCCCTACAACCTGGAGGCGGAGCGGAAAAGCGCCACCTATGGGGTAGTGATGTGGATTACCTATGTGGTCTGCTATGGGCTGATGCAGCTAGACCTGCCCATGCGCAGCTTCTGCCTGGGGGCAAGCGGATTCTGCGTGCTGTATATCGCCGTAGCCCTGGTCTTGGCCTACCGGCTGGCCCCTCGGACCTTTCGGCTGCGATAAAGAAAAAAACGGGAACGCTACAGCGTTTCCGTTTTCTTTTTGGTTCACAGGCAAAGCCGGTTTTCCGCACCCATGGCGTCCAGCTCTGTGGCATCGTGGGTCACCAGCAGCACCGTGTGTCCGGCGCAGCGCTGCCGGGTATCCGCCATGACAGTGGCCTTAGTCTCCTGATCCAAGCCCTTAAAGGGCTCGTCCAGCAGCAGCAGGTCGTAGTCCGCTAAAAGGGCCCGCAAAATGGCCACCCGCCGGCGCATACCGCCGGAGAGCTCCCGGGCCGGCTGGTCTAGGCAGTCTCCCAGGCCCACAGCCTGCAGAGCCTCTACCGCCGTGTCCCGGCTGAGGGCCGGAGTCACTAGGCGGATATTGGACACCGGGTTTAGATTTTCACACAGGCGGTCCTCCTGGAACACAGCGCTGATGCGCAGGCCATCCAGGCCCTCTACAGTGCCGGCGTCCGCCGGCGTCAGGCCCATGAGGATGCGCAGCAGCGTGGTCTTTCCCCCGCCGGAGGGGGCCATCAAGCCGGAGACCCGGCCGGCGGGCAACACGGTGGAGAAATTTTGGAACACCTGCTTCTCATCAAAGGCCTTGCACAGGCCGGAAATCACAATGTCTCCCATGGCTCACATCCTCTCTAAGCCTCGGGCGCCCAGTTTGATCAAGGCCAAAAACAGCTTCTCAAAGGCCAGGCTCACCAAGACAATCACCACGGTCCAGGCAAACAGGTCCGGGGTATTGAGGTAGACCTTGGCCTGCTGCAGCAGCTCGCCAATCGACCCGTCCGGCATGCCGATGACCTCTGCAGCCACCCCTGACTTCCAGCTCAGGCCCACGGCTATGCCGCAGGCGGACTGAAAATAGGGGTAGACCTGGGGCACATAGATATACCGCATCCGCCGCAGGGCCGGGATGCGAAACACCCGGGCCATCTCCAAAAGTTGGGGATCGGCAGCCCGGATCCCGCCCAGCACATTGGTGTAGATCACCGGCAATACAATCAGAAAAGAGATCAATATGGCCAGGTTCTTGGAGGAAAACAAGATCAGGGCCAAAATGATGAAGGAGGCCACCGGGATAGACTTGATGGTGAGCAGCGCCGGAGCCAGCAGCTCCTCCACCCGGCGGAACCGGGCGGCCAAGGCCGCAAAGACCACACCGGTCACCATCCCCAGCAGAAATCCGCCGGTGATCCGCAAAAAGGAGTAGGCGATGGCCTGCCAGAAGTCCAGGGTAATCGCCAGCTCCCCCAAGCGCACCAGCACCCGCAGGGGCGAGACCAGAAAAATCTGCCTATCCAGGGCCATAGCGCCCAGTTGCCAGATGATCAGCCAAACCAGGACCGCCCAGACCCGTATGGTCCCCTTCCGTTTTCTCATGCCGCCGTCCGGTCGTAATAAAAGTCGTCACCCGGCAGGGCGCCGCCCACAGATTGGGGATTTTGCTCCAACAGGACGGAGAGGTAGCCGGAGAGTTTTTCCTGCATCTCCGCCCCCTCGATAAAGACGATGTTGCAGGCGGGAATGGCTTTTTCCGCCACTTCCGCTGTGACAATCTCATACTGCCCCACCATTTGGGCCGCTTCCGCCACATTGCTGTTCACAAACGCCACAGAGGCCTGGTAATGGTCCAGGAAAGCAGACACAGCCTCGGGGTTTTCCTCCACAAAGGCACGCCGGGCCACCACCACGCCGGTGATCAGAGAGGAGGGGCTGTCGCTGTCCGCTTGGACGGCGTCCCACTCCTCTGTCAGGTCCAGGGCCACCCGCAGGTCGGCATTCTGGGCCTGGGCCGTGGTGACAAAGGGCTGGGGCAACATGGCTATGGCGCTGGCATCGTTCATCAGGGCAGACAGGCACTCCGCCTGCTCGCTTTTCCACTCGATGGTCACATCGGTAGCCGGGTCAATGCCGTTCTGGGTCAGCACATAATTCAGAGCGTATTCCGACGTGCTCCCTTTCCCGCTGGCATAGATGGTCTTGCCCCGCAGGTCCGCAATGGACTGTATGGACTCGCCCCGCTCCACAATGTAGAGCACGCCCAGGGTATTAATGGCCAGCACCTGGATCTCGCCTTCTAAATTGTTATAGAGCACCGAGGCCAAATTGGCGGGCACAGCGGCGATGTCTGTGGTCCCCTGGCCCAGGGCGGCGGTGGCCTCGTCTGTCACTGCCGTAATGGTAAAGTGATAGTTGTTATCCGTGATGTTCCCGGCGTCCGCTTCGCTCATAAACTGAACCATCCCCATAGCCGTGGGGCCTTTTAAGGCCATGATGTTTACATCCACAGGGTCAGCCGGCTCCGCTGCATCCTCGGATGGGGAGGGGCTTGCGTTATCCGAGGCGTCGGCAGACGGGCTGGCGCTCTGGGTATCCCCATCATCTCCGCCGCCGGCACAACCGGCCAAAAGCCCCAGCATCAGGGCCAAAACGCAAAAGAGAGATACAAGTTTTTTCATGGGTGTTTCCTTTCTATCCTTGGGTTTTTCTTATTTTATTAGTATACTACAGCCGGGCCGCAAAGTCTATGTCCCGTTTGGTCTTTTCTCCCATAGGTTCGTTTGGGATAACGTCGGCACGCAAAAAACAGAGCCCCCGTTTTACACAGGGGCTCTGTTTGTGCATATACAAAAGAGGAATTAGAACTCGTATCCCTCAGGCTCGTTGCTGTGCTCGAACACATAGGGATTTTCGATCTCGCCTTTGCGGACCTTCTCCCACCATTCGCCGGCCTTTTTGGGCATGCTCCGCCAGGACTCGGCAGTCTGGGGGGCCTCCATGTCACGGGTGGCATAACGCCAGTCGTTGACACGGCTGATGTATTTCTCGTCCTGCTGGGCGGAGTTCTCGTCGCCCAGGTCGCCAGCGGCAATCCGCAGCAGGGAACCATACTGCTCGGAGACGGTGTGCAGCTTCAG
>CAZXRD010000125.1:2373-3503 GCA_964642465.1 uncultured Oscillospiraceae bacterium | reverse complement strand
GCACTGGGGATCCGGGACATAGAAGTCCCCGCCGCTGCCGCTGGCCACTGCCGGGCAGCCCCGGCACCAGGCCAGGAGCGCACATTTGGCGCACTTTTGGAATTTTGTGTAGTCCCGGTAGGTTTCCATTTGACAGGCCCAGACATCAGCCAGCCGATCCTCGAATACATTTCCCACCTTACTGTTTTGGACCCGGCGGCAGGCAAACACGTCCCCGGTGGGCAGGATGGTCATGTGGCAGTTGCCGCAGTTGCAGCCGCCGTAGATCACCCCCGGTTCCGCTGCTTCCGGGATCCGGAACGCCCCGGTCTCATATTCGTACAGGGTCCACAGGTGGTCCTTCTTATTGAAATAGGTCCGGCAGCCGGCGGCCTGGTAGGCCTTGAACTTTTTGTCGCAGTCTGCCAGCAGCTGCCGGTAGCGTAAGGGGGAAATGCCCATGTCCTTTTCTTCGCTGGTGGGGCAGTACCGGGCAAAGGCATATATGTCCACCCCGGCTGCCACCACGGCATCGATGATGTCGGGCACCTCCTCTATGTTGGTGCCGGAGACTGTCGTCATGACCACGCTGCGGATGCCCGCCCGGTTGATACAGCCGATTTTCTTCAGGGTGACGGCAAAACTGCCGGGCTTGCGGAACCAGTCGTGGGTCTTTTGCATCCCATCCAGGGAGAGCTGGTACTTTTCACAGCCCAGGGCCTTCAGACGGCGGCAGACAGTGTCATCCAGGTGAAAGGGGTTGCCCAGAATGGTAAAGGGGATGTTGTGGCTGGAGAGCAGCTCCAGCAGCCGCCAAAAATCCGGGTGCAAAATGGGATCGCCACCGGTGATATAGAAATAAGGGAGCCTATCATATACCTGGCAAAAGTCCAGGCAGTTGGAAAAGGTATCCTGCATCTGCTGCCAAGTCATGGACGCCAGCTTTTTGCAGTTGTCCTCTGAAAAGATATAACAGTGCTTGCATCGTTGGTCGCACTGGTCGGTAACGTGCCATTGAAAGGCGAAATAAGTGGGCATGGTCTCGTCATTCCTTTTCTCTGCAAAATAGAGGTCTGTACCCGCTCCGGCGATGTTCGCCGGGGCGGGTACAAAACCGGCTTTACGGATTGCCGGCGCCGCATGCGCTGCCG
>CAZXRD010000125.1:0-2273 GCA_964642465.1 uncultured Oscillospiraceae bacterium | reverse complement strand
AGGCGGTGGGAACTTCCTCCGGCTTGTCACCAGCTCCGCAAGCTGTGCCGCAGGCAGAGGGCGCTGCGCTTTGCGTCCATGCATAGAGATTTGAAAGTGCCATTTTTCTTGCCTCCCTTTGTATATTCAGGGGGATTGGCCCCTCTGTACTTTTCAGTTTAGCGGCTTTTTCCCCAGGCACAAGTACGCACCTTTTTATAACCCGGTCACTTTTTTGTACCCTTTGCCGCCAGGTCAGCCTTTGCAGGCACAAAAAATTTTGCGTAAGCTAAAGTCTCGCATAAAAATAACCGCCGAGATCCCCGGCGGCTTGCCATATAAATGGATTGTATGGTATAATTTGCGTGTAACAGCAAAATAGAGTCCAATATGCAAAGGAGGGCGTGCCTATGCTGACCAAAGAAGAACTGCCCGCCTGCCCCGTGGCCACCACGGTGCAGATGATCGGAAGCAAGTGGAAGCTGCTGATCCTGCGCAACCTGCTGGCCCGCCCCTGGCGGTTCAACGAGCTAAAGCGGGATCTGGCCGGCATCAGCCAAAAGGTTTTGACCGACAGCCTGCGCTCCATGGAGAAAGACGGGATCATTACCCGTACGGTGTATCCGGAGGTGCCGCCCCGGGTGGAGTACGCCCTCAGCCCCCTGGGAGAGTCCATGCGGCCTATTATCCAGTCCATGGAACAATGGGGTATAGACTATAAAAAAACAGCAAAGTGAAATCAAAAAGGGGGCCCGGCAGAGCCGGGCCCCCTTTTTCTAATCACGTTTCACTGAGCAGAAAACTCTGCAGATCCCGCAGGTAAAAGGCCGCCGCCGAGGCCTGCATATCCTCGGCCTCACCAGGGCCGGAGAGGTCATGTCCCCCGCCGGGCAGGGTGCGCAGCATAGCCCCCTTCTTCTGGGCAAAGCGGCACACCGCCTCGTAAGAGGCCACCTGATCGGCCTCCCCATGGATGAAAAACAGCTCCGCCATCCCCGGCTGATACAGGTCAAACACGTTGTTCCGGGCCAGATCGTCCAAGAGCCCCTGGGTGATCTGGATGGGATGGGGATAATCCATATCCAGCAGCACATAGCCCTTTTCCTGCAGCTCCTGGGCGTGGGCATCCGCATAGCCCTGCAGCAGCTGAGGCATTTCCACCGCCGCACTGCGCAAAAAGGCCCGCCGGCCGGCGCTGGGCCGGGTGGACAGATACACCAGGGTCACATAGGCCCCAAAACTAGAGCCAAAGTAGACGATCTCCGCCTGGGGGGCCAGGGTGCGGGCATAGGTTTCCACCGCCGCCAGATCGTTCATACAGTTGTCCAGGCGCAATGCCGCCC
This sequence comes from uncultured Oscillospiraceae bacterium, assembly GCA_964642465.1. Taxonomy (GTDB): domain Bacteria; phylum Bacillota; class Clostridia; order Oscillospirales; family Oscillospiraceae; genus CAZXRD01. The sequence continues at coordinate 951 of CAZXRD010000125.1, read as the reverse complement.
CGTCTACCGGGCTCTCCCCATGGCCGGGAAAATCATAGGCGATGATGGGAATATCGAACCGGGGCATATAGGCCATCATCCGCTGGGCGGTGGCCCCGTTTTTGCTGCTGCCCATACCGTGGCTCAGGACACAGACCATCTGCTCGTCCCCTCGTATGCTGTGCAGGCAGGGGATGTCGTACCCGTTCCTGCCTGGAATGGTCAAACTGGTCATAAGCGTTCTCCTTTCTGGGCTTTAGTATACCGCCTTTTTCAGGGAAAGACAATGGATTTGCCCGGAAAAAAGCGGGATAGGTGGTGACAAGCGGGAAAAAAATGTGTACAATAGAGGCAGTAGCAAAGGAGGCGCTTGCCATGATCTGTCCCAACTGCGGAAAAGATACACCCCTGTCCTCGGCGGAAACATCCTTCTGTGTCCACTGCGGCACCGCTATCCATATGCCCCCGGCAGAACCCGAACCTGCGGAGAATCTAGCGGCTGAGGCCGCCATCTCGCCGGAGGGCCTCCTGCTCCAGCTCCAGGCAGCCTATCAGGAATACGTTGACCAGGTGCGGGATTATCGGGTGCGGGAGAGCATTGGCGGCCGGGTGTTTGACTCTATTTTAGGCGGGAACAAGCGGTTTCACTCGGATGCCATGCACGATGCTTTTGCCCAGAAGATGATGCAAACCACAGAGGCGTTAACCCAGGCGCTCCGCCAGACGATGGAAAGCAACCCACAGCGGACGGCATCTGTGGCAGAAGAGGCGTTGCGGTATCTGTTGCTGGAGAGCAAAGCGCCTACGGGGAGCCCCACAAACTGGATGTTCTTGGCCATGGAGCACTATGCCCTGCCCTTAGTGGACTTTATTGAACTGGCCGTATTGGAGGATATCACCACCGCCTACCGGGCCAAGCTGAAAGCGGAAATCCCCCTGCCCAATCAAAGCAAAGTATTAAAAGAACTTCGC
>CAZXRD010000124.1:1272-3569 GCA_964642465.1 uncultured Oscillospiraceae bacterium | reverse complement strand
GCACCATTCCGAAAAAGGGCGCACAAAATCAAGCCCCCTGAAAGCGGGCACAAAAAGGAGATATGCAAAAATCTAAGTGTAAGAGGTTGAGCCTATTCACCTTTACATGCTCTGTAGTGTGCCTGCTCCCTCAAACACATTTTAACAAATTACGACTGGCTGCGTTAGAGACACCGTGTTTCATTCTCTTTGGTGCCTTGCAGCGCAGCGGAAAGGAATGGTCATATTTATGGAGATGACGCTGGAGGCATTGAACTGCGGCTACGAGCGGCTGCGAGCCGTCCATGAGATTGAGAATATGATGGGCCGGTATTCGTTCGACCATACATCAATGCACCATATCGACTATCTGAAGTTATGGAGCAAACGGGACGACTGTATTCTGGATATGCCATGGGGAAGCTATGACGGCTACGAGGGCGTAGAGAAATGTTACTTGCAGGATCATGGCGACCGCGCCATGCCGGAAATCCAGGATTTTCTGGTGGGGCTTTTCCCCATGCACACCCACACCACAGGTGTAATAGAGGTCGCGGAAGATCTTCAGACTGCGCGCGGCTGTTGGCTTTCTCCGGGCCAGGAGACGTTTTCCGAGGACGGAAAGGGGGCCGCGACTTGGGCGTGGAGTAAGATCGGCGCAGACTTTATTCAGGAGGACGGCGTTTGGAAAATCTGGCGGATGCGCGTTTACCCAGTGTTCCAAGCCCCGTATGACACCTGCTGGACAGATGTGCCGCCTTACGAGGGCTTTGTACAGGAGACCCATTGTGACCGGCCTGCCCGGGGCGCTGTGAACTATCACCCGGATTATATCTATCCGGCGAATGAACCGTTGCCACCTACGCCTTATAAAACATATGCCGACGTGGGCTATCAGTGGTAAAGGAGGGGAATCAAATGCTGAATTTGGAAGAACTGGCTTTTGAACTGGACCGTGTAGGTGCCGCTCAGAAGTGTGAGCAGTTGATGAGCATTTATGTGAACCTCCATGCGGCGATGCGCCATATCGACTATATGAAGCTGTGGTCCAAAAGAGAAGACTGCCGTTTAGAGATGCCCTGGGGTGCATACGAGGGGCGCAAGGGCGTGGAACGGTGCTATCTGGTTGATCATGGAGATCGCTCCATGCCGGAGATCCAGGAACTGCTTCATGGTCTACTGTGTGTGCATTGCATCGGGACTGGTGTGGTAGAAGTGGCAGAAGACGGACAGACTGTTCGCGGCGTGTGGATCAGTCCGGGCTTTGAGACGGCCAACGAGGGACCGGAAGGACATCAGGGCATGTGGGCCTGGAGCAAATACGGCGTTGACTTTATTCTGGAGGATGGAGAGTGGAAGATTTGGAAAATGAAGGTCTATCCGCTGTTCCAGGCTCCGTATGATACCTGCTGGACGGATGTGCCTCCTTATGACGGCTTTATGCTCGAAACGACCATTGATCATCCGCTGGAACGGCCTATCTGGAATTACGATCCAAACGGAATCTGCCCGGACGACCAGCCCGCGCCTCCAGAAGCGTATAAGACTTACGATGACGTCGGCTACACTTGGTAAGGAGGGAAAAGCGATGACAGAAGCGAACCTGGAAGCGCTGGCAAAGGAACTGGAACGTCAGTTGGCCATCGTAGATTGCAAGAACTTGATGGGGAAGGTCCTCTATTATGGAGTGGGCTATCTCAACCAGGAGCTTGTTGGATTGTGGGCGGACCGGGAGGACGATCTGCTGGAGATGCCCTGGGGCATTTACGATGGCATTGACGGTGTAAAGCGCTGTTATTTGCAGGATTTTGGCGATCGCCGTGATCCCGGCAAACTGGAAAAACTCAAAGGAATCATGCACCTATACACCTGTGACACGCCGATCGTTGTGGTGGCGGATGACGGCTGCAGCGCAAAAGGCGTTTGGACGTCCTCTGGTGCGGAGACCTGGCGGGAAGGCGATGCCCATCCGCAGGGATATTGGCGCTGGGGCAAGTATGCGGTGGACTTCATAAAGGAGGATGGGACCTGGAAGATATGGCATTTGCGCTTCTATCCGTACTTTATGACAAAATACGACCAGCCTTGGACAGAGGCGCCGGCTTATGATTATGCGTTTTTCCCCGTGACCCCGGGCAGACCTCGCGAGAAGCCTGTATACCATTATGATGGCGTCGCCGTTTATCCGGATGATCAGCCGGAAATACCGACGCCGTATGCGTCGATGTAACGCAGGCCCGGATTGAAACTGAAATAAAAACAGCCTTTTGCGGCATGAAAAGCACTGCTTTCAGGATACGCGCAAGAGGCTGTTTTTT
>CAZXRD010000124.1:0-1172 GCA_964642465.1 uncultured Oscillospiraceae bacterium | reverse complement strand
CAGGTGGCGAGGTCGATGATGCCGGAGGACGGCATACCGCTCTGTTTCTGCAGCCGGCGGGTGTTTTCCAGCGTGGCGTCCTGGTTGACCCCGTGGCCGGCGGTGGGCTGGAAGCAGGTGAGGATCCGAACCAGGGAATCGTACATGGCCTGGACGACCGTCATCTGCTGCCGGCGCTCGCCGGGCTGGATCAGAAACGCGCTGTAGGGCATGACCTGAAGCGGCACGGGCGGCCCACTGCGGCGGAGGGTCAGACGGTACTGGCGGCCGATGGCATCCCAGGTGGCATTGTTCACCACGCCGGTGACAGGGAGCTGAAAGTCCCACTGAAAGACCATCACGGCTTCTAGCGTGTTTTCGCCGAAGATCCCGTCCGGGACTACGGCGAGGAACTGAGGGTATTCCTGGGAAGTGTCCAGCAGCATCTGCTGCAGATCCCAAACCGGTTTGCCGGTCACAGGCTGATAGATCATGAGGCACCTCTTGCGTCTTGATTGCCGTAGGACAGCGGCACGCCCGGAAACTGCCCGGCCAGGTACGCCGCCTCAATCTCCTCCCGCTCAACGGGCAGGCCGGCGTAACTCAGCGTGGTGTGGGCCAGGCCTAGATAGACGGAGAACAGGCTGTTCCAGGTCTGCTGGCCGACGATGCCGTCGGGGGCCAGCCCCATCTGCCGCTGGTAGGCAACGACCGCCTCCCGCGTCCTGGTGCCGAAGATGCCGTCGATGGCCGGCGCGGGAATGTAGTATCGGAACAGGGCCATCATGGCCAGGCGATACTGAAGGGCGCTGACCTGCTGCCCGCGGCTGCCCTCCTGGAGGGTGGGGGTGGATGGGCCAAACTGGATGTTGTAGAAGGTCTGGCCTTCGCTGATCAGCTCGGACAGGCTTATGATTCCGCCGTAAAGGAAAGTCGCTTTATATCAAGTGGTGCGGCCGACAATGCAGTCGGGTGTCAGGTTGAAGATGGACTGAAAGCGTTTGACCGCCTCCTCGGTCTGGGAGCCGAACACGCCGTCCACGGGACTGATTCTGGGCATCGGCCGGATAGTTGCGGCCGATGCGATTGAGCATGGTCTGAAGGACGGTGACCTCCGGCCCGGATGAGCCTAGCCCTCGTTTGAAAAATCAGGAGACTTGTACTAAATCAACAAAATTGAACTGGCGGCAAGG
>CAZXRD010000123.1:0-3589 GCA_964642465.1 uncultured Oscillospiraceae bacterium | reverse complement strand
CAATATGATGATTTCAGTCAATATCTGCTGTGCTAAGCTGTGCGTCCATCCAAGAACCGGCTTAAAAAGGCCCGGGTGCGGGGGTTCTTTGGATTGGTAAATAGCCGTTGCGGCACGTCGTCCTCAGCGATGTAGCCGTCGTCCATGAAGATGGTCCGGCTGGAAACGTCCCGGGCAAAGGCCATCTCATGGGTGACGATGATCATGGTGAGCCCCTCCTCGGCCAGCTCCTCCATGACGTGGAGCACCTCGCCCACCATTTCCGGGTCCAGGGCGGAGGTCGGTTCGTCAAAGAGCAGCACCTCCGGCTCCATGGTCAGGGCCCTGGCTATGGCCACCCGCTGCTTCTGGCCGCCGGAGAGCTGGGCCGGTTTCGCCTTCACATACGGGGCCATGCCCACTTTCGTCAAATACTTCATGGCCAGATCGTAAGAGGTCTTCTTATCTTTTTTCAGCACTTTTCGAGTGCCGACCATGCAGTTTTCCAGCACGGTCATGTTGTTAAATAGGTTAAAGGACTGGAACACCATGCCCACCTTGGTGCGGTACTTGTTCACCGACCCGGAGGCGCCCGCCTCGTCAGAGAACTTAACCTCGTCATTGTACCGGATCAACCCGTGGGTGGGCTTTTCCAAAAGGTTGATGCAACGCAGGAGCGTGGATTTGCCGGAGCCGGAGGATCCAATGATGCAGACCACTTCCCCCGGCCGCACCATAAAGCTCAGGTCTTTCAGCACCTCATGGCTGCCAAACGTTTTGACCAGGTGCTTTACCGTGATCACCGGCGGCACGACTTTGCCATTCACAACGTAGTTCATATTGGCGTCGTAAGTCCCTGTCATACTTCTGCTCATGGTTTCTCCTCCTCTCTTGCCATCTCTTCTGTATGCACTGTCTCGGTTGCAGCGGCGCCCTCCACAGGGGCCAACGTCAACTCATAGTCCTGCTTGCCCTGCAGCTTCTTTTCCAGCAGCTTGATGAGTCTTGCAAAGATAAAGCAGAGGACAAAGTAGACAATGGCGATGACCAAATAGGATTCAAAGAACCGATAGTTATTGGCCGCTGCCGTCTTGCCGACGAAGTACAGCTCTGTCAAGTTGATGGTGTTCAGCACAGAGGTCATCTTCAGGTTCGTTAAAAACATGTTTCCGATCTCTGGCAATACATGCATAAACGTTTGGGGCAGGATGACGTTAAACATGCACATCAAGTGGCCCATGCCCAGGGCCGCTGCGCCCTCCCGTTGGCCGGGATCCACGGACTGGATACCGCCCCGCACGGTCTCTGCCATATAGGCGCCGGTATTCAGCAGGATGACCAGGATGCCGCCGGTTACCGGGGTGATGTCTGTAAAAGCCCGGATGCCATAAAAAAGGACCATAGCCTGGACCATCATAGGCGTATCCCGAAAGACTTCCACATAAACGGCGCAAATGCCTTTTACAATCCGCAGCCCGATCCGCTTTAAAACGCCGTCCTCACTGGTAATGGGGGTGGACTTGATCACACCAATGACAAAGCCCAGCAAAATACCCAAAATCGTACCCAGCAAAGTGGTATATAGCGTAACCCAGGTGCCATTTAGAAGTTGGCCAGCATATTCCGAAAATATCCGACCTACCCACTCTAATGATATGGTTTGCACGTCTATCCCTTCCCTTCACGGCCAGAGCCCTGATCCGGGCTCTGGCCGGGGTTAAAAGCTGTTAACTGTTCAGCGGCTGCAGCTCTACAGCCAGTTCCATATATTCCATCATATCTGCTTCGTCCCAACCAATGGCTTCCATGGCATTGTTCAGGATCTCAATCAGCTCCGCAGAGCCTTCCCGAACGGCGATGCAGCAGTTGTTGGTGTCGCCCTCGGCATTCTGGAAAGTGTCGCTCTCATCCAGGACAATGTAGGTGAGCTCTGGATAGGCCACCACAGCGGACATAGCCGTGGGCTCATCTGTAATCATCACATCGGCAATGCCGTTGGCAACGTTCATAACTGCCTGGGTTGTGGTCTCCGATGGCGTTACCTCGGTGCTATCCGGGACCTGGCTGAGCATATTCACCCAGGTGGTGCCCAGCTGCGTGGTGACAGAGGCGCCGGCCAGTTCAGAGAGGGTGGTGGCAGAGGCGTACTCGCTGTCTGCACGGACAATGGCTACATTGTTTCGGATGTAGTAGGTATTGGTAAAGTCTACTGCCGCATCCCGGTCAGCCGTATAGGCCATACCGCCGATGATCATGTCGTAATCCCCGGAGTTCAGGCCCAGAGTGATGCTGCTCCAGTCTACCCGGTGGATCTCCAGGGTCATCCCCAGCTCATCTGCGATCATCTGGGCGAACATCACATCGTACCCGTAGGCATAATCGCTGTCCGACCCGTAGATCAAAGGTGCCGTTGCACCGTTTGCAACTTCGCTGGTATCCTGGGTCCAGTTGAAGGGGGCGTAGGCACATTCCATGCCCACCCGCAAGATCCCGTCATTCCAAGCATCGCTCACATAGAAGTCGCCGTCATCCCCGGAATCCGAGTTCCCATCGCTTGCGTCCTGCTGCTGGTTGTTCCCGCAGGCAGCCAAGGAGACCGCCATAGTGAGCGCCAAAAACAGGGCTAACCATTTCTTCATTTTCATTTTGGTTTCCTCCTATCCTGCGGCAACCGGCTTTTCCGGAACGCCGCTAAAAATAAAGCAAGGGTGCCGTTGGCGTCTTGCCAACAGCACCCTTGCTATGCTCCGATTTTATCCCTAAAGCTGCCGTTTGTCAATGAAAGAACTACATAAGAAATTTTGAAAATGCAACTTCATGTTTGGGTGAATTTCATAATTTTTGTTTTCCGCATCAGAAATCATGCAATTTTGCAAGATTTTTTAGTTCTCCACCATTTTAGTCTATGCTAGCCGGGATGGTTCTGTGCATAGGCGGTGCAAAAACAGGCCGCCGGCAAAAGCCGGCGGCCTGATCATGTCTAATCCAGTTCCACAACCACCAGGGCCGTGTCGCTGTCGTTGTCGTAATACTGCTCTTCCAAAACCGTACACTGGGCCAGATAGGCCGCCAGCTGATCCCTGGGCACCTCCACCTGCAGGCTGTCCCCGCTGTCCAAAACCACCCGGGCGCCCTCCATCTCCGGAGCCGGGCCCTGGACCACAATATAGGCCCAGTAATCCAGGATTCTCTGGTCATCTATCTGCACCGTCCCATAGGGCGTTGCATCTAAGTTGGCCATGTCCACGCCATTTCCATCGCTGGCGCCATTGAACATGGTAAAAAAGCCCGTTGTGTACCCGGCAAAGACCAGTACGACCAAAATCGCTGCAATGGCTGCAATGCGGCTGATCACGCTGCGCTTGGGATCCGGCGTGGCGCTCTTTGTCATCTCCATCACCCGGCGGCGCAGGGCCTCCGGCGGCTTTGCCTCCATCTCGGACAGGTCATTGCGCAGCTGCCGCAGGGCCTCCATTTCTTTCCGGCAAGTTTCGCAGGTCTCCAAATGCGCCTGAAGCTGGGCTTCTTCTTCCGGAGACAGTTCTCCGTCCAGAGAAAGGCTCATATAGACCAGATATTCTTCACATTTGTCCATTCTCAGAGACCTCCT
>CAZXRD010000122.1:2733-3873 GCA_964642465.1 uncultured Oscillospiraceae bacterium | reverse complement strand
GCCTTTGCGTGGCAATCCGCTCTCTTCGTCCCCTTCCCCCAGGCTTTGATAAGGACGGGGGTTGCGGATTGCCACGTCGCCCGATGGGCTCCTCGCAATGACACGAGGGGGGAAAGTGCGTACGGCCCACCCCGCCCTGGCAATCTTCCAAGCTATGTCATTCCGAGGCGGGCATAGCCCGCCGTGGGAATCCGTCTCTTTCGTCTCTCATCTCTCTGCCCATAGCTATACAGTTTTGTTATAGCCGGAAGAGAAAAAACCGCATTAGGCCCTTGGCCGGCCCCTGTGCTATCCTAAAATCAGACCGGGGCGCAGCCCCGAACCATAAAAAGTGAGGTGTGGGCCATGCCCCCTGTGATCAACCGGCAAACCTGTGTAAACTGCGGCGTCTGCGCAGACATCTGCTGCATGGACGTGTTCCGCAAGACGGAGACGACGCCCCCGGTGGTGGAGGTGCGCTACCCGGACGAGTGCTGGCACTGCCGGGCCTGCGTCATGGACTGCCCCGTGGGGGCTATCACCATGCGCTATCCCCTGTCCCATATGATGCTCCATGCCCCGGTGCCCCAGGAGAAAGGGGGCCGGGCCTGATGGATATCCAACGGCGAAAAGAGATCGTCACCGCCGATGTTTTGGTGGTGGGCGGCGGCATCGGCGGCATGCAGGCCGCCATTGCAGCGGCAGAGGGGGGCGCCCATGTGGTGGTGGCAGAAAAGGCCAACACCAAGCGCTCCGGCTGCGGCGCCACCGGCAACGACCACTTTATGTGCTACCTGCCCGACTACCACGGGACGGACTTTGCCGCCATCCTCCAGGAGGCCACGGAGACCCTGGTGGGCCCCCTCCAGGACTTGAACCTGTTCGGCCTGATGATGCGCCGCTCCTTTGAGCTGATCCAGAAGTGGGAGGGCTACGGCATCAACATGCGGCCCACAGGCGACTGGAACTTTGAGGGCCACGCTATGCCGAACCGCCGCCGGTACCACTTAAAGTACGACGGCCACAACCAGAAGCTGGCCCTGACGGCGGAGGCCCTAAAGCGGGGGGTGGAGATCTATAACCACACCACCATCGGGGAGCTCCTGTGCAACGCAGACCGGAAGGTCATCGGGGCCATCGGCGTGGACACCACCCGGGAAC
>CAZXRD010000122.1:0-2633 GCA_964642465.1 uncultured Oscillospiraceae bacterium | reverse complement strand
GTCTTTGACGAGAAGATGGCCGCCGGCACCGGCCCGGTGTATATGAACTGCTCCATGACCAGCGAGGCGGACCTGGCCCATATGCGCCAGTCCTTTGTCTCCGAGGGGGACACCTCCATCAACGACTACCTGGACCAGTACCAGATCGACCTGCGCCGGGAGATGATCGAGTTTCACACCTACGAGTTCGCCCTGGCGGGGAAGGGCCTGGAGATCGACGAACACGCCGAGACCAGCTTAAAGGGCCTGTACGCCGCCGGGGACATGGTGGGCAACGTGCGGGGGGACATCACCAGCGCCGCCGTCTTCGGCCAGATCGCCGGGGAGCACGCCAGCGCCGTGTGCCAAAGCTATCCCCAGGAGGATGTGGAAAACCACCCCCTGGTGGAAAAGACCCTGGCCTTCTACCGGGAGATTCTGGGCCGGCCCTCCGGCGCCAGCTGGATGGAGGCCAACTCCACGCTGAACCAGATCATGGACCGGTATGTCAGCGTGAAACAGGTGCGCTCCGAGACCCTGCTCCAAGCGGCGCTGCTGTACCTGGCCGACTTAAAACGCTATGCCCACGCCCAGATTCGGGCCGCCAATTCCCACGAGATGATCCGGGTCCTGGAGGTGCTGGACCTGTTGGACTGCGCCCGGGCGGTGGCTCTGGTCTCCTTGAACCGGCGGGAGACCCGGGGCTTCCATGTGCGGGCGGACTATCCCTTTACCAACCCTCTGCTCAATAACAAATTCCAGACCATTGAGCTTCTGCCCAACGGCGAGCCAAAGCTCACCTTCCGGGACCGGGTCCTGAAGGTGGGCTAAGGCAAGCGCCCTCTCATTTGGCCAGCCTGCGCCCTCAGGCTGGCCAAAGCCCTTTTCATCTGCTATACTAAAGGCAGAAAGGGGGCGGCGCCATGAAACTCCGCCAATTTCAGTACCTGGCGGCCATCCAGACCCACGGCTCCATGGCCAAGGCCGCCCAGGCCCTGTTTGTCTCCCAGCCGGCCATCAGCCGGGATATCCGGGCTCTGGAGGCGGAGCTGGGTTTTCCCATTTTACAGCGGAGCTGGCAGGGGGCCGTCTTCACGCCCCAGGGCCGGCAGGTGCTGGAGATCGCCCAGGCCATCTTAGGGGAAGTGGAGAAGCTGCGCCAGCTGGCCGGCGGCAGCGGAGCGGCCATCTGGGGCCGGCTGGCCCTGGGGGGCACGGCGTATTTCTCCCACAGCCTGCTGCTGGGGGCCGTGGTCAGTTTGCACCAGCGCTATCCCCAGCTGGACATCCGCCTGGAAGAGGACCACAGCCGGGCGGTGCTGGACCGGCTGCACGACGGCAGCCTGGATTTGGGGGTCATCCTCCACTGCAACTTGGACCAGCCGGACTTTGCCGACAGGCTCCAGGCCTATGCCCTGCGGGCCACGCCGCTGTTTCGGGACGAGATGGTGTTTGTGGCCGGGGCGGACCACCCCCTGGCCCAGCAGGGCAGCGCCACTATGGAGGAGATTTTGCAGTACCCCCTGGTCCAGTACAAGGCGGATGTGAACGAGGGGACCCTCCAACTGTTCCGGCAATACCGCCGGGACCCGGAACTGCTGTATATCGACGATTTCAACAGCCTTTGGCGGCTGCCCCAGATCGGGCCCTATCTGTTTTTGTCCCCCGCCTTGGCCCTGGGCAGCCAGGACCGGGAGCGGCTGCGCCCGGTGCATATCCGGGACCTGGATTACCACGGCACCATCAGCTGGGTCCACAGCCAGGCCCCCCTCTCCCCGGCGGAACAGGCGGTGGTCTCGGCCCTGGAGGCGGCCAGCGCCCGGCTGCAACAGGAAATAGGATAAAAAAAGCCCGCAGCATGCGCTGCGGGCCTTTTTTGTCCTTGCGTAAAATCCGTATTTTTCGGCCTGCTGGGTTATAGCAGGTCGTCCAGGTGGGCATGGCGGGGATGGCCCCGCTGCGGCTGCAGGTGAAGCCTGCCGCCCGGTTGGCAAAAATCAGGATCTGCTCCAGCTCCCGGGCCTCCAAATGCGCCAGGGGCCCATCGGGCCGCTGCACCAGGCGGCTGAGCAGGGCGCCTAAAAAGCTGTCCCCTGCGCCGTTGCTGTCCACCGCCGGCCCGCCCTCTGCGGGGATGCGGCCCCAGCGGTCCTGCCAGCGGTAAAACACCCCCTGGCTGCCCAGGGTGACCAGGACCAGCTTTGGCCCCCGCTCCGCCAGGCGGGCGGTGCCCAGATCCAGCTTATCCGTGCCGGCCAAAAGGGGCAGCTCCTCTTCCGAGAGCTTCAAGATGTCCACCAGGGACAGGGGGTAGCGCATCCAGCGCACCGCCTGGCTCTCCGAGGCCCACAGGGCCGCCCGGTAATTGGGGTCGTAGCTCACCAGGGCCCCGGCCTGCCGGGCCTTCCGCACGGCGGCCAGGGAGGCGGTGCGGCTGCTCCGGGCGGTAAAACTCACAGAGCCGAAGTGGAGGATGGTGCTCTCGGCAAGCAGGTCCTCCGGCACATCCCCCGGGGCCAGGTCCCGGTCCGCCCCCCGGAGAAAACGGAAACTCCGCTCCCCTGTGGGCGCCACATGGACCACCGCCAAGGTGGTAGGCAGGTGGCTGCGGGCCAGGCGGGCCTGGACATGGTTTTCTTTCAAAACAGCGGCCA
>CAZXRD010000121.1:0-3893 GCA_964642465.1 uncultured Oscillospiraceae bacterium | reverse complement strand
AGCGGCCCGAGGCCAAGAGGGGCCTGGCCACCCTGTGCATCGGCGGCGGCATGGGTGTTGCAACCATTTTTGAAAAGTGCTAGAATACCAGCTGTAAAACTGGAATGGGCCGTAGCGATGCGGCCCATTCTTTAAGAAAAATACGGGAGGTTAACCAATGGCTAAGTTCGTATCCATCGAAGAGGCGGTTAAGCTGATCCCTGATGGCGCCACTGTAATGTTTGGCGGCTTCATGGGGTGCGGCAGCGCCCACAAGTTCATTGATGCCCTGTCCAAAAGCGGCGTCAAGGATCTCACCGTGATCTGCAATGACGGTTCCATGCCCGGCGGCCCCATGGGCGAGGATTACTATGCTGTGGCAAAGCTGATCCACAACAAACAGGTGAAAAAACTCATCGCCACCCACGTGGGCTTAAACCCTGAAGTGGCGCAGCAGTCCATGCAGGACATGACCCTGGAAGTCGTCCTCATCCCCCAGGGCTCCCTGGCGGAGATGATCCGGGCGGACGGCGCTGGTCTGGGCGGCGTGCTCACTCCCACCGGCGTGGGCACCATCGTAGAGGAGAGCCCCTACTGCCTGGGCAAGCAGACCATCAACGGCAGGGATTACCTGCTCATGGCCCCCATCCATGCCGACTTTGCCGTGATCGCCGGCTATAAGATCGACAAGGCGGGCAATGTGTGGTACAAGGGCACCACCAGCAACTTCAACATTGTCATGGCCACCGCTGCCGACACCGTCATTGCCGAGGCGGAGCAGGTTGTGGAAATCGGCGAGATCGCTCCAGAAGATGTGCGCACCTCCGGTGTGTTCGTGGATTATGTAGTCGAGGGAGGTCTCTATTAATGGAAAAGTCTGAAATCAAAGGATTCATTGCCGCCCGTGTTGCCAAAGAGCTGAAGGACGGCGACGTGGTCAATTTGGGTATCGGCCTGCCCACTCTGGTCCCCAACTACCTGCCGGAGGGCATCCATGTGACCCTCCAGGCCGAGAACGGCACCATCGGTGCCGCCGCCGCTGGAGAAAACCCCGATCCCATCCATGATGTGGACGCCGGCGGCTCCCCCTCCGGTATCACAGCCGGCGGCAGCTTCATTGATTCCTCCGTCTCCTTCGGCCTGATCCGGGGCGGCCATGTGGACGCCACCGTACTGGGCGGCCTGGAAGTGGACGAAGAGGGGTCCCTGGCCAACTGGATTATCCCCGGCAAAAAGATGCCCGGCATGGGCGGCGCTATGGACCTGCTGGTTGGCGCCAAGAACGTCATCGTGGCCATGGAGCACACCGCTAAGGGCAAGCCCAAAATCCTGAAAAAGTGCCGGCTGCCCTATACCGCCGTCAAGTGCATCACCAAGATCATCACTGAGATGGGCGTGATGGAAGTCACCCCCCACGGGCTGTATCTCACCGAGTACAACCCGGAGTTTACCGTGGAAGAGATCCAGGAAGCCACGGAAGCGGAACTGATCATCAGCCCCGATCTGAAACCCATGGTGTAAAAAACCAGATAAAAAAATACAGGCGCTGCGGCGCCTGTATTTTTTATCCCCTATCCCACACAAACAGAGGAAGCGCCCGGCTGGGCGCTTCCTCTGCATAAGGTGAAGTATAAGCCCGGCAGAGCCGGCAGCTTTTCCTCTTTTACGGGTTTACCACATTGATGGGGCTGCCCTGGATGAACATGCGCAGGTTCTCTACGGCCACGTCCATCAGTCGCTGGCGGCTCTCCTTGGGCGCCCAGCTGATGTGGGGGGTGATGATGCAGTTTTTCGCCTGCAGCAGCGGGTTGTCCGGCCGAATGGGCTCGGTGCTCACCACGTCCAGACCCGCAGCATAGACCTTGCCGCTGTTGAGGGCGGCCGCCAGGTCCTCTTCCACCACCAGGGGGCCCCGGGAGTTGTTCAGGATGATGACCCCGTCTTTCATCTTAGCGATGTTGGCGGCGTTGATGATCCCCTGGGTCTCCGGGAACAGGGGGCAGTGGAGGGCAATCACATCGGAGCTGGTGAGCAACTCCTCCATCTCCACGTACCGGCACTGGGCGTTCTCCAGGTCCGGATTCTTGTAGGTGTCATAGGCCAGGACTTGCATGCCCAGGGCCTGGGCAATGCGGCCCGTGGCCTGGCCGATGCGGCCATAGCCGATGATGCCCATGGTCTTACCGTCCAGCTCAATTAAGGGGTAATCCCAGAAACACCAGTCCGGATTGCTGGCCCATTTCCCCTCATGCACCGCCTGGTCGTGGTGGCCGATGTGGTGGCAGATCTCCAGCAACAGGCCAATGGCAAACTGGCCCACCGCTGCCGTGCCATAGGTGGGGATGTTGCTCACCGGGATCCCCTTGGCCTTGGCTGCAGCCACATCCACTACATTGTAGCCGGTGGACAGCATGCTGATAAACTTCAAATTAGGGGCTTTTTCAATCACATTGGCGCTGATGGGCGTCTTGTTGGTGTACACATAGGCGGCGGCGCCAATACGCTTTAAGATCTCCGCCTCGTCGTCCACCGGGGTCCGGTCATAGACTGTCAGCTCCCCCAGCGCCTCAATCCCGGCCCAGCTCAGGTCGCCGGGGTTTTCGGTATACCCGTCTAAAATAACGATCTTTTCCATAGGTTTAATCCTCCACCAGGGCCCAGGCACGCTGGATCACCCGTTTGGTATTGGCCATAATCACGTCGCCGTCCTCGTCCCCATAGGGGGTGACTTCCATGGACAGGACCAGGGGATCATTTGCCCGGAAGAAGCCATCTTCTTTCAGCACGGTGAGATAGTCCACCAGCTCCGCCGTATCATTGGCGCTGTCCGGGAACCCGAACCGGGGGTGCTTATCCCCGTAGGCGGGATAGCCCTCTTTCACCACGGCGTTGCCCAGATGCAGATGGGTGATGTAGGGCCGCAGGGTCTGGATGACAAACTTCGACGTCTCATAGGTGGTGGGGAAGTGGCTCAAGTCCACCATCAGGCCGAAGTTGTTGCAGCTCTGGCGCATGTCCGCCGCAAAGCGGGCGGCCAGGGGGGCCGGCCCGATGAGGGCTGCCTTGTCCATGTCGAAGTCGAAGACCTCCAGGTTCACCTGCATGCCCTTGGTGGCCGCATAGGCGCACACGTTTTTGGTGGTCTTCAGCAGCTGGGCATAGGCGGCTTCCTTCCCCTCTTCGGTCCACTTGCCCGCCAGGAAGGCGATGCCCTTGGCGCCCAGGTACTCTGCCTCGTCAATAGACTCCAACAGCTCTTTCTCCGCCTTGATGCGGCCTTCCTCGTCTAAGTCGTTGGGGTTGTACTTGGTGGCCAGCAGACGGGGCTGCGCCCCGTAGCAGACCTTCATGTGGGACTGCTCCAAAATCTTCTTTACAGCGTCCCGGGTCTCCTGGTCCGGCATCTTGGTGATCTCAATGGCGTCGAAAAACGGGTCGCAGGCGATCTGTTTTACCGACTCCACGATGTCATATTTTGCAGGCGGGTGGCTCATCCACTGGATGGTCCCAACCTGAAAATACTTGTGGATGCTCTCTCTCATGACTTGTTCCTCCTATTCTGTTTCAATGTATAATGCGTGCATCTCTCATATAGCTTAGCCCTCACGCCGCTGCTGGAGCATATCCATGGCCACAACAACAATGATAACAGCGCCAATGATGATGTACTGGGCAGACACGTTTAGGCCCAAAATGTTCAGGCCATTGCGGATAATTGACATAACCAAGGCACCGGCCACGGTCTTAATCAAGCCGCCCCGGCCGCCACCGCTGGAGGTGCCGCCGATACAAACAGCGGCGATAGCGTCCATTTCATACCCCTGGACCAAAGTGGCGCTGCCCAGCTGCAGCCGGGCACAGAGCACCACGCCGGTGAGCGCTGCGCAGCAGCCGCAGATCATATAGTCAGCAAA
>CAZXRD010000120.1:0-3965 GCA_964642465.1 uncultured Oscillospiraceae bacterium | reverse complement strand
CTTAGACCAAATATGAAAACGGGCCATGCTTTCCTCCGAATTCCTTTGTCCACTTTATAGGATTTCAAAAAGCGTACGAATATGATATAATGAACGTCCATTTCGTGCAAGCACTTTTCCAGCACCAGGCGTCAACGCTTTAGACGCTTTTGCTGGTGATATATACATCGTATGCTATACATACGAAGGGAGATGCCTATGAAACGACTGCTGCGCTATATTAAACCCCACCCCTGGATTACCATCATGGCTCCCCTGTTTAAAATGCTGGAGGCCCTCTTTGAGCTGTTTGTCCCTCTGGTGGTGGCCCAGATGATCGACGTGGGCATCGCCCAGGGCGACAGCCCCTACCTATGGCGGATGTTTGCCCTGCTGCTCTTTTTGGGCGTGGCGGGCCTGGGGTTTTCCATCACCGCCCAATACTTTGCGGCCAAATCCGCTGTCAGCGCCGGCACCGCTATGCGCAGCGATCTGTTCGCCCATATCAATACGTTCTCCTATCAGGAGATCGACACCATTGGCACGTCCACGTTAATCAACCGGATGACCAATGACATCAACCAGGTGCAAAACGGCCTAAATATGTTCCTGCGCCTGTTTCTCCGCTCCCCCTTTGTGGTATTCGGGGCCGTGATTATGGCCTTTACCGTAGATGTGCAGGCGGCCATCCCCTTTGCCATCGTCATTCCGGTCTTGTTGATTGTGGTCTTTGCCATTCTCTTGGCCAGTATGCCCTTATACCGGAAAGTGCAAAAGCAGCTGGACAAGGTGCTGCTCAGCACCCGGGAAAACCTGCTGGGTATCCGGGTCGTGCGGGCTTTTGGCCGTCAAAGTGAAGAAAAAGACCGTTTCCGTCAGGAGACAGACAGCCTATACAAAAAACAAGTATTTGTGGGCAAGATTTCCGCTCTGCTCAATCCCCTCACCTACGTGCTCATTAATTTGGGTATCATCGCCGTCCTCTACTTTGGCGGCGTTCAGGTCAATGCCGGCAGCTTATCCCAGGGACAGGTTATTGCCCTGATCAATTATATGTCCCAAATCCTCACGGAGCTGGTAAAGCTGGCCAACTTCGTAATCCTCCTGTCCCGCTCCATGGCAAGTCTGGCCCGAATTAACGCCGTCTTTGCGGTTAGTTCCTCCATTCCCGACGCAGGCGAAGAGGTCCCTGCTGCAACCGACGGCGTACCAGCCGTCTCTTTTGAAAGCGTGAGCTTTGCCTATGCCGGGTACCGGGAGACCCTACACGACATCAGCTTTACCGCTATGCCCGGAGAGACCATAGGCATTATCGGCGGTACCGGCTCCGGCAAATCCACCTTGGCCAGCCTAATCCCCCGGTTTTACGATTGCAGTTCCGGTGCCATCTGCCTGTTTGGCCAGGATATCAAGACCCTCCGCCCCGCCTCGATACGGGCCCGCATTGGCATTGTTCCCCAAAAGGCCACGGTGTTTTCCGGCACCCTGCGCAAAAACATGCAGTGGGGCAAGGAGAACGCCACGGACGAGGAGATCTACCGGGCCCTGGACATTGCCCAGGCCCGGGAGTTTGTAGACAGCAAGGGGGAGGGCTTGGACTTGATGCTCCAGCAAGGGGGCAGCAACTTGTCCGGCGGCCAAAAGCAGCGGCTCACCATCGCCCGGGCCCTGGTGGGACAGCCGGACATCCTGATTCTAGACGACAGTGCCTCTGCTCTGGACTTTGCCACGGACGCCCGATTGCGCAAGGCCATCAAGGAGAGCACCGGGAATATGACCGTATTCATCATCTCCCAGCGGGTCTCTGCCATCCGCAACGCCGATCACATCCTTGTCTTGGACGACGGCCGGCCCGTTGGCTACGGCAGCCATGATGCGCTTTTAGAGGCCAATCCGGTCTACCAGCGCATCTGCGCCTCCCAGTCCGCCGGAAAGGAGGCCTATGAACGTGCATAAAGAGCATACGGAAAAAAACCAAAAAAACAGCCAGACCATACGGCGCATTCTGCACTACATCCGGCCCTACCGGGTTTTGGTAATCCTCTCGCTGCTCCTCTCGGTGGTCACCGTGGGGCTAACCCTCTACGTCCCCATTCTCACCGGCCAAGGGGTAGACTACATCGTCGGGGAGGGGCAAGTGGACTTTACCGGTCTCATGGCGGTGATTGTGGCTATCCTCATCTCCATCGGCGTCACGGCCATAGCCCAGTGGGTGATGAGCCATATCAACAACAAGATCACCTACCGCATTGTCCGGGACCTGCGCACCCAGGCCTTTAACCACCTGCATGATCTGCCCCTGGCCTATGTGGACCGGCACTCCACAGGGGATCTGCTCAGCCGCATTGTCACGGATATCGACCAGTTTACAGATGGGCTACTCTTGGGCTTCACCCAGCTATTTACCGGCGTGCTTACTATTCTAGGCACCATCATCTTTATGCTGGCCATCAACCCCTGGATCACCCTTGTCGTGGTAATCATCAGCCCTCTGTCTTTTGTCATTGCAAACTTCATCTCCAAAAAATCCTTCTCCATGTTCATGCGCCAGTCAGAGCTGCGGGGCAGCCTCTCCGGCTTCACAAACGAGATGTTGGGCGGCCTGAAAGTGGTGCAGGCCTTCAACCACCAGGAGACGGCCAACCAGGAGTTTGACGCCATCAACCAGGAGCTGGCAGAATACTCCCTGAAAGCCACCTTTTTCTCCTCCTTGACCAATCCAACCACTAGGTTTATGTACGCTGTGATCTATGCCGGCGTGGTCATTGCAGGTGGGTTTTCCTCCATCGCCGGCGTCTTGTCCGTGGGCAAGCTATCCAGCTTCCTAAGCTACACCAACCAGTACACCAAGCCCTTTAACGACATTACCAATGTGCTCACGGAGTTTCAAAATTCCATTGCCTCCGCCGCCCGGGTATTTGAGCTGTTGGATGAGCCCCCCGCCCCGCCGGAACCTGCGGATGCCATTGTGCTCACAGAGCCAGAAGGCCGGATCCTTTTAGAGCATGTGGACTTCTCGTATAGCCCGGACACACCCCTGATCCAAGATTTGAATCTCTCGGTAAAGCCCGGACAGCGCATCGCCATCGTCGGGCCCACCGGCTGTGGAAAAACCACGCTGATCAACTTGTTGATGCGTTTCTACGATGTGCAAAAGGGCTCCATCCAGGTGGATGGCCACGATATCCGCCAGATCACCCGTCATTCCCTGCGCACCAGCTACGGCATGGTACTCCAGGAGACCTGGCTGCGCTCCGCCTCTATCCGGGACAACATCGCCTATGGCCGGCCGGATGCTACCGACGAAGAGGTCATCGAGGCCGCCAAAAAGGCCCACGCCCACAGTTTCATCATGCGCATGGCCGACGGATATGACACCATCATCTCCGAAGGCGGCGGCAATCTGTCCCAGGGGCAAAAACAGCTGCTCTGTATCGCCCGGATCATGCTTTGCCTGCCGCCCATGCTGATCTTAGACGAGGCCACCTCCTCCATTGATACGATGACAGAGATCCGCATCCAGCGGGCCTTTGAGACCCTCATGCAGGGTCGCACCAGTTTTGTGGTCGCCCACCGGCTCTCTACCATTCAAACCGCCGATGTGATCCTGGTGATGAACCAGGGGCATATTATTGAACAAGGCACCCATGAGGAGCTGCTGGCCAAAAAAGGCTTTTACGCCAACCTCTATTACAGCCAGTTTGCCACCGATGCTTAAACAAAAAACAGGGCTGGGATCTTTTTATGGATCCCAGCCCTGTTTTTTATCGTTGTTTATTTCTTTTTCTGCCGGGCGGCAGCAATGATGGAAACGCCCAACAGCAGCGTAATAAAGTCAAACAAATTAAAGGAATCTAAGGTAATCTGATTATAGATCACCCCCACCAGTCCGAATAGGGCCACCAGGACAGCTGTCGCCGTAGCCCCTTTGGCGCCGCCTTTCATGCACAAGATCCCGCAAATCAGTCCCAAGAGAGCGATGGCAT
>CAZXRD010000119.1:0-4053 GCA_964642465.1 uncultured Oscillospiraceae bacterium | reverse complement strand
GGCCGGCGGCGATTATAATAAAGGTATCGAGCACAGGCCGCAGGCCAGAAAGGGGAATTGACCATGGAGGTACAGTGGATCCAGGCGGAGGAGGGGGCAGCCCTCTGTTATTTGACAGGTATGCCGGGGGCCCAGGTGACGGAGCAAATGGCCCGGCAGGCCCTGATGCAGGCGGTGGGCGTAGAGGGGGCCCGGGCCTGGCGGGACTGCACCATGGAGCTGTACCCGGGGGCGGAGGGGGCCCTGCTCTTTGTGCGCCGCCGGGTGGAGGCGCCGGTGTTCTTCCGTTTTGCAGATGCCGGGGCGCTGCTGGCCGCCGGGGAAAACTGCCACAGCTGCTGCCCCTCTGCCCTGTACGCCCTAGAGGACGGGTACATACTGGCGGTCTGGCCCTTTTTGGGCGGCGGGGTGCCGCCGGCCCTGCTGGAATTTGGAGAGGTGCTGGAGGCCGCCCCCCGGTACCAGCTGTTTTTGGAGGAGCACGCCCAGGTGCTGATCGCCAGCGGGGCGCTGGGCCGGCTGGCCCGGGCTTTTTCGTGAGGTTTCGCTTTTCAAGGGAGATAGACTGTGCTATAATACCTATACCATAGAAAGGGGGTGTTGTGCATGCCCAAAGCCACCGGGGTGAAAGAGATGGCCCGGAACCGGAAAGCCTTCCACGATTACACGGTGTTGGAGCGCTATGAGGCGGGGATTGAGCTGGCCGGGACGGAGGTCAAGTCCATTCGCCAAGGGACCTTGAATTTAAAGGACGCCTTTTGCTCCGTGAAAAACGGGGAGCTGTTTGTCTACGGGATGCACATCAGCCCCTATGAAAAGGGCAATATTTTTAACCGGGACCCGGTGCGGCCCCGCCGCCTGCTGATGCACAAGCGGGAGATCATGCGGCTGTACGGCCGCATCAAGCAGGACGGGCTGGCCCTGATCCCCCTGTCCGTGTATTTGAAGGATTCCCGAGTCAAGCTGGAGCTGGGCCTCTGCCGGGGCAAAAAGCTCCACGACAAGCGGGACGCCGCTGCAGAAAAGGCGGCCCGCCGGGATATTGAACGCACCTTGAAAGAACGCAACGCACAATAGGGAGGGAAAGTATATGAAAAGGTATTATAAAAAAGGCATTGCCATTTTCCTCGTAGTGGTTCTGGCCCTGTCCCTGCAGCTGGGGGCGGCGGCAGCGCCGGCGGAACTGCCGGAAGGAGGTACCTCGGCCTCTGTGGTGTTTAACGACCTGACCCGGGCCAGCTGGTACTATGACGATGTGTATGAGATGGTGGCCGCCGGCTACTTAAAGGGCTATCCCGACGGCAGTTTCCGGGGGGATAGTTCCATCTCCGTGGCGGAGCTGGTGACCATGGTCACCCGGCTCATGGGCCTGCCCGAGGGGGAGATCGACGGGCACTATGCCGGGGTGCAGATGGAAGCGGCCGTCGCCGCCGGCTGGCTGAGCAGCCAGGAAGGGGCCCGGAGCCAGTATGACGAGCCCGCCTCCCGAGAGCTGGCGGCCAAGGTGATTGCCGTGGCCCTGGGGCTACCCGCCCGGGAAGAGAGCCAGTTGCCCTTTACCGATGCCAGCCAGGTGGGGAGCCGCTATTTGACCTATGTGCAGTCCATGTACGAGACAGGCCTGTATGAGGGCTATCCCGACGGGTCCCTGCGGCCCCAGGAATACGTCTCCCGGGGCATGGTGGCCACGCTGCTGGTGCGGGCCCTGGACCTGCCCGTCTTTGCCGAGCGGAATAACCCCTATGGCGTCCAGGAGATTGGCGACTTCTTTTCCTCCACGGCCCTGGGCGCCGAGTACGGGGATGCCTCCCCCTATGTGACCAAGTGGACGCAGCCGATCTACTACCAGTACACAGGGGACTACACCCAGGAGGATATCGACCGGTTGGAGGAGCTGATTGATGCCTTCCAGTCCATCCCCGGGTTCCCGGGCATCTATCCCGCCACAGCCGCCCATGCGGCCAATCTGACCATCAACTTCTGCGACCAGGACACCATGGACTACGCCGGCGGGGAGTACATCCCCGGCAACTGGGGCTTTGCCCGGATCTGGTGGAGGTCGTATGAGGTTATCCAGGGCGAGGTCTATTACCTGTCCACCCTGTCCCAGGAGGACCGCAACCCCGTGTTGGCAGAGGAGCTGTACCAGGTGCTGGGTATCTTAAACGACACCTATGACTATCCCGACAGCATCATCTACCAGTACTACACCGCCTCCACCTGGCCCACCACCCTGGACTGGATCAATTTAAAAACGCTGTATAATACCCGGATCACTCCCGGCATGGACGAGAGCGCCTGCCGCCAGGTGATCCAGGACCTGTATGCATAAAGAGAAAGGATGAAGTGCTATGCCCAATCCCATCGTCACCATTGAAATGGAAAACGGTGGGGTCATTACCGCCGAGCTGTACCCGGAGGTTGCCCCCAATACGGTGCGCAACTTCATTTCCCTGGCCAACCAAGGCTATTATGACGGGCTCACCTTCCACCGGGTCATCCCCGAGTTTATGATCCAGGGCGGCTGCCCCCAGGGCACCGGCACCGGCGGCCCGGGCTACAGCATCTTTGGCGAGTTTTCGTCCAACGGGTTTGCCAATGATTTAAAGCACGAGCGGGGCGTGTTGTCCATGGCCCGGACCATGGCGCCCAACTCCGCCGGCAGCCAGTTTTTCATCGTGCATGAGGCGGCGCCCCATCTGGACGGCCAATATGCCGCTTTCGGCAAAGTGATCGACGGCCTGGGCGTGGTGGACGCCATTGCCAATACCCGCACAGACATGCGGGACAAGCCCCTGGTTCCCCAGCGGATGAAAACCGTGCGGGTGGAGACCTTTGGCGTGGACTATCCGGAGCCGGAGAAGCTGGGATGAAGACGGCGGTGATCACCGGCGCCTCTGCCGGGCTGGGCTGGGAAATTGTCCAGAACATCCAGACGGTATTTCCGGAGATCCAGTGCTATTGGCTGATTGCCCGCCGGCGGGAACGCTTGGACGTCTTGGCGGAAGAGATCCAGGGGAAAAAGGTGGTGCCCATCTGCCTGGACTTAGAGCAGGCATCGGCCCTAGAGACATACCGCAACTTGCTGCAGCAGAACAAGCCGGAGGTGGCGCTGCTGGTGAACAACGCCGGCTGCGGCTATCTGGGCCCCTTTGGACAGGGGGATATAGACCGGCAGCTGCGGATGACGGATTTAAACGTCCGGGCGGCGACGGCCATGACGGCGCTGACGCTGCCCTATATGGGCCGGGGGAGCCACATCGTGCAGATCTCCTCCATCGCCTCCTTTGTGCCCACGCCTCGGATGACGGTGTACAGCGCCACCAAGGCCTATCTGTCCTTTTTCAGCCGGGGCCTGCAGGAGGAACTGCGCCCCCGGGGGATCTCGGTGACGGCGGTGTGCCCGGGGCCGATGTCCACGGAGTTTTTGGATGTGGGCGGCATCCGGGGGGAATCCAAGACCTTTTCTGTTTTGCCCTACTGCAATCCGCAAAAGGTGGCCCTGGGCGCCCTTTTGGCGGCCAAACGGGGCCGGGCGGTGTACACGCCGAAACTGTTTTATAAGTTTTACCGGGTCTTAGCGGGGCTTTTGCCCCAAGCGCTTATGGTGAAGTTTTCTAAGACCTGATGCACCTTTTCAATCAATGGCAAGTCCCACCCGAGGCGGCAAGCCCTTGACGCCTTGGGCCCATGGATTTTATACATGGGGGCGTACCGGTTTCGACGGGGGTATGGGGGCCAGAATAGCGGGCGGAGGCGTTGCCCTCCTTAAAAACGACAACCTTTATAAATTAAAGAACGACGATTCTTTTGAACTGGTAGCCGCTTAAGGCTGCCCATCCGCCCCGGAAGGGCCACGAGTCGGGAGCGGGTGTCGATGAGTGGCGAACGTGCGTATACTAAGCTTTGCGTATACCATGCATCATGAAGCTACCAAAGCCAGAAGTGTGACGGCTCACGTCTGGCAGCGGGAATGTAAATAACCGTCTGCGCCCGGAGAGGTTCTGACTGAAGTGCTTTCGGACAGGGGTTCGACTCCCCTCGCCTCCACCA
>CAZXRD010000118.1:0-4240 GCA_964642465.1 uncultured Oscillospiraceae bacterium | reverse complement strand
TTTTATTTTCCTTAGATTTGGGCCATACCCTGGGCCAGGGCCTTTTGGTTCAGTTCCACAATGGCGGGTTTCACCCGGGCGGCGATGATGCTGTTCCAGTCGATGTCCGTGAGGCCCAGGCTCTTTACCAGGGCGCCTAGGAGCACGATGTTCATGGCCCGGGCGTTGCCCAGATCCTCGGCGATTTTGGCCGCATCGATCACCGTCACGTCCATGGCCTTGGACAGGACTTCAATGGTGTCCTCGGGGTAATCCTCCGCCCCGGAGATGACCTCAGGGGAGAGGATGCGGTAATTATTGATGATGATTTTGGCGTCCGGCTTGGCAAAGGGCATGTACCGGGCCGCTTCCACAATTTCAAAGGCCACCAGGATGTCCGCCTCTCCAGCGCCCACAATGGGGGAGTAGACCTCCTTGCCGTAGCGGATCTGGGTGGACACGCTGCCACCCCGCTGGCTCATACCGTGGATCTCGCTCATTTTTACATCGTATCCCGCCTCGGCCAGGCCCTCGGAGAGGATTTTGCTGGCGAGAATGGTACCCTGGCCGCCGACGCCTACGAGAATAATGTTCTTTACGTCGCTCATATGCTCCTCCTTACTTTGCTACCGCAACTTTAGAAATGGCGTTCTTGGGGCAGACCTGCATGCAGATGGTGCAGCCGGTGCAGGAGCCGCTGTTGATCTTGACCTTCTTGGTCTCCTTCACGTACTCCAAGCAGGGGCAAGAGGTGCGGATGCACATGCGGCAGCCGATGCACTTGTCCGGATCGATGGTGCACTTGCTGTTGATGGGGCCAAACTCCTCAATGTCCTCTTCGCTGTACTTCTTGAGTGCGCAGGGATAGCGGGTGATAATCACCGCCGGCTCCGTCTGGGCAAAGCCCCATTCCAGGGATTCCCGCACAGCTTTCAGGTCCAGGGGGTCCACCACCCGGATGTTCTTGATGCCCAGGGCCCGGCAGGTGTCTTCAATGGAGATGGCCACGGTCTTTTCCCCGGAGAGGGTGTAACCGGTGCCGGGGTTCTCCTGGTGGCCGGTCATGCCGGTGGTGCGGTTGTCCAGGATGACGGTGAGGGCGCTGCCCTTGTTGTAGGACAGGCCGGTAAGGCCGTTGATACCGGTGTGGAAGAAGGTGGAGTCGCCCATGATGGAGACCACTTTTTTCTCCACGCCGTAGTGCTCAAAGGCCTTCTTCATGCCGTGGGACACGCTGATGCTGGCGCCCATGCACACGGAACAGTCCTTGGCGTTGTAAGGGGCGGCACCGGACAGGGCATAGCAGCCAATGTCGCCCACTACGATGGCGTCAGAGTATTTGCCGGCCTCGATGAAGAAGCCTCTGTGGGGGCAGCCGGCGCAGAAGGCGGGGGCCCGGCTGATCACATCGGCCTGAACGTCGGGGGTCTCCGGCGCCTGGCCCAGCAGGGCCTGCCGCACGATAGAGGGGTTCAGTTCGCCCTCAATGGGGATCAGGTCCTTGCCGACGCAGTCGATGCCGGCGGCCTTCAGCTGGTCCTCCATAAAGGGATCCAGCTCCTCCACCACATAGACTTTGTCCACCTTGGCGGCGAAGGCACGGATGGCCTCCAAGGGCATGGGGTAGGACATGCCCACTTTGAAGTAGTTGGCGCTGTCGCCAAACACATCCCGGGCGTATTGGAAGGCCACGCCGGCGGAGACGACGCCGATCTTCTGCCCGTTGTCAATTTCGTAGTTCAGCGGGCTCTTGTTGGACAGCTCTACCAGAGCCTTCTGCCGGGCTTCTACCCGGGTGTGCATCTTCCGGGCAAAGGCGGGGATGCAGTCGTACTTGGGCCGGTTTTTCACATAGGGCCGGATGGGCACCTCTTCCCGCTGGCCGATTTCCACCAGGCTCTTGCTGTGGCAGATACGGGTGGTCATCCGCAGCATCACCGGCACGTCATATTCCTCAGAGAGTTCAAAGCCCATCCGGACAAAGTCCTTGGCCTCCTGGCTGTTGGAGGGCTCCAGCATCAGGAGCTTAGCCGCCTTGGCGTAGTGGCGGTTGTCCTGCTCGTTCTGGGAGGAGTGGAGCTCCGGGTCGTCTGCAGAGATAAAGACAAAGCCGCCGGACACGCCGGTATAGGAGAAGGTGAAAATGGGGTCCGCCGCTACGTTCAGGCCCACGTGTTTCATGGCGGCCAAACTGCGGGCGCCGGCGATAGAGGCGCCGATAGCCGTCTCCATAGCCACCTTCTCATTGGGCGCCCATTCGCAGTAGAGCTCGTCCTTGTATTTGGAGATGTTCTCTAAAATCTCCGTGCTGGGCGTGCCTGGATAGGCGGAAGCGACCACGCCGCCAGCCTCATAAAAGCCACGGGCGACCGCTTCATTTCCTGTAAGTAACTGGGTCATATTCAAACCTCCTGCATTTTTGTTGTACCCTGGGTCTCTATCATAAAATCCCATGGACCAAAGGGGCTTGGTCCATGAAGCTTTTACCGGGATCTGCCGGCCCGCCGCAGCCTTGGCGCCGGCCAAAAGCGCTTTGCCGGTATGGGAGAATTTTGTGCGACTCCCACATATATAACTCTATATATACAAAATATTCGTCAGCTTCTACAATGTAAAATGCGGAAATGGCATAATAGTTATGCAAAAAAATAGTGAGTGGAAAGTTTAAGAAATGCATACAGATAATAGAAATTTAAAGCAAAGCAGGTTCCACAGGTTTAGTTGACTGAATTTGTAAAAATATCATAAAAACTTTAACCATTCACAGTAAATTTCAGGAATTTTCTAAAACTTATGCAAAAAATAGATAAGTCATATAAGGGTTTTGCATTTTACAAAGCAAAAGAAAACAGTGTAAGATAGACCCATAAACAATAATATTGAACAAAAAGCATATGTATATTCGGGAGCTTTTCATGCGTTTGGCACAAAAAAGTCCGATTACAAAAAAGTAAGTGCCTGTTTGTCATTGTTTCTTAACGAAAATGTCACAAATTATGGCCCTGCACATTTTGCCTTAGTGGTTTTGCCGGAAAGGGCGCCGCAGCCATACCAATCGGCGGCGAGGGCGAGACCGCACCGCCTGTGGGCGGTGGAACGTGTGACGATCCTATTATAAAACATTTTTCTACAAAAGCCAATGGGTAAACAGGAAAAGGAAAAGAAAGGGGGTTTTTCTATGGCCGATCGGAAAGTTGTTTCCGGTAAATACTACATAAAAAATTTGGAGCTGGTGGGATACCATGATTTACAGGGACGTCCTGGTTTTCAGATGGCCTATCAGGTGGTAAATGGCAAGCACTATTTGTACTGTGCCTCCTTCCGCCACTCCGGCTGGTCCATTCTGGACGTCACCGATCCGGAAAATCCTCGGCAGATCAAATGGCTGGAGGGGCCGGATCCGGAAAAGTATCCCGGCCAGGGCTGCCCCAAGATCCAGGTGGCCGACGGTTTGATGATCTGCGCTTTGGGCGGCTTGCTGCCCATGCTCCATGGCAATAAGTTTGGCGATCCCTTTGTAGAGGGGCTGCTCATTTTTGACGTCAAAGAGGATCCGGAGAAC
Organism: uncultured Oscillospiraceae bacterium; assembly: GCA_964642465.1. Lineage (GTDB taxonomy): Bacteria > Bacillota > Clostridia > Oscillospirales > Oscillospiraceae > CAZXRD01. Next base: position 699 of record CAZXRD010000118.1, on the reverse strand, counting down.
CCCAAGCAGCTGGCCTATTGGTCCACCGGCGTGCCCGGTGGCGGCGGGGTGCACCGCTTCTTCTACAACGGCGGGCGCTACGTCCATCTCAGCGCCTGCTGCCCGGGCTATTCCGGGATGATTTACCGGATCCTGGACATCGCCGATCCCACCCATCCGGTGGAAGTGGGCCGCTGGGCCCCGGAGGGGCAGTATCTGCCCAGCCGGCCGCCGGTGGACACCCCGCCCCGGGATCACGAGCCCACCACGGTGGAGATCCTGGGCAGCCAGGCGGCCTCCAGCATGCACGGCCCGGCCTATGTCCAGGGGAACTACGCCTACCTCAGTTGGGGCGGCGGCGGTTTCTACATCGTAGACATCTCCGACATCACCATGCCGAAACAGGTGGGGCATCTGCCCATCACCAGCCTCTTTGGCGGCGGCTGCTCCGGCGCCCGGTGCCACACGGCCATGCCCCTCACCGGCCGGGACTACGCTGTGGTCACCAATGAGGGCGAGCGCTTTGCCTGCTTTGACAAAGAGATGATCGAGAACATCCCCCAGCCCATGAACAACCTGCATATGGTGAGCATCAAGGATAAGCGGCACCCCTTCCTCGTGGCGGAGTTCCCCTATCCGGAGGTGCCGGCGGACTACCCCTATCCCAACTTCAATGACTGCGGCATCGGGTGCGACGGGCCCTTTGGTCCCCACAACATC
>CAZXRD010000117.1:0-4358 GCA_964642465.1 uncultured Oscillospiraceae bacterium | reverse complement strand
CTCCGCGGCGTTGACTTAAGGAGCTTTATGCGCTACAAATATATAATAAATATGGCAAGGCGCAAGTACTGAAAATAATGTCAGATACTTACAAAAAGGAGAGCGTAAAGGAGAGCATATAAATGAAAGGGACAAAACGATGCATTTCTGCTGAGTCGCTGTGCGAGACAGGCTTCAGCTACACACTTTCGCTAATCAGCGGAAAATATAAAATGACGATACTCTACACTCTGATGGAGTTCGGAGTCGTCCGCTTCAACGAGATGAAAAAATATATCGGCGGCATTTCATACAAAACTCTCAGCGTGACGCTGAAGGAACTAGAAGCGGACAAGCTAATCCATCGCGAGGAGTATCCGCAGATTCCGCCGAAGGTTGAGTACAGCCTGACCGAACGCGGCAAGTCGCTGATGCCGATTCTTGACGGAATGTGCGAATGGGGCGAGAAAAACAGATTATGAACGAATGAGCAAAAAACGGATGAGATTACACTCATTCAACTTTATGAGTTGCAACTTTTTCACGTCATGCCGCGCTTGCGACAGAATGGCCTGCTAACGCAGCGTGCGAGCGTATATGTATCGAAACAACACGCTTTGAAGTTAAGTTGAACCGCCGTATGCCGAACTGCACGTACGGTGGTGTGAGAGGGGATGGTAAAACATCCCCTGCTTGATTTCTAAGGATTAATCTTACTCCTGCCGATCCATCAGCGAGGGATACACAACGCCCTCCTTCATCACGAAGGAACACAGAGACAGGGCCTCCTCATCATGAAGCAGGTCGCGCTGCCAGCCGGCTAAATCGGCCAGCTTGCCGGGCTGGATAGTCCCTACCTTGTCCTGCAACCCCAAAATCTCCGCATTGGTGCTGGTAGCCGCCTTCAAAATACGGAAGGGGTCAATACCCGAGCGCATCCAGCTACGGTACTCATACCAACTCTCGTAACACTGGTGGACAGTAACGAAATCTGTGCCGTAGCCCAGGCGGATTTTGCTGTTTGCAATGATTTCACGGCCACGGCGCAGCTGTTGGGCATACTTGCGCAGCTTTTCCTGGAAATGGGGTTCCTTCTGGGCCATGGCTGCCTCATCAATATGGATGATCTCATCATAGGGACAGAAGGTGGGGACCAAATAGGTGTTAGTTTGCTCAAACAGAGCCGCGGTCTCCTCATCCATCAGAGAGCCATGCTCCATCCCGGTGATGCCGAAGTGGATCAGTTTCTGCATGTGCTCTGGGGTATACACATGGGCGGTAGTGGGGCGGTTCATCCCCTTTGCCGTGGACAAAATAGCTTGGATCTCCTCGTCGCTGAGATAGGTGTTGTCCGGCGTATCGCCGGGGGTGGAAAACCCGCCGGAGATGAATAGCTTGATAAAGTCTGCCCCGTACTTGATGTCCTTCCGGACTACCTGGCGGAAAAAGTCCGCTCCCGAGCCGATAAAGGGCTGGGTGGCCGCTTCCGCCAGGCGTGGGTTCAGCGTCAAGGCCTGGCTGGCATCGGCATGTCCCCCGGGAGTGCCCAGCATGTGGAAGGTGACCACCATGCGGGAACCGGGGAAATAACCCGTGTCAATGGCCCGCTTCACATCCACGATGCCATATCCCTGCCCCTGGGCCAGGGCGTGGGCCCTGATAGTGGTAAAGCCCCGCTCCAGGGTGCGCTGGGCGGTGTGGAGGTGGCCCAGATTGTTCCAAGTCTCGCTTTTGAGCAGGATCGCCGCGTAATCCCGCCAGTCAAACAGGTCCGAGTGGATGTGGGCGTCGATCATCCCGGGCGTCACCGTCATATGGCTCAGGTCGATGACCTGGCACTCTTTGGGGCGATTGAGATTTTTCCCGACAACCGTGATGACCCGTCCCTCCACCAGCACCTGCATATCGGAAAACAGCTCGTTATGTACGCCGTCGTACAGCTGTCCGCAGACGAGAAGCTTACAGGTTTTCATGGCTCATCCCTCCTTTTTTGGAGGCAGCCTTACTCATATACCTTGTGCAGCTGCATCAGCCGGCGTTGGATATTCATGGTCATGGAGGAGGTCTTTTTGGCACATACGGCGGCCTGGGGATGGCCGTACATTTTGTCCAAGAAAGCGAAGTTTTCCATCTCCACCCGGGCCTCATAGGCGCAGTGCCCGCCTAACTTCGAGTAAATCTCATACTTCTTGATCTCCGGGAACTGTAACCAGAAGGGAGCCCCTTCCTCTTTCATAAACTTCCAAAATTCGTCCTCTTTGCCGGGCACGATATCAAATTCAAAAATGTACACGACCATTTCTATCTCCTCCTCATTTTACTGATACTGATTTACCGCATGCTGGAGCAGGAACTCCGGGGTTTGACGGGCCGTCTCAAGCCACACGCCAACCACCAGCAGCCCAATGCACACCGGGAGGCCAGCCAGCACCGGGTCCATGGTCCACAGCAGCACCACCGCACCGGCATCGGCCTTCCCCGCCGCCTGGGCAGCCTGATAGAGCTGGGCCCACACACAGGAGCAGGCGCCGCCCAGCATGGCCGCAAGACAAGCCACCGGAGCACGCCGGGCCCGCTTCCACAACAGCAACGCCACGAACACCGGAGCCAGGCTGGAGGCCATAATGCGCCCGCCCGTGGAGAAGAGCTCCACCGCGTAGGGGAAGTACTTACTAACCAGCACACACACACCTAGGATTACCACCAGCATCACCCGCTGGATAATAAGCAGGTTTCGGTCGGAGACCTTGGGGTTGATAAACCGCTTGTACACATCCAGCGACACATTGGAACAGGCCGTGAGCAGGTTGGAGCTGACTGTGGACATGCCCGACATCATCAAAATGGCCAGGAAAAACACATTGCCGTAGGGCCCAAAGAGCTGGGCCATGGCATAGTAGGAGTTGGAGGCAGTCTCCTGGGGGAAAATGATGCGGGCAATGATGCCCACCAGGAACGGTAACAAAAACCAAATCAGTGTGGCAAAACCACCCCAGAAAAAGGCCAGCTGGGCTGTCCTATCGTCCTTGGCCGCCAGCCCCCGCTGCAAAACAGTCTGGTTGGCTAAACTGGTAAACAGGCCGATCAAGAACCAGCCCATCGCCTGGGAGCCGCCCACCCCAAGGGGATCGGCCAGAGCCTGTGGCACCTGGGCCAGAAACGCCTCGCCGCCCCCGAGGATATGAATGCCCATCGGGACCATAAGCAGGGTGCCCAGGCAGATGAACACCGCTTGGATCGTATCGGTAACCAGCACCGCCCACATGCCTCCAGACACGGTGAAGATGAGCACCACTGCCGTGGTCAACAGTACCGCAGGCCAAAAGCTCATGTGGAACAGCGTCTGGAACACCTGGCCCAGCACCAGCACGATGCCGGCAATGACACCCAGATCCCGGCACATGGCCAAAACTACCGCTGTCAGCCGGTGGGGGGCGCCAAAGTATTTTTCAAACAATTCCGGGATGGTGGTCACGCCGCTGCGGCGCAGGCGGGGAATGATCCAAGCCCCGATCCACATGGTGGCAATCATAAAAGAGGCCGCATTCCAGTAGCCGGAGATCCCATTGGAGTAGCCCATTCCCGCATAACCCACTAAAGAGCCGGTGGACACTGAGGTTGCAAAGTAGCTTCCTACTACCATAATCAGCGGAGCACTGCGCCCTGCCAAGATGTAGTCGTCGGAGGTTTTGGCTTCTTTCTTTTTGTTGTAATAGAACCCCACTCCGATCATCAAACCACAAAACAGAATAACAAAAACTGCCGCAAAAATCGTTTCTCCCATTAGTATTCACTCTCCTTTGTTGCTGTTGTCCCCACCTTTGCCAAGCGCGGCGTTTCTTTCCTTTGGATCAGAACCGGAACCCTAGGATAAACGCGGTGCCATAGAGGATTACTAAAAACAGCAGGGTGATCCCAGCCAAGGACAAGCCCATCTTCACTGGAGGGGCAGGAACCTCATCCATAGGGTCTTTTTCATAATACTGAAACTTCATCACCGTTCTCCTTTCCTGTTGTTCGGCCAGAGCACTCCAGTCCTGCGGAACCCTTCCGCCCAAACTATTTTGTTCTCATCTGACTTATGTGATTCATTATACTGTCAGAATGCCTTTTCGTGAAGTAAACTTTCCATAATTAAGACTCTACTGAATAAGTCCACGTTTCGCCGCAAAAAGAATGTAGAACGCATAACGCTCAGTTTCGGACATAAAGTAATATTTCTTCCGCCATACTCTCCTGAGTTGAATCCTACAGAACGTTACTGAGTGCCTCTGAATAAACGGCTGCTTGGTGTGCTGACGGTATCTATAACAAGCCGTAAAATAAAAAATCCGGCCCGTGGGAGGAAGGCCACGAGCCGGGATGTGTGGGGTGTGGAG
>CAZXRD010000116.1:0-4430 GCA_964642465.1 uncultured Oscillospiraceae bacterium | reverse complement strand
CCCTCGCACCTCTCCCACCAATATCGGTTTGGCCCTGCTCTCCATCCTGGCGGCTATGGATTTGCATCTGACGGAGGAGGGGGCGGCTTTGAATTTGGCCGAGCGGCTTACGGCCACCGTGGAGGGCCTGCCCAAATGGCGGGGGCACCTTTATAACTGGTACAATACCCGGACGCTGCGCCCCCTGCCACCGGCCTATGTGTCCACAGTGGATAGCGGCAACCTGGCTGGCTGTCTGATTGCCGTTGCCCAGGGGTTTCGAGAGCAGGAAAACCAGGCGTTTCACAGGCTGGGTGACCGGCTGGAGGCCATGTACCAGGCGATGGATTTTGCCCCTCTGTATGATCCCAAACGGCGGCTGCTCTATATCGGCTGGGATATGGAAAAAGACGCCCCTACCCAGGGGTGGTATGATCTTCTGGAGAGCGAGGCACGGCAGACCAGTTATATCGCCATTGCCAAGGGGGATGTGGAGCGCCGGCATTGGCGCCGTTTGGGCCGGGTCCAGGTGTCAGAGGACCACTACAGCGGTATGGCCTCTTGGACAGGGACTATGTTTGAGTATTTAATGCCCAATTTGCTTTTGCCCTGTTACCCGGGGTCCCTGCTCTATGAAAGCGCCCGATTCTGTGTTTCTGTACAGAAAAAACGGGGAGCTGGCCGGCCCTGGGGCGTGTCAGAGAGAGCCTATTACGCCTTTGACCCGGCTATGAACTACCGGTACAAAGCCCACGGGGTACAGCGCCTGGCACTGAAACGGGGGATGGGCAAGGAGTATGTGGTCTCCCCCTACGCCAGCTTTCTGGCCCTATCGGTAGATCCGGCAGGGGCCGTTTGCAACTTAAAGCAGCTGCAAAAGCTGGGGGCGCAGGGCCGCTATGGATTTTATGAGGCGGTGGATTTTACCCCCCTGCGCTGCCGCAATGGAAAATACGAACTGGTGCGCACCTATATGGCCCATCATCTGGGGATGAGTCTGGTGTCCATCGCCAATGCCCTAAACGATAACATTATGCAAAAGCGGTTTATGGAGGAGCGGAGTATGTCCGCTTTCCGGGAGCTGCTGCAAGAGAAGGTGCCCATCGGCCAAATGGTTCTGCGGACGCCCCCACGGGAGATCCCGGACAAGCCCCGGCGCAAGGAGGGCCATGCCTGGCTGGAGTCCAGGGGCGATATAGATTTTTGGCGGCCTAAGGCGACTCTATTGTCCAACGGCGCCTATAGTGTCTTGTTTACAGAGACGGGCTTGACCCGTTCCCGTTGGGGCAGCCAGCTGTTATACCGGTTTCAGCCGGACCAAATGGGGCCGGGGGCCGGCCTTTGGCTGAAAACAGAGACGGAGCTCTTGTCTCTGACGCCGGCGCCGGCCTATGACCGGCAGACCCGCTACGGCTGGGAGCTCTCCGGCAGTTTTGGGCGGATCACCGCCCAGCATGGCGGGATAGAGACCGCTATTGATATCCGGGTGCCCACAGATGAGATGGGGGAACTGCGGACGGTAGAGATTACCAGCAGCAGCCCCATAGCGGGGGAACTGTGCCTGTATTTGGAACCGGTCTTGGCGGAGGATCGGGACTTTTTTGCCCACCCGGCCTTTTCCAAATTGGGGCTGGAGACCCAGCTGCAAGACGGGGTGCTCTTGGTGCGTCGCCGGGCAAACGGCGCAAAGCCAGAGGCTTTTTTGGCCGTGGCCTGTGACCAGGCGGCGGGCTTTGACACCTTCCAGGAACGGGCCATAGGCAGAGCGGGGCTGGAAGCGGCTCTATCCCGTCCCGCCGGCGGCAGCTTCGGAGCGCCGGTGAACCCCTGTATTTTGATGCGGGTCCCGCTGCATCTAGAGGCTGGCCAACGGAAGACGGTGCGTTTTGCCCTGGCAGCTGCCCGGGGCGGCGGCGACGCCTGTCATGCTGCGCAGCGGATCTTGAAAAAACCCTTAGAGGCTATGTGCGCTTTGGAGAGCCTGGCCGGCCGGATCGGCATGGACGCCTGGGAATTGGGGGGCGCTATGGAGGTGCTGCGGGATCTGGTTTTGGATACAGGCAATCCCAAGCGCCAGCCCATGCCGGGCGGGCAAAGCAGACTGTGGCGGTTTGGCATATCCGGCGACCTGCCGCTCATGGCCTTGGAGGCAGACACAGAGGAGGACTTGCCGGCAGTAAAAAAAGCGGTAGATTACTACCGGCTGCTGACCCAGGCGGGGCAGCCGGTAGACCTGGCTCTGGTGGTTTCCGATGGCGGCGACTACCGGCAGCCGGTGCGCAGCGGCATCCTGCAACTGCTAAAACAGGCGGAGTGCGATCCCATGTTTGGCCAACGGGGCGGTATCCACCTGGTGGACCGGAGCTTAAACCCGGAAGCGGTGGACATCTTTGCCCTGGCCCAGGTGGATCTCGGCCATACAGGCCAACCGGATCGGAATGCGCAGCTGCCTGCGCCGGATGTCCGGTTTACAAACCCCGGCCGGCAGCAGCGGCTGGATTGGAAGTATACGGACACGCAGGCTGTGGTTATGCATTTGGAAAACCGGCTTCCGCCCAACGCCTGGAGCCATGTGCTCACCAATGGATCTTTGGGCTGGATCGCCAGTGATTGCGGTACGGGGTACCTGTGGTGGAAAAACGCCCGGGAGGCCCAGATCACCCGTTGGGAAAATGACAGCCTCAGCGTGTCCGGAAGTGAGATTTTGGAGTTGGAGCTGCCAGAGGGGCGTGTTTCCCTATTTGCCGGTGCAGATGGATGGCCTACAGAGATTGAATACGGCTTTGGGTATGCGGCCTGGACCAAGAAAATTGGCGAAATATCTGTAAAGGTAGAATCCTTTATTCCGATGGATGTAGACCTGCGCATCTTCCTGATAGACCGGGGGAACTGCCCAGCGCCGCTGCGGTATTTTACCCAGCCGGTGTTGGGGCCGGGAGATCAGAAAAACCCAGTAAAAATGGGTGTTTCTCCTATGGGTATCACCGCCACCCGGTTGGGACATGGGGAAGTGGGAGATTGGACAGTCCATTTTGCATCAACTGAAAAGGTAAAAGGCTTTACATGTAGCCTCGCATCCTGGTACGGTAATCAACTGGACAGCGCCACAGATGCGCCTGCATCCTGTGTGGGCATGGTTTGGGAAGGTACGGGGAAGCTGGCCATTTTGGTGGGCAGCTGTTCAGAATCTGTCTTGCAAAAGTACAAAACAATCCAGGCTGTAGAGCAGGCCCTGCAGGAGACCAGGGCGCTGTGGAAAAAACGCATGGCCGTTTGGACCTTCCAGACCCCGGATGCGGCCTTGAACGGGTATTTAAACGGCTGGGCCATGTACCAAACCATCGCCTGCCGAATGTTGGGCCGGTCCTCCCTATACCAGTGCGGCGGTGCCTATGGGTTCCGGGACCAGCTGCAGGACGCCTTGGCAGCGGTGTGGTATGCGCCGGCACTGGCCAGGGACCAGATCCTTCGGGCGGCGGGCCACCAGTTTGTCCAAGGCGACGTGCAGCACTGGTGGCATCCTGGAGAAGATGGACAGGGGGACAAAGGCGTGCGTACCCGTTGTTCGGATGACCTCATCTGGCTGCCTTACGCCCTTTGCGACTATATAGATAAGACGGGGGATGTGTCTCTGGCTTTCCAAGAGGCACCATATCTCCAGTCCCCAACCTTGCAGCCTGGGGAACGGGAGCGCTACGAGACTCCGGCTATCAGTGGGGAGACGGGGAGCCTGTTGGCACACGGAAGCCGGGCCCTGAACCAGGCCCTGGAGCGGGGGACCGGCGCCCATGGGCTGGCCCGCATGGGCTTTGGCGACTGGAACGACGGCATGGACCGGGTCGGGGCCCGGGGCAAAGGGGAGAGCGTGTGGCTCACCTGGTTTTTGGCCCATACGCTGGAGCGGTTTGCCGACCTGTGCCAGGATCTGCGGCAGGACCATTTTGCCCAGGGCTACCGGGAAAGGGCAGCGGCCCTGACAGCGGCGGCCAATGCCGCCTGGGACGGCCAGTGGTTTCTGCGGGGCTATTTTGACAGCGGCGCCAAACTGGGCAGCCGGGAAAACCGGGTATGTCAGGTGGACGCCATCTCCCAGGGCTTCGCCGTGCTGCCGGAACATGGGGATAAAACGAAAGCTGTCCAGGCCGTACAAGCGGCGGCGGAGCGGCTCTTTGACCGGGAAAACCGTCTTGTAAAGCTCTTTGATCCACCCTTTGACGAGTGGGGGGAGGACCCAGGGTATATCCGCAGCTATGGGCCCGGCTTCCGGGAAAACGGCGGCCAGTATACCCACGGGGCGCTGTGGCTCTGCATGGGCTGCTTTGACCTGGGGCTTGCTGACCTGGGCTGGCAAATGCTCTCCGCCATGCTGCCCAGCGGCCGGCCGGTGGAGGTGTACCGGACGGAGCCCTATGTGCTGGCGGCGGATGTGTATGCCAATCCCCAGCATATGG
>CAZXRD010000115.1:0-4462 GCA_964642465.1 uncultured Oscillospiraceae bacterium | reverse complement strand
CGGACGGAGCCCTATGTGCTGGCGGCGGATGTGTATGCCAATCCCCAGCATATGGGCCGGGGCGGCTGGACCTGGTATACCGGGGCGGCGGGCTGGTATTTTCAAGTGGTTTTGGAGCACATGCTGGGACTGAAAATGCGCCGGGGCCGCCTCTATGCATCGCCCCAACTGCCCAGCAATTGGACCGGCGCCCGGCTGGTGTGGCGCCGGCTTGGCGGCGACCTGATCTTGGACATCGAAAGAGACCGGATCCTGATAAACGGCGCTCCCGTCGGGCCAGAGGGATACCCCCTGGGAGCGGAAGCGGCGTTGGGGTCGGAAAAAGGCTAAAAAAATTAGCCGAAACAGGCTCCAACCGGTCTGCTGCTCTAGCCAAATGGGAAAAAAGGATGTATAATAAACGGTATACCAAAAACGCCTCCTGCCCATAGACCGGCGGGAAAATCTGCAGGGAAAGGAATGGCGAACGTGGATTTGGCAGTGCGCAAAGAGATTTTGCCGTCGGTGCAGCTCACCTGCATCCAGACGGAGAAGTTTAAAACCAACTGTATGAGCATCAATTTGCTTACTCCTTTGGACCGAAAGACAGCGGCTATGAATGGGATGCTGCCCGCTGTGTTGATGCGGGGGACGGTTGCCCACCCGGATATGGAGAGCCTCTCTGCAGCTATGGACGATCTGTACGGCGCCACCATTACGCCGGCCGTCCGCAAATTGGGCGAGTGGCAGATTCCCGGCCTGTATGCCGAGTTTGTAGACGACGCCTATGTGCCTCAGGGGGAGAAGCTCTTGGAGAAGACGGCGGACCTGCTGGGGGAGATCCTCCTGGCCCCCGCTACCAGCGGCGGCTGGCTCCGGGGAGAATATGTGGACAGCGAGCGGGAACAGCTGATGGAGCGCATCCGCAGCCGCATCGTGAATAAAAACAGCTATGCCGTCTCCCGGCTCATTGAGCTGATGTGCAGCGACGAGGCCTATGGCACAGACCGCCTGGGCAGCTTACAGGAAGCGGAGAAAATCAAAAACGGTACCCTTACCAAGCATTACAAGGAACTGCTGGCAGACAGCGAAATCGAGGTCTTCTATTGCGGCAGCGCCGATCCCCAGCGGGTGGCCGGCGCCGTGATCCGGGCCCTGGCCCAGCTGCCGAGAAGCGAGGAGCCGCCCCAGGGCGGCGGCACAGAGATCCGCCTGACCCCGGCGGGGGAACCCCGGTATTTTGAGGAGCGGCTGGAAGTGACCCAGGGCAAGCTGGCCATGGGTTTCCGCATGGGCGAATATATGCTCAGCCCCAATTATGCCGCCCTTCAGGTGTTCAATGCCGCTTACGGCGGCTCCGTCACCTCCAAGCTTTTTGAAAACGTGCGGGAAAAGCTCTCTCTCTGCTACTATGCCAGCTCCAGCCTGGACAAGCACAAGGGCGTCCTGCTGGTGAGCTCCGGCATTGAATTTGCCCAATATGACCGGGCCCGGAGCGAGATCCTGCACCAGCTGGACCAGATGAAGGCGGGGGAGATCACGCCGGAGGAGATGCTGGGGGCCAAACGCTATGTGGCCTCTACCCTCCGCTCTTACGCCGACAGCCCCAGTGCCCTGGAGAGCTTTTACCTGGGCCAGGCGCTGGAGGGCCTGGACTACGGGCCGGAAGATCTGGCTGTGATGGTAGAAGCGGTGGAGAAAGAGGAAGTGGTGGAGATCGCCAAGGGCGTGGAACTGGACGCCACCTATTTCCTGAAAGGGCAGGAGGCTTAGAGCTATGGAATGTAAGGAATACAAGGGCATTGGCGAGCGGATCTATCAGGAGACCCTGCCCAACGGCCTTTCCATTTACGTGGTGCCCAAGGCGGGCCACTATCACAGCCACGCCATGTTTGCCACCAATTACGGCGGCTCGGATATGCGCTTTTGCTATAACGGCCAGTGGAAGGACACGCCGGCGGGCATCGCCCACTTTTTGGAGCACAAGATGTTCGACATGGAGGATGGCAACGCCCTAAACATCCTGTCCGCCAACGGCGCTTCCCCCAATGCCTTTACCAGCAACAACATGACGGCTTATTATTTTGACAGCACCCAGGGCTTTGATGAAAACCTGCGGATGCTCCTGACTTTTGTCTCCACCCCCTATTTTACGGAGGACACGGTGGAGAAGGAGCGGGGCATCATTGGCCAAGAGATCCGCATGACGGAGGACAACCCCAACTTTGCGGTGTACGAGAACTTGATGCGGGCCCTATACAAATATAACCCCATCCGCACCTCCGTGGCCGGCACGGTGGAGAGCATTCAGGAGATCACGGCGGAGACCTTGTACGCCTGCCATAAGGTGTTTTATAACCCCTCCAATATGGTCCTCTGCGTCACAGGGGATGTGGATCCCAAAGCGGTGGTGTCCGCCGCCCGGGAGATTTTGCCCGATGCGCCGGGAGAGCCGCCCCAGCGGGACTATGGACAGGCGGAGGGGCCAGAGCCGGCGGAGCGCCGGATCGCTGCCGCTATGGAAGTGATGACGCCCCTGTTTTTGGCCGGGGCCAAGGTGCTGCAGGCGGACGCTGGCGAGGCGGCCTATAAGCTGAGCCTGGTGGGCGATTTGAGCTTGCAGCTGCTCATGGGGGACGCCTCCCCCTTGTACCGCCGCCTGTATGAGGCGGGACTGGTAAACGGCAAACTGGACACGGAGTGTGACTTGGTGCCCGGCGGGGGCTGCCTTGTATTTGGGGGCAGCAGCCGGGATCCGGACGCTGTTTTAGAGGAAGTCCAGGCCGAGGCGGCCCGGCTTGTCCGGGACGGGGTGCCGGCGGAGCCCTTTGACCGCTTGAAAAAGGCGAAAATCGGCCGTTGGCTCCGGGATTTGGACGACTTTGCCGGCGTATGTGTCAACCAGGTGGAGGGGCATTTCCGGGGATACACCCCATTTGCCACCCCCGATTTGCTGGAACAGATTACCCGGGAGGAAGTTCAGGCCTTCCTGGGCGAATATATGACCCGTGACCGCCTGGCGCTCTCCCTTGTAGAGCCCATTGGCGGCGGCGCCCATAAGGAGTGATACTATGAGAGACGCAGTGATATCCTTTCCAGGCCTTGGCCTGGAGATGGACCCGCCGGCCTCCGTCAGCATTTTCGGCCGGAATATCTATCTCTACGGCATCATCATCGGCATAGGATTCCTCCTGGCGGTGGTTTATTGCTGCCGCCGGGCGCCGCAGTTCGGCCTGAATACGGACAAACTCATTGACATGTTGATCTTTGCCGTACCCTTGGCCATCATCTGTGCCCGGGCCTACTATGTGATCTTCGAATTTGACCGGTATAGGGACAACCTGTGGTCCATATTTTACATCTGGGAGGGTGGCCTTGCTATTTACGGCGGTATCATCGGCGCTGTTATCGGGGTCATCATCTTCGGCAAAGTCAAAAAGGTCTCCATTGGGGCCACCCTGGACTTGGGGAGTTTGGGCCTGTTTATTGGCCAGGCCGTGGGCCGCTGGGGCAACTTTTTCAATCGGGAGGCCTTCGGCAGCGAGACGGACCTGCCCTGGCGCATGGGCCTCACCCGACCGGGGTATGAGACCATCTATGTCCACCCCACATTTCTCTATGAATGCCTGTGGAATGTGGTTGGCCTCATTATCTGCCACATCTATTCCAAGCGCCGCAAATATGACGGACAGATCTTTCTCATGTATGTCGCCTGGTACGGTCTGGGCCGGGCCTGGATCGAGGGCCTGCGCACAGACAGCCTGTATATTTCCGGGACCCATATCCGGGTGTCCCAGGTGTTGGCCATAGCGGCGTTTCTTGTGTCTACGGTTATTTTGATCTATCAAAGTCGCAAAGAACATCCACCGGAGAAACTTTATGTAAACCAAGTCCGGGCCCAGCAGGCGGAGGCTGAAGCTGCAGCCCAGACAGCGGCCCAGGGGGAGGCTGCCCCGGCAGAGGCAGCGGCGGAAGACGCTGCACAGACTGGGACGGAGCCGGAGCCGCCGGAAGAAAGAAAGGAGCAAGAGGAACATGGCGAATCGGAATGACTTTACCCAAAAGGTTGCGGGGGCAGCCGAGTACATAGGCGACCAGTCCATCCGGATTGCAAAGCTTGTCTCGGAAAAGGCCTGTCTGGCAGCTCAAATCACCAAGTTGAATTTTGAAATCTGCGCCCAGAAAGAGACCATCCGCAAGACGGAGCAGCAGCTTGGCAAGAAGTACTACGAGCTCTGCCGGGACAATCCGGCGGACGTAATGGCCCAGGGCTGTGCCGAGATCACATCTGCCCGGAAGAAAATTGCCGCTAAGAAAAAGAAGGCGGCGGAGCTGAAAGCTGCCCTGCTCAATGTAGAGGCCAAGGAGGCCCAGGCGGAAGCTGCCGCAGAAGCAGAGGCTGAAGCCGCAGAAACAGCGGCCGAGCCGGAAGCCGCAGAGGCCGAAGCCGAACCGGCGGAGCCGGAGGCAGAGGAGAGCGAAG
>CAZXRD010000114.1:0-4539 GCA_964642465.1 uncultured Oscillospiraceae bacterium | reverse complement strand
CCCGGCACAACCAGGTCACCGGTGCCTTTTTCAAAAAAACGCCGCCCAGCACGCCTCCAATCAATCCGCCCAACAGGTACGGCAGGGCCTCCCCGGGAAAGCCTTGTCCCCGCAGAAAATACACCCCTGCCGAGACAGCGCACAGTGGCAAAATCACCGCCACCGACGTGGCAAAGGCCTCCCGTTGCTCCAGCTGTGCCCACTCCACCAGGAGCGGCACCAATACCATGCCGCCGCCGGCGCCGAAAAAACCATTGATGGCCCCGGCTAGCAGCCCCGTCACCGCACATTTTACCTTTATTTCCATAGCCGTATATATCCCCTGTCGTTACATTGTTTTACCATCATCAGGCAGGGCAATGGGGAAAAGCACCATGCCCAGTACCCCGCAGGCGGAAAACCCCACATACATGGCTAAGAGGGTGGCCACCGGATGCAAACTAATCCCCTGTCCCACCAATTTCGGCTCCAATACACTGCGCACCAAGCTCACCGTCCCATAGGTCAAGACCAATCCCAAGGCCAAGGCACCGTTCCCTGTAATCAAGGCCACCAGGGCCCAGTGCAGCAGCACCGTCCCCGTCCCCAAGATGGGCAGAGCGTCAATAATGGCAACGATCCCCGCTAAGAGCAGCGCATAAGGCACCTTTAAAATGCTCAGCGTCAGGCCCAGTTCTCTAAATGTGATGGCCATTAGGGTCAGTTGGGCACGCAGTCATTTCCCCAATACAACAACTTCATATCCCGGGCATTGCCCCGCCACCGCTCCGGTATTTGACGCACCAAAAAGCTACGCACCTCACCATAACTATTGCTGATAAAAAATGTACCAATGCCATAGGTGGCGACAAATAAAATCACCGATGGCGCCGCCCCCACCCAGTCTGTCAGCAGGTTCAGCAAACTGCGATAAAGGGAGCTGGGGATCTCCATACTCTGATCCACAATCCCATCTACAATCTGCTGCAGCCCCGCCTGCATATCCACCGGTGCCGCTGTGATAAACCGGTATACATACCGCTCCAATGCTTCCATCGCCCCGGACATGCCCGCCAGCAGCTGGGGCAGCTGCCGGGCAAAGCCGATGAGTTCATATGCCGCCCGCCCGGCCAAAAAGGCGATCAGCCCCAATAGCGCCCCCCAGCAGCACTACCGTACACAGTCCTGCCGCCAACGGCCGGGGGGAACCTGGCCCGTTCTACCAGAAAGCCAATGGGCCGCTGAATCATACAGGCCGTTCCCATGGCCAGAAAAAAGGGCAGCAGCCATTTCAGTCCGTACCGGAAAAAACAGCCACAGCGTCAGCACCACCGCCGCCCCGCAAGCCAGGTTAATCAGCCATCCCCACCGTTTTTGATCTTGCAAAATGCCACCTCCCAGGGGTTTTGGATAAAAAAGCCCCCAGAACCGGGGGTAAGTCTAATGAATTTAACAGTTGCGATTGCCGTCGTACTGTGATAATATACACTAGCAAAATACAAATGGCTTTGATAGGGGGACATGACATGGCTGAAACTGCGAACGCTAAATACTACCTGGTGGACGCAGAGGCCCTGCCGGACATTCTGTTAAAGGTGATGGACGCCAAGAGCCTTCTGGTCTCTGGTGAAGCCTCCACTGTGGCAGAAGCGGTGCGAGCTGTGGGCATCAGTCGCAGCGCTTTTTATAAGTATAAGGATGCCGCTTCGCCTTTTTTTGATATGCACAGCGGCCGCATCATCACGTTCCATATCATGATGAAAAACCAGCCCGGCGTCCTGTCTTCAGTACTAGCTATTTTTGCCAAACTCGGCGCAAATATACTGACCATCAACCAGAGCCTCCCTTCGGATGGCTGTGCCATTGTCAGCATCTCCACGGAACTGTCCGGCAGGAGCAAGCCCGTAGACGAGCTGCTGACCGAGGTGCCCAAGATCCCTGGCGTGGTCAAGATTGAGATCCCTGCGGGCTGACGAGATCAGTGCCTGGCAAAACACAGGGAGAAAAAGGAGAGAGGATATGGTAAGCATCGCAATATTGGGCTTCGGCACTGTGGGGTCCGGCGTGGCGGAAGTCATCACCACCAACGCCGCCAAGATCACCCAGACTGCCGCCCAAGAAATCCACATCAAATATATTTTGGACGTGCGGGATTTTCCTGACAGCCCCTACGCCAATTTATTTGTAAAAGATTTTTCGATCATTGAACAAGACCCGGAGGTGCAAATCGTGGTGGAGACCATCGGTGGCACCACCGTGGCCTATAACTATACCCGCCGGGCACTGGCCGCCGGGAAAAGTGTTGTCACTTCCAATAAAGAGCTGGTGGCCACCCGTGGCCATGAGCTCATTGCCCTGGCCAAGGCCACCAATGCCAACTACCTGTTTGAGGCCAGTGTGGGCGGCGGTATCCCCATCATCCGCCCCATCACCCAGTGCCTGGCCGCCAATGAACTGGACGAAATCTACGGCATTTTAAACGGCACTACCAATTATATTCTCACGGACATGATCCAGAACGGCTCCTCCTTTGACGCCGCCCTGGCCAAAGCCCAGGAGCTGGGCTACGCCGAGCGGGACCCCAGTGCCGATATCGAGGGGCCGGACGCCTGCCGGAAAATCGCCATCCTTGCAGCTCTGTGTTTCGGCCGCCATGTCTACCCGGACCAGGTCCCTACAGAGGGCATCACCGGCGTCACTTTGGCTGACGTAGAGTACGCCCGCAGCATAGGATATAAAATAAAGCTCTTAGGCCGTGCCCTGCGCACGGGGCCCTCCACCATAACGGCATATGTGGCCCCCCACCTGATTAACCGCATGAGCCTCCTGTCCAACGTGGACGGGGTTTTCAACGGCATCGTGGTCCAAGGCAACGCCATTGGCGAGGCCATGTTCTATGGCGCCGGCGCCGGCAAGCTGCCCACCGCCAGCGCTGTGGTGGCGGACGTGATTGACGCCTCCAAACACCTCACCGCCCGGAAATACCTGGATTGGGAAGAGGGCAGCCCGGAATTTGTCACCGACGCCCGGCAGCTGCACTCCCGGTACTACGTCCGCAGCGGCGCCTCCCTGGAGCAGCTGGGCGCCGCTTTCGGCAACGTCCGCTTCATCGACCGGCCCAACGCCCAGCCCGGGGAATACGCCTTTATTACCGAGCTCTGCACGGACTACGAGCTGGCCAGCCGCTCTGCCGGTTTGGATATCCGCTCCAAATTCCGCATACTTGACTGAAAAGAGGGATCACCCCATGCTAATTGTACAAAAATTTGGCGGCAGCTCCGTAGCGGACGCCGCCTGCATCCGCCGGGTGGCTGGCATCATCGCCGACACCTATTGCGAGGGCAATGACGTGGTCGTGGTCCTCTCCGCCCAGGGCGATACGACAGACGATCTCATCGCCAAGGCCGCCGAGATCAACAAAAATCCCTCCAAGCGGGAAATGGATGTCCTCCTCTCCACCGGGGAACAGGTCTCCATCGCCCTTATGGCCATGGCCCTGGAGAAAATGGGCCTGCCTGTGGTCTCCCTCACCGGCTGGCAAATCGGGATGCAGACCAACTCAGACTACGGCAACGCCCGCATCAAGCGGGTCGCCGGCGAGCGCATCCGCCGGGAGCTGGATGCTCGCCGCATCGTCCTGGTAGCCGGGTTCCAGGGCATCAACAAATACGACGATATCACCACCCTGGGCCGCGGCGGCTCGGATACGACGGCTGTGGCCATCGCAGCAGCCCTCCATGCCGACCTGTGCCAGATCTATACGGATGTAGAGGGCGTCTACACCGCCGACCCCCGGAAAGTGAAAAACGCCCGCAAGTTGGAAGAGATCACCTACGACGAAATGCTGGAACTGGCCTCTATGGGGGCCCAGGTCCTGCACAACCGCTCTGTAGAAATGGCCAAACGCTATGGCGTCAATTTAGAAGTCCTGTCCAGCTTCGTACGGAAGCCGGGCTCAAAGGTTAAGGAGGTCACAACAGTGGAACGCACGCAGATCAGCGGCATCGCAAAAGATACCAACGTAGCCCGCATCTCCCTGGTGGGCTTGAAGGATGAGCCCGGCATCGCTTTTAAGGTATTCCGGGTCCTGGCCAAGAAAAAGGTAAACGTGGACATCATTCTCCAATCCATCGGCCGTGGAGATACAAAAGACATCAGCTTCACCGTACCCCAGAGCGACATGGACACTGCCGTCGCCGCCCTGGAGGAGAGCAAAGAGGCCATTGGCTTTGACCACATCAACGTCAGCGATAAGATCTGCAAAGTGAGCATTGTGGGTGCCGGTATGATGTCCGCCTCCGGCATTGCCGCCCTGATGTTTGAGGCGCTGTACGATGCCAAGGTAAACATCCAGATGATCTCCACCAGCGAGATCAAGGTCTCCGTCCTGATTGACGAAGCGGACGCCGACCGTGCCGTCCAGGCGATCCACGCCAAATTCTTCGACTAATCCAATAGAAAAACCCAAAACCCTGGGACCAAAATCCCAGGGCTTTTTTGTTTCCGTTTTTTCTCCCGTTTTGCAAGTTTTTTATTCCGGCCCTGCATTTTTGCCACAGC
>CAZXRD010000113.1:3380-4660 GCA_964642465.1 uncultured Oscillospiraceae bacterium | reverse complement strand
CGGCGCCAGTCAGCCCGGCCGTCACTTTGTAGATCAAGTAGTGTATGCCCAATCGCAAAAATGGGATTAGGCAAATAGCAATGATCGCCAGCATACCGAAAATACCAATGGCATTTTTTAAGAGCCCCGCTCCAGCTGCAATAGCGCTGGCTGCATCAGAAAGAATACTGCCTACAATGGGGAAAGCTGTAGAAATGGCGCTTTTGGCCAGGCGGGTCGCCGTTGCATCGGCGGTAGAAGCAACAACCCCGCTGATGGTGAGGTATGTGACAAAAACCAAGACAATTCCAGTCAAAATGGTGACTGCAATCCATTTCAAAAGGTTTGCAACCCCCGCCAAGGTTTCCCCGCCCAGGGCCGCATTGGCAATACATGCGGCGATGTAGGCATAGATGACGGGCATCAGGATATTGTCGGCAATGGAAATAAGAATATCTACAAATAAGGCCGTTGCCATGTATTTGGCTGTCCCAGATGTAATTGCCCCATTGGCGGTGGCCGCTGCAGCTAATGTTGGCAAAAGTGCTTTGGAGAAAATATCCAGCTGTCCTATGATTTCCGTGCCCAGGCCCATGAAGGTCCGGACATCTAATACCGCTACCGCAGAAATACCCAGTGTGCCGGCCATCGGCACGTAGTTTGGGATAGCCAGAGAGGATCCGTTTTCATATAGGAGGCCTACCACCCGGCAAAGCAGCGCAATACCTAAAATGAGGACGGCACTTTGCAACGCCTCTTTGAAAATCCCGTTGGATTGACTGCTGGCGGCAGAGACAACTGTAGAGAGGCCTGTGTCAAAGTCCAATCCCTCTGTAATGGAGAGCCCGTCCATAATATCTGCGGCGTCTCCTGAAAGGGCATCCTCTACGGCTTCTACATCCAGCGCATCCGCTTGACTCTCTACAATATCGGAGGTGGAATCTGTAGCGGATGCCTGTCCCATATTCACCCAGAAAAAAAGGAGAAGAAAAATAATCCATGTCCATCGTTTCATAACAGTGCACCTACCATGGAAAACACGGTTTGCAATAGGGGCGCCGCCACATAAACGGCGGCAGCTGCTCCAAAAAACTCCACAGAGGAAGCTATGGCGCTGGCGCCGGCGTCCCTGCACAGATCTGCTGCAATTTTTGTTACAACGCCTACGCCGACCGTTTTTAAAACAGGCGCTAGAACTGCAGTAGTCAGCCCGGATGTATCTGAAAGCCGATTTAACACATCCTGCAGCCCTTCGACAATGTCCAAGGCACTTAGAAGAATTAAAATGCCGGCGGCTAAAG
>CAZXRD010000113.1:0-3280 GCA_964642465.1 uncultured Oscillospiraceae bacterium | reverse complement strand
AAAGAGAGACTGAATTAGGCCAAACAAGTCGCTGATCTCCTGAAGGATGATGACCAGTACAACAACCAATCCTGCAATGGTGGTCATCAGCGCCTGCTCATCCCGTCCGGAGCGGGTTAAAAGTAGGTTTAGCACGGCAACCAAAATGCCGACAGCCGCAATTTTAAAAATCAAATCTACATTCATTTGTATTCGCTCCTGTCTCCTTTGTATTGGTAAGACTTGTCCGCCCTCTATTTGTATGAGCCGGTAATCCAACTTATGTCTCCCAGTCTCCCCTTACAGTAGAATAATTACGGTAAAGATACCCGCCGTTACGCCCAGCGCCGCATACACTTTTCCGTAGCTTTTTCGCTCCTCTTCCGCCTTGCGGCGAAATTCTGTCATGCGGCTGATGGCCGCATCTAGGCCCGCCCGCTGTTCCTCAATATCATATTTGCCCAGAGGCAATCCGATTTCACAAAAGGCCAAAAATTCGTTGGGCCGCAATTCCAGTTGATAGGTGGCTTTTGCCGCCCTTTTCCATATTTCAAAAAAAGAATGAATGCCCAGAGATTGCAGTTCTTGCAGGCAGTTTGCGAAAAACGATTTTGCTGGAGACGGGCCGGTTTTTGCTAAAATCTCCATTAACTCTGGCAATGGTGTTAACCGATCACAGATTTCGCTGCGCATAATCTCTAGAGAGGAGACAATAGAAGTCAGGGAGCGCACACGGGCGGAAAGCCGCATAGCTTCTGTTGCGCCCAAAATGCTCCCGGCCACAATCACAAAAATGGCGCCTATCAATTTCAGCATTGCCTGTCACAACCTCTCTATTTTGTAAGTTCTCTGCCCACCCGTACAGGAGATAGTAATCAAATTTTGGAAGAGGCCGGCCTCTAACATGCGTCTGTATAAGGGCCGGGTTTTTAAATCCTCTAAGGTTTGCCCATGGGCGGTTGCCAATAAATGTACACCACAGCCCACGGCATTTTCCATAGCGGCTATATCCGCTGCTGCTGTAATCTCGTCGACGGCAATAATCTGGGGGTTCATAGCCCGCAAAAGCAAGAAAATAGCCTGCGCTTTTGGGCATTGGTCCAATACATCCGTCCGCTCCCCCACATCCAACTGCGGCACACCGCCACAGCAGGCGGCAATCTCACTGCGCTCGTCAACCAGAGCAATCCGGTAGCCTCGGTTAGAGAGCAGCCGCACCAGGTCCCGCAATAGGCTTGTCTTCCCCACACCCGGCGGGGAAATCAGGAGCGTTGAGGAAAATCCGTTGTCTAAAAGCGTTTCTATTAAAGATTCCCCCGCCCCACGGATTTCCCCTGGAATACGGATTGCCAATGAGGAGATAGAGCGAAAGCCCTGTATTTCTCCGCTGTGGAGAATGGCACTGCCGCAAATGCCTATACGATACCCACCGGCGACTGACAGATACCCAGCACGTATACTTTCCCTGGCGGAATAAGCGGATGCGCCTGTGGCAATCTCCAGCACAGATTCCAGGCTGCGCCGGCTGACAACAGCTTCTGGGAAGATACGTTCCTGTCCACGAGTCAGTAGCGACAATGGCTTTCCAATTCGAAGGCGCAATTCTTCCGCATCTAACTGTTCTGGTTTGGGCAGTTTTGCTGCTGCGGCTTTTAGGTCATAGGGCAATAAGCGCAGAGCGCCCTCATACGCCATGGTATTTTGCTTGTTCAAAACCTATCCCTCCCACACTCTATGGGTATGAGGCCTTGTCCTCGTTTAGAACGGAATAAAAATAGGCAAAAAAAGCGAGCCTGCAGCTAGATAGCTGCAGGCTCGACAAAAAACATCTATAAAAAGCACATCCCCCCAACTGTCCAACGCAGTTGGGGGGCTACGCCTGATTCTGGATTTCCACTAAGACTACCTTCTCTTTCTCCAGAATTTTTGTATCGAAGCTGTACCCTGTATGATCCCGATCCGTTACGCCTGTTTCTTCAAACGATCTCTACACATGGTTACGCATCTTTTGCAATCTTGCTCGACATTTTGCATTGCTGCACGTTTTACAATTTTGCTTTCCGTTTGTCTCCTATGTGTCTATTGCTTACGAAAGCTTGTTTGGAACATTGCTTAATCTATACCAGGATCTTGTAGTGCACAACCACCGATACTTACAAGGTCAGGTTACTGGCCCATTGGACTATCCCCTTTCCTTTTCTGGTTATATTGTACCATAAAGGATTTAAAATTGCAATACTTTTTGTGCATTATTTATTTTTATTTCTCAAATACGCCTTGACGCTGCCGATCAGGAAAAAATCACCATATAAGAAAATACAGATTAGCTTGCCGGCTTTTTTCGTGCTGTGGTACAATAAATATATACATGCACCGAGGAGGCTATGGCATGGGGGATCGTGTCTATATTGCCATAGATTTAAAAAGCTTTTATGCAAGCGTCGCCTGCATCGAGCGGGGGCTGGATCCGTTGACGACTAACCTAGTCGTAGCGGATTTAAGCCGCACGGAAAAGACTATCTGCCTGGCTGTAACGCCCGCCTTAAAGGCTTATGGCATATCTGGAAGGGCCAGGTTATTTGAAGTGGTGGAGCGAGTCAAAGAGATCAATGCCCAGCGTCTAAAGCGGGCGCCTGGCCACATCTTTACCGGTCGATCTTGTTTTGCACCGGAGCTGGAAGCGCACCCAGAATTGGAACTGGACTATATCGTTGCCCAGCCGCAAATGGCCCGCTATATGGACTGGAGCGCCCGCATTTATCAGATTTATTTAAAATATGTAGCGCCGGAAGACATCCACGTCTACTCCATTGATGAGGTTTTTATGGATGTGACGCAATACCTGATTACCACTGGATTAACCGCCAAAGCATTTGCGAAAGAGATTATACAAGATGTGGCGGCCACTACGGGCATCACAGCGGCGGCGGGAATTGGAACCAATCTATACCTATGTAAAATTGCCATGGATATTGGTGGAAAGCACACAAAGCCAGATCCGGACGGAATCCGCATTGCCCAATTAGATGAAATGCAGTATCGCAAGCTATTGTGGGATCATCGTCCGCTGACGGACTTTTGGCGCATAGGCGTTGGCATAGCCAAAAAACTGGAAGCCCATGGCATGTATACCATGGGAGATATCGCCCGTTGTTCCATTGGAACGGCCACAGATTTTTATAACGAGGAGCTCCTATATAAGCTCTTTGGCATCAATGCCGAGCTCTTAATCGACCATGCATGGGGCTGGGAACCCTGTACCATTGCAGACATCAAAGCCTATAAACCAAAGAATAACAGT
>CAZXRD010000112.1:0-4700 GCA_964642465.1 uncultured Oscillospiraceae bacterium | reverse complement strand
AAGTGGACAAAGGAATTCGGAGGAAAGCATGGCCCGTTTTCATATTTGGTCTAAGAGAAAGAAAATATGCATCATTCTCGCATCTATCCTGGTGCTTGCCATCCTAGCCGGCATTTGTATATACTTCCGCTATCAGCACACGTCACCCCGGCGGCGCCCAGATCGCTATGACGGAGCAGTAGCGGAGATCATCTGTCAGACAGATGCAGACGGGGATGGGGTGCCCGACCAACAGGACATTTTATCTGGCGCTTTGGCCTATATTGAGACACGGCCTGCCTATAAAAGCGCCTACTATGCCGGCGGGTACCCGGATGACGGCTATGGTGTCTGTACGGACGTGGTGGCCTTTGCCCTGCGCAGCGCCGGCTATGATCTCATGGAGCTGGTGGATGCGGATATTGCTGCAAATCCCCAGGACTATGCCATAGAGGTGCCGGAGCCAATATTGATTTCCGTCGGGTGCGGAACCTACAGGTGTATTTTGCACATACGGCAACGGCCCTTACCACGGATGTCACGGATATAGATGCCTGGCAGGGCGGGGATATCGTGATTTTTGACGGCCACATTGGCATTGTTTCTGACCGCCGCAATGCAAACGGGGTGCCCTATGTTTTGCACCATAGCAACCCTTGGCAGCGGGCCTATGAGGAGGATATCTTGGAAAAGCGGGACGACCTGGTTGCCCACTACCGCATTGGCCAGTGGGCATAAATCGCTGGCATCTGCCTGTTATGCTATATGCCACCATAAAAACGTTGTAGAGATCCATCCCAAAAGAAACGAGGACGAATCTGTAAAATGGATTCGTCCTCGTTTGTCTTTCCACTATTCTTCCAGGCCAATTGCCTCGTCCACCGGCAGAGAAATCACTGTGCCGTGGGCAGGGGTGTGCAGGCCGCAGGCGTCGCTGATGGCTGTCATGACGTCTTTCTTCATATTCCTGGGGACGATGATGAGCAGGAAGTCCTGTTCATCCTGGAGAGGGATGCCAAAGTGCTGGCTGACCGCCTCCGAATTGCAGCGCCGGCCCCGTAAAATGGTGCCGCCTTTTGCCCCAGCGGCCCGGGCTGTATCTACCACTTGGTCGCTGTAGCCCGCTGCTACAGAAACCCAGATGACATTAAAACCGGATTTCTCGTGGATTTCTGCCATATCGCCTTCAATCCTTTCCCTAATTTTATTTTCTACCATGGTGCGAGCGTCCTCATTGAGCATGCGGAAGAGGGGGCTTTGTAGGCCGGTGATGGGTATTGTAATGGCAATCCCGCCGCCTCGCTGGTGAAAGTACAGCTGCTGCCTGGTTTTTTTAAACAGGTCCCGGACGGCGTATTTTGGTAAAAACCCCATGGTAACCAGCCGGGTGGTTCCACCCAAACCAAAGATGTCCAGGATTTCGGAGGGGGCCGTACCCTGGCCCCGGCATTGGCAGAAGACGGGCACACGCATCTCTTCCAAGATTTCTTCCAGTTTTTCTCCGTCCTCTAATCGAGTGACACAGAGGAACATGCGAGGGGCTGCGCCCTTATCTTGTGGTGACGTATTCATTCATAATCCTCCTCATCAAATTCGATCACAGAGGTATCATCCAGCGGCGCTGCATCCGGAATTGCCCCGGGTTTCGCTTTCGCTTTGTGCATAAAGATAAGTCCCATAATCTGAATGGCGATCAACGGTGCCATCGCCACCAGGGCGACAACGCCAAAAGCGTCCGTGACCACATTGCCGCCCACGGCTGAACAGGCGCCCATGGCCAGGGGGAGCAGGAAAGTGGAGGTCATAGGCCCGCTGGCCACCCCGCCGGAGTCAAAGGCAATACCCACAAAGACCGAAGGAACAAACCGGCTGAGGATAAGCGCAATGGCATAGCCGGGGACTAAAATCCAATAAATATGTATCCCGGTAAGGACTCTGACCATAGCCAGGGCCACGGCACAGGCCACACCGGCAGACAAAGCCAAGTTCATCATCTTGTGAGAGATGGTGCCGCCGGTCAAATCCTCTACCTGCTTATTGAGTACCTGCACGGCGGGCTCCGCTTTTACAATATAATAACCGATGATCATACCGATTGGAATCAGGGCCCATTTGAAGACTGTGTCTGCCAGGCCGCTGCCCAACAAATTGCCCACCGGTGCAAAGCCCACGTTTACGCCGGTGAGGAAGAGAATCAGGCCCACCGTCGTATAAACAAGGCCCACCAGCATCTTTAGGACCTGGCGTTTATGGTAGTTCCGGGTAATGAGCTGAAAAATCACAAACACGCCGATCACCGGCAGCATGCTGACGAGAACCTCGATGCTGTATTTCGGGAAGGCAGTGACAAAATGCATGGCCACATCCCGTGTGGTAGAAATATTGGTGAGCTCCGTGGCGGCATAGGTCGCTTCGGACGGGTTATAGAAAATGCCCAGTAGCAGCACCATCATGATGGGGCCAATGCTGCACAAGGCGACCAGGCCGAAACTATCGCTGGCGCCGTCCCGATCGCTTCTGGCGGCAGAAAGGCCAACGCCCAAAGCCATGATAAAGGGAACCGTCATAGGCCCGGTTGTAACCCCACCGGAGTCGAAGGCCACGGAGGTAAAGCTGTCCGGGGAGAAAAAGGACAGGCCAAACAGCAGCACATAGAAAACAAAGAGCATTTTAGACAGGTTGACGTGAAACAGAATCCGCAACACGGCCACAACCAAAAACAGCCCGACGCCGACAGCTACGGTCCAGATCAAAACGGCGTTGGGGATGGAGGCCACCTGGTTGGCCAGAACCTGCAGGTCAGGCTCTGCCACGGTAATGATAACGCCCATGACGAAGGCCACGAGAATAATGATCAAAATACGATTGCTCTTGATGATCCGGCTGCCTACGCCTTGCCCCAGGGGGGTCATGGACATCTCGGCGCCCAGCTGGAAGAAGCCCATTCCGATGATGAGTAGCACAGCTCCCGTTAAAAATAGGGCTAGTGTCCCGATGTCCATCGGCACGAGCGTAATGCTGAGCAGCAGAACGATAATGGTAATGGGGAGAACGCTGGACAGGGATTCTTTAATTTTTTCTTTTAGCTTTTCATTCAATGTGGCTCCTCCTTATAGAAATTCCAGGTGGGATAGACGGTTTGTTATGCTCATGGGAAAATCCTGCATGCCGGTGCCATACAAACTCGTCTTACCCCATGGATAAAGGAGAGCCCATTTGGCTTTGCCTATGCAGTACAGGCTTTGGCTTGTAATATGGCTGGAATAGAGACTTGGAAAATCAGCAAAATATTTTGCAAAACCGCTTCCCGGTCTAGAGACCGGCGGTTTTTATACCAGCGCAGCAGGAGCCCGGCAAAGGCCTCCGTATAAAAGGAGGTCAAAAAGTTTAAGAAAGACTCTTCTACAACAAGGTTTAGCTCTTCCGCCTTGCGGTCCACTGCCTGGCGAATGACGGAGAACAGGTCCACATAGAAAAACCGGGCCAGTTCCTCGCCGCCCATGGCGTCCAGGGCACAATTGATGATATGTTTTTCTTCTTCCGCATAATGCATAATAAACCGGATGGCCTCTTCTGCATTGTCTGCGAGATCAAACCGCTGGGCCACATCTGCAGCTTCCTGTTCCAAGGTCCACTTTAATAAATCGTAGACGTCTTGGAAGTGATAGTAAAAAGTCTTCCGATTGATATGACATGCTGCCGCCAATTCACTGATTGTAATCTTGGAGAGGGGCTTTTTTTCCATGGCCTGGCGCAAAGCCAAAGCCAAGGCTTGTTTGGTTTTCAAAGTGAGCTCAGCGTTGGTCATCAAACCCACCCTTTTTTGTATCATTCTTATTTATTATACATTTGTCCAGGAAATGATTCAAGGGACAATTTTTACGCATTTGTCCGGTAAGTTACAAAAGGGGAGCTGTGTTGGGGGAGAGAAATATGGTGACATGGAGAGGGGATATCTGTTATACTGCTTTTATAGAAGGGAATCGGGCGCCTGGGTGAGAAACGCACAGCGCCTTTTTAGAAAAGGGAGGTTTTTCTATGAAAGTTGTCATTGTCGGCGGCGTGGCCGGCGGCGCCACAGCTGCAGCCAGATTGCGGCGTTTGGACGAGCAGGCGGAGATCGTTGTTTTGGAGCGGAGCGGCTATGTATCCTATGCCAACTGCGGGTTGCCCTATTATGTAGGTGGTGTAATCACCGATAAACAGGCCCTAACCCTGCAGACACCAGAAAGCTTTTGGGCCAGATTCCGCATTGATGTGCGGGTACACAGCCAGGTGACAGCCATCCACCGGGACAAGAAAACCGTTACTGTGCAGCGTACCGATGGCAGCAGCTATGAGGAGACCTATGACAAGCTTATCTTATCCCCGGGAGCCACAGCCGTGCGGCCGGACATGCCGGGTATTGAGGATCAGCGCATCTTTACCCTGCGCACAGTGGAGGACACGTTCCGGATTCGGGACTATGTGGAATCCGCTCAGGTCAAACATGCCGTTGTCATTGGCGGCGGTTTTATCGGCCTGGAGGCGGCGGAGAACCTGGTGCATATCGGAGTCCAGACCACCATGCTGCAGCTGGACGATCATGTGATGTTACAGCTGGATGCGGATATGGCCAGTGAGCTCCACACCTATTTAAGAAGCCAAGGGGTGGATTTGCGCCTGGGCACCACAGCCACCGCCTTTTCGGATGCAGGGAATGGCCTCAGCGTAGCGCTGAC
>CAZXRD010000111.1:2704-4706 GCA_964642465.1 uncultured Oscillospiraceae bacterium | reverse complement strand
AAGGATGAGAATATTGAACAAAATACTGATCATCGGCGGGGGCGCCGCCGGCCTTTCGGCTGCGGCCACTGCTGCGGAGGCCGGCGCTGTCGTCACCGTGCTGGAAAAAAGGTACGTCGCCCAGGGCAACGGGCGGTATGCCGAGGGTGTATTTGGCGCCGGCAGCTACCTGCAGCGCCGCCGGAATATAGACGCCGATCCGGAAAAACTGTTCCGTTATGCCATGGAATTTTCCCATTGGCGGGCAGACCCCCGGCTTACCCGGCGGCTGATTGCCGCCAGCGGGGAAACGGTAGACTGGCTCACAGGTCTGGGTGTTCCCTTTTCCCGGCTGCTCCACCACATGCCCAACCAGTGTCCGGAGGTCTTTCACATGGCCTATCCGGCGCCCACCGGTACCCATGTGATGCGGGCGCTGGAAAACCGGTGCCGGGACCTGGGTGTGGATATCCGCCTCCATGCCCGGGCCAGGCGGTTACTCGTGGAAAACGGCATTGTCACCGGCGCCGTCTATAAAGCGGAAGACGGAACCAGCATAGAGCTGCGGGCCGACTGCGTCTTAATCGCCACCGGCGGCTTTGCCGGCAATCCGGAGCTGATGCGGGATATGATTCCCAATGTCCAGCCGGAGGCCTTCATGCATTTGCGGGGTACACCTATGGAGGGCGATGGTCTGCAGATCGCCAAGGAAGCCGGTGCCGGCATCGTGCGGGATATAGCCATTGAGGGCTGCGGCCCTGTGTTTGGCGGCCGACCGGAAATCAATGTCCTGGGCAGGGACCCCAAATGTGTTTGGGTGAGCCGAGCAGGTTATCGTTTCTGTGACGAGACCATCAGCAACGACTTTGTCTTCGGCCAAAACGCTGTGGCCAGGCTGCCGGGAAAAATGTGCTGGGCATTGGTTGACGGCCGCCTTGTGGAGGACTGCCGCCAGGGTTTGCCGGGCCTGATGGCCGACCTAGACACTACGGATAACGGCATGGCAGAGCTGTCCCAGGCCCTGGAGAAAGCGGTCGCCAAAGGGCAGGTGTTCCAGGCGGACAGCCTGGAAGAGCTGGCGCTGAAAATGGGTATGGACCCGGAGACGCTCACCCAGGAGATCGGGCAGTACAATGCAGACTGCGCAGCAGGTGCAGACAGCCTGTTTGGCAAGGACCGGCGGTATATGCAGCCTCTGGAGCAGGCCCCGTTTTACGGCATAAAAATGGGCATGGATATGCTGACCACCCACGGCGGCATTGGAATAGACAGCCACATGCGGGTACTGGATCCGGAGGGCCGCCCCATCCCCGGTCTATACGCCGCCGGCATCGACACCTCCGGCGTAGACTCCGGCGATTACTGTGTCATGCTCTCCGGACACGCCTTTGGCTTCTCCCTTACCGGTGGACGCATAGCCGCAAGAGAGATGTTGACGTCTGTGCGCTGACATACAAACAAATGCTCCGATTGCAAAGGCCTTTTTGCCTTTGCAGTCGGAGCATTTTACTTGGAAACGCTGGAGCTCAAAATCGTCCATACAGGATAGAAACAGCTCGTGTCCCGGCATCATATTCGCTTTTTAAAATATACCATATCTTTCAGCAGCACACCCTGTTCCCAAATAGGATGGTCATAGAACTCCAAAAAGAAATTAGGAATGCGGTGGGAAAACACGAAGCCGCAGCGCTGATAAAAGGGGACGGTAGCAGGGCTTTCCCCCGTGCCCACTTGCAAAAGGGCATATTGCCCCCGGTAGGTATTTTCTATAAACACCAGCATTCGGCGGCCATATCCCTGCCGTTGCCATTCCGGAGCCACTGCCAGGTTCTTTACCTCCAGGATCCCGCTCCCCTCATCGGTCACCACACAGACCGCTTTTGTGATCTTGGCATCTTGCAGCGCATACAGCGTCCCTCGGTCTAAATAGCGGCGGATCATATCTTCCTGTTCATCTGCAAGGAGCAAGAGCGGCAGGAAAGCCCATTTGTCTGTCTCTATTTTCTTGATCGCTTCCATGCCG
>CAZXRD010000111.1:0-2604 GCA_964642465.1 uncultured Oscillospiraceae bacterium | reverse complement strand
TGCCGGGCGGGTGTTACACACAGATCATCTATGCAGTACTCGATCCCATCAAACCAATGTTTCAGCCGGCCCAGGGCGATGCCAACCAATTGCTCCCCATCGTACAGGCCAAAAGACAGGGCATTTTCCATACCGATGATATCCAACAGATACCGGTGGAAAACCGCCGTATCTGACCAATCCTCATTCCACGGCACGGCGGAAAAGGCGGCCTTCTCCATCTCCTGTATCTCCCGCTCCTGGGCCATGCCAATCTTGCGCAACTCCATACATAGACCTCCTCAAAGAAAAAGCAGCCAGACCAGTTAGCCTGACTGCCGGTAGGTGCTCACCCGTACCCTTACTATAGGGGATATGGCGAATTTTGTCAAGCCGCATTCGCATAGGGCCACTTAGCCCAAGTTGTAACGCAGCATCCACTGGTTGACCTGCAGCAGGTAGGCAATCATCTGGGGGCCGGCCATCAGCTGCCCAAACCAGGGTCTGCCGTAATCCTTTGGTGCTGCCAAAAACTTCTTGGCTTTCCTTCGGTCTATAAACCGGTTCACCGGCGCCGCTTTGTCCTGCAGTACCTGCTGGAATTGTTGATACAGCAGCGCCTCATACTGCGGGGAATAGGTCTTGGGATAGGGGCTCTTCTTCCGGTACAGCAGCTCCGGCGGCAGTAAATCTTTGCAGGCCGCCCGGAGCAGGGCCTTTTCCACGCCATCCCGGTATTTCATTTCCCAGGGCACGTTGTACAGGTATTCCACCAGCCGGTGGTCAGCAAAGGGCACCCGGGCCTCCAGGCCCCAAGCCATACTGGCCCGGTCCATCCGATCCAGCAGGGTCTGCATAAACCAGCGGATATTTAGGCAGCTGACTTCCCGCCGGCGCCGGGCTTCCCCCGTCTCCTCCGGCAGGGCGGGCACCGCCGTCAACGCCTCCTCATACCGCTGGCGGACATAGGTTGCTAAGTCCAGCTGACGGATGGCATCGTCAGAGAGCAGCGCCGTCCTTGCCCCGATGTCGGCGGACCAGGGAAAGCCGTCGGCGTAAAACAGGTCTTCCCGATAAAACCAGGGGTAGCCGCCAAAAATCTCATCGGCACACTCCCCGGTTAAGGCCACCTTATTATATTGTTTCACCTGCCCACAGAAATACAGCAAAGAGGCGTCCACATCTGCCATGCCCGGCAGGTCCTTGATCGCCACGGTTTGCGGCAACATATCCGCTAAGGTCTCCTCATCGCACTCCAAGTACGTATGGCGCAAGGGGTAGAGCTGGAGCACCTGATCCACATAGGGCCGGTCCCGGCTGGGCTGGAAGGCGTTGGCCTGGAAAAAGTCGTCGTTGTGGGCAAAATCAAAGGAAAAGGTGTTCAGTTGCCCGCCCTGTTTTTGCAGGTAATTGGAGGCAAGGGCTGTGACCACGCTGGAATCCACCCCGCCGGAGAGGAAGCTGCACACCGGCACATCCGAGACCATCTGCCGCTCCACCGCATCCCGCAGGAGATAGGAGACCTTTTCCACCGTCTCCGGATAGCTGTCTAAATGGGGCGCCGCCTGTAAGCTCCAATACCTGTGCTGTGTCAGGCCATTTTGATCGAAAACCAACAGATGGCCGGGCTTCACCTCGCAAATGCCCTTGAACACACCGCAGCCCGGTGTTCTGGCGGGGCCAACGCCAAAGATCTCCCGAAAGCTGTCTAGGTCCGCCTCCGGCCGCACCTGGGGATGGCAGAACAGGGCCTTGGGTTCGGAGCCAAAGACCAGGGTTTCCCCCTGGACCGTGTAAAACAGGGGCTTTACCCCCAGGCGGTCCCGGCAGAGCACCAGGCGGCCCTCCCTTTCATCCCAGATGGCCATGGCAAAGATGCCGTTGAGCTTTTCTGCAAAGGCCATGCCATAGGCCATGTAGGCATAGAGAATCACCTCTGTATCACACGTTGTCTGAAACGAATATCCCCGGCGTTGAAGGTCCGGCACCAGTTCCTCCGTATTATAAATCTCCCCGTTATACACAATGCCATAGGTGTGGCCCGCCGCCTGGCGCAGCATGGGCTGGGCGCCTCCCGCCAAATCCCGGATGGAGAGCCGGGTATGGGAAAGCCCCACCGTAGGCGCCAGGTACTCCCCTGTCTGGTCCTCGCCCCTGTGGGCAATGGACTTGCGCATATCCACCAGGACCTGGGTCCACCGCTCCTTCTGGTATGTAAAATCGGTATTCCTTTGGCAAAAGCCAGCAATTCCACACATAATCTACACCTCAGCAGAAAAATAGACGCCGCCGGTTTCCCCGTCGACGTCCTTGTCAATTCAGTATATGCGGCACTTTGCCTCTTGTTGCCGGAAAACAGGGTACGACAAAAGCCGTACCCCCATTATTCCTTCCAGTTCATCAGCCCTTGGAACACGGTAACAGCTGTCTCTATCATGGCGTCTGGAAAATCCATGCCCTCCGTGTGCAGGTCCGGGCAGTCTACGCCGGCGCCAATCTCAAAGAAGGCCCCGGGGATCCTCTGGGTATAGTGGCCAAAATCCTCCGAGCTGCAGTGGGGCTCGGCCAGCTCCTGTACGGGGATATCTTTGGCTCGGCAAACCGCCCGGATTTTTGCATTGCTGG
>CAZXRD010000110.1:0-4717 GCA_964642465.1 uncultured Oscillospiraceae bacterium | reverse complement strand
CCACCGGCCCCACCGGAGCAACGGCGTCCATTACGCCGGCAGCTGCCGTCAATGACGCCACCAGCACGACAGATATTGTCACCCAGTTTAATCAGCTGTTAGCCAATATGCGGACAGCAGGTTTGCTGGCGACCTAATCAGCAGCAGGCACAAAAATCTGGCGGGTGGCCCTAAAAAGAGCCGCCCGTCAAGGCATTTGGAGGAAGTATGAAAATTGTCGTCTATGCTATATGCAAGAACGAGTCCCAGTTTGTAGACCGGTGGATGGACTCCATGGGGGAAGCAGATCAAGTGGTAGTCCTGGATACTGGTTCCACAGATGACACTGTGGAGCGGCTGCAGGGCCGGGGAGCCGTGGTGGCCCAGGAAATCATCACCCCGTGGCGCTTCGATGTAGCCAGAAACCGTTCCCTGGAACTGGTGCCGGAAGATGCAGATATCTGTGTGTGTACAGATTTAGATGAGGTGTTCCACCCCGGTTGGCGTAGGCTGCTGGAGGCGGCGTGGAAGCCGGGAACAGGGCAGGCCTTCTACCGGTATACCTGGTCATTTAATCCCGATGGATCAGAGGGTGTGGTCTTTTGGTATGAAAAAGTCCATGCCAGACACGGGTACCGCTGGAACCACCCGGTACATGAAGTGCTCCAGTGGATCGGCCCAGGCACACCAGGGCCGAAGGTTCAGGTGGATGGGGTACAGCTGGACCACCATCCGGACCCCACGAAGTCACGGGGGCAGTATTTGCCTCTCTTGGAAATGTCCGTGGAAGAAGACCCGGAAGACGACCGGAATATGCACTATTTGGGCCGAGAGTATATGTACCGGGGGCGCTGGGACGACTGCATCCGCACGCTCCAGCGGCATTTGGCCATGCCCAATGCCCGCTGGGCAGATGAGCGGGCGGCCTCCATGCGCTTTATTGCACGTTCTTATGCCAAAAAGGGCCAGCGGCGGCTGGCTCGAGATTGGTATCTACAAGCCATTGCCCAGGCGCCTCATCTGCGGGAGGCGTATATAGAATTGGCCATGATGCTCTATGAG
This sequence comes from uncultured Oscillospiraceae bacterium, assembly GCA_964642465.1. GTDB lineage: Bacteria > Bacillota > Clostridia > Oscillospirales > Oscillospiraceae > CAZXRD01. The sequence goes on along the minus strand of CAZXRD010000110.1, from coordinate 3,676 downwards.
GACAAAGCTTGGGATGGCGTGCTATACTTTACCCAATGTGCCCTGGAGATCACCCAACGGCCCCGGACCTATATCTGCGAGGCGGCGCCCTGGGGCAGCCTGCCTTATGATTTGCGCCATCGCCCTGTATGAGACGGGCCGCCGCCAGGCCGCTTTAGAAGCGGCAGAAAAGGCCCTGGCCATTGAGCCAGGGAATGCCCGATTGCAGGGGAATGTCCAGGTGATTGCAAAGGCAGTAGAGGCAAATAAATAAAAGATACCACCTGGCGGCTGCCAGGTGGTATCTTTTATTTACGCTTTTTGGGGCTTCCGTTTCAGCCAGGCCACCGTATCTTTCAAGGTTTGGTATAGATCCCGGGGCTTATAGCCAAGTTCGCTGGTGGCCTTATCATGGGAAAACTTATCGTTGCTCTTTAGTGTGTACAGAGAGTACTTGGTGTACAGAGGCCGCTCCTTTTTCAGTTTGGCAATCCAGCCCAAAAGCGGAGCGGCGGCTTTCGCCATCCACATGGGCAGTACCGGTAGACGCCGGCCGCCGCAGATGGATTTTAGCATCTTCAATAGATCCTTCACCTCATAGTGGCGGTTGGAGAGGATATAACACTCGCCCGGCCGACCCCGTTCTGCTGCCTCCAGGCAGCCAATGGCCACGTCCCGCACGTCTACAAAGTCGTATCCGCCTTTTACACAGGCGGGGAGCTTACCGGAGATATAGTCGTATACCAGCTGCACCATGTGATTGCCGTGCCCGCCGGAGAGATCATAAGGTCCTAAGATCCCGGAGGGATGGACAATGACGGCGTTTAGCCCCTTGGACGTGGCATCCAGCACCAGCTGGGAGGCCAGAGCCTTTGTCTTGGCATAGCCACCTACTACGGCGTCATCTGAAAAATGATTGACCTCCTGCATGACCCCCATATTTTCTTTTTCCGGGATGGCATGCACAGAGCTTACATATACCAGCCGCTTTACATGGTGTTCTAGGCAGATCTCCGCTACATTCTTAGTACCTAATACATTGACCTTATACAACCGATCGTTGATGTCACCGGAGATATCCACAATACCGGCCGTGTGGATAAAATAGACGTCCTTGCCAGCGGTATCGGCAAACAAGGGTTCCATAGAATCTTTATCACATACGTCCCCGTGGATATACTGCACATTGGCGCAATCCTCTGCCGATTCTGTGGGCAAAATCAGGCCTCGGACCGTCTCACCACGGTCTTTTAGCATACGCACCAGCGTATTCCCCAGATGCCCAATCGCCCCGGTAATGATATAAATGCTTTTCATAGTACTTTCCTCCGTAAAATCCTGGCTGTCAGCCTGAAACAGGCCGTCAGCAAATCCGACAGCACTGGCGATTGGCAAACGCAGTGTTGTTTTTTCTTCCTACTTGTATTATAATCAAGATGTGCAAAAATTGAAACCGCTAATTCCGGCGGAAATGTATGTTTGCCAACAGATTGAACAGGAAATGTCTGAAAAAGCCTGGCGTTCAGAAAAAATTTAAACTTTGTACACAAAATGCACACGAAAAGGAGGTGGGTATTTTATGGAGGGAAAAAAACGGGAGGATCACCGGAGCCGGGTCACAAAAATGCTGATCCGCCGGGCCTTTATGGATCTGATGCGGCAAAAGCCTATCCAGAGCATATCGGTGAAAGAGGTCTGCGACTTAGCCGGGATCAACCGCAGCACCTTCTATGCCCATTATACAGACCTATATGATCTGCTGGATAAGATTGAAGAGGAACTGATTGCCGCTTTTCAGCGGGCGTTGGAGCCTATGCTGAAGGAGCAAGGGCCCCAGGTAAATCCGGTGGCCATTACTACGGAAATCTTTCGCTGCATCAAAGACAATGCTGATATTTGTACGGTGACCTTGGGGGACTATGGAGATAAAAGCTTTATTAATAGGCTGTTGATGATGGGCCGAGACATATGTATTGAGGCCTATCAGAACTATTTCAAAAGGGCTACCCCCAAGCAGATTGAGTATTTTTATGCCTTTGTCAGCAATGGCTGCATGGGACTGCTCCGGCGCTGGATGGACGACGGTATGGTGAGCTCGGAGGAAGACTTGGCCAAAATGGCGGAGAATATTATGCTCCATGGCGTTGGTTTTTTGCGCAGCCCTATGTGAAGAGAAAAGCTCCCCGGCGTTCGGTTTTGACGCTCGGGGATTTTTTCTTTTCCCGGGACATATTGCCGGCAAAAGGTTCTTGACATATGCCAAAAACGGCGTATAATAAAGACAAATAAATGGCATATGCCAAGAATGGGGGCGATACCATGCCAAGACCTTGCAAGCACCGGCGTGTGTGTGCCATGCCGGAACATCGGCATTTTGGCCCTCGGGGAGGTGGGCCCCAACCGCCTATTCAAATGACAGTGGATGAATTTGAGGCCATCCGGCTCATCGATTTGGCAGGGCTCAGCCAAGAGGCCTGTGCCCAGCAGATGGGCGTGGCCCGCACAACGGCGCAAGCTATCTACAATAGCGCCCGGGAGAAGCTGGCCCGCAGCTTGGTTGACGGCCGGGAACTGGTAATCACCGGAGGACATTATGTCCTTTGTGGAGAGAATGCCGGTTGTTGCTCAGGGCGTCGTTGTTGTTCGGGTAGCCAGTGCCCAAAAGAAACGAAATAGAAAGGGGAAACGCAGAATGAAAATTGCAGTGACATATGACCAGGGGCAGGTGTTCCAACATTTTGGACATACAGCCCAATTTAAGATCTATCAGGAGGACGGGGGAAAAGTCCTATCTAGCCAGGTGGTGGATACCAATGGCACGGGCCATGGGGCCCTGGCCGGTTTCTTGAAAGACCTGGGGGTGGACGTGCTCATTTGCGGCGGCGCCCGTGCGGCGTTAAATGAGGCAGATATCGCCCTCTACGGTGGCGTGAGTGGGGATGCCGATCAGGCTGTGGAGGAATTTCTGGATGGGAAACTCCACTTTGATCCGGCGGCAGAGTGCAACCACCACCATGGGGAACACCACCATCACCATCATGGGGATGGCCACAATTGTGGCCATGGCGATCATGCTTGTCACCATGGCAGTGAAGGCTGCAAATAATTAATATTCTAAGCGGAAAAGAAGCTGGCGTACCAGAATGGACGCCAGCTTCTTTTTTTATAAAAAGTATTATAGAGATACAGAAAATAAATATATTTGGAGACTTTATAGTATGATTTGTTCTGAAAAGACTTATAAACAAAGCTGAGATGAAAACGGCATTGACAAGGGCGTTATGCACAAAAAACAACCGGATGAATTTGTATATAGTAGATAAAATTACAACAGATTAATAGAAAAGAGTTGACATGTGGAAAGAAATTAAATATATTAAAAACAGGAATAACGAAATGATTTCGACAATGACAAAATAATAGGGCAAAAAATAATGGCCGCATTTTTTAAATGCAGTCATATTTCAGTGAGGAGGCAAAGCAATGCGAGACACTGTGGCAGAAGAAAGCGCAATGATGTTTGATACGTTTAGCAATGAGGATGCCTGGCAGCTTGGTAGTCAAATCAAACACATGGCAGAAGAAAGAGGTCTACATGTTGTCATAAGTATTGAGCGGGCTGGGCAGCTTATTTTCCAGTATGCACAAGATGGCACGGCCCCAGATAACGACCGGTGGATTGCAGGGAAGCGAAACA
>CAZXRD010000109.1:0-4749 GCA_964642465.1 uncultured Oscillospiraceae bacterium | reverse complement strand
CGGGTAATCTGCGGCATATAAAAAGGAGGCATGATCATGCAAGACATACCATACGACACATTGAAAAAGGACAAGCGGAGCTATGCCATGATGCTGCTGCGGGAGCAGCAGGGCCGCTCCTTTGCCAGCATCGCCGGCGATTTTGGGATCTCCGCCATACGGGCCAGGCAGGTCTATCAGAAGATCAAATACAAGCAAAGCCGCCTGTACATCCGCCATATCGCCTTTTGCCTGGGGCACGAGACGGACCAGATGGTTCGGCAGGACTATTTGGCCGCTTACAACTGGTACCAGGCCGCCCGATACGCCTGCGCCTATTTGGAAAAGAAGTACCCAGACATACTGACGGACTACCGGGGCGGCGAACCCGGAGCGCCCCAGGCCCTTTTGGACCAGTTGCCGCCCCTCCGCCCGAGCCTGGAGGAGGCGGAGGTCCGGCGCATTGTGCACCTGCGGGATGGGCAAAAATACCCCTTTTCCAAGATTGGGGCGGCCCTGGGCATCACCCGGGAAAAGGCGAAAGACGCCTATGACCGGTTTTACCACCAGCAGGTGATGGACCGGATGCGGATCCTGGAGGCGGAGGCCAAGGGCCCGGCGGAAAAAGAGGCCATCCGGCAGCGCTATTTTGCCGGGCATATGTCTGCCAAAAAGCGCTGGGAAAACATGCAGGCGGAAGCGGAGGATTCTCAGGGAAATTGTTGAAAATACAAGAATAATATGGTAAACTAAACCTATCTAATACTAGGGGGGCTGATTGTGTCTATGAAACTAAAACTGGGGCTTGCAACCTTTTTCCTCATTATTGTCTTATCTCTTGTTGCCGGTCTTTTCCTCGGCTTCTTTTGGTCCATGACCTTATCCCTGGCCACATCCACAGGCATCATCGTCTACCTGCTGGTAAAAGAGGACGAAGAGGCGGCGGCGCCGGCCCAGCAAGAGGAACCGGCGCCGCCGGAGGAGCCGGAAGAAAAAGAATAAATCGGCTAAAGCAAAATAAAAGGCCGGCGGGGATTCCCGCCGGCCTTTTGCCTTCTTTATTCTGCTGTATAGGCCGCTTTGATGATCTCCACGGCTTTTTCCACGCCCAGGGTCCCGGTATTCACAGCCAGGTCATAGGCATGGGCCCGGCCCCAGGTCTCCCCGGTGTAATAGCGGTAATAGTTGGCCCGGGCCTTGTCAATCTTTTTCAGGCGGTCCGGCGCCTCCTGCTCCGACAGGCCGTAATACTTCACCAGCCGCTGGATTCTCGTCTCCTTATCCCCGAAGACAAAGACTTTCAAACAGTCCTCCCGGTCCCGGAGGATAAAGTCGGCACAGCGGCCCACAATCACCGCATTGCCCTTGGCCGCCACCTCCCGGATGATGTCCGACATGGCGAAAAACGCCTTGTCCCCGGTGGGCACCGTGTAGGGGGACAACATCGACGATTCCGAACTGCCCGCCATCACAATGCTGTACAAAAAGCTGCTGCGGGCCATCTCCTCGGAGCGCTCTACAAACTCTGGAGATAGGCCGCTTTTTTCCGCAGCCATGCTGATAATGGCCTTGTCGTAAAACTCCATGCCCAATTCCTCTGCCAGCTTGGCGCCCACAAGCCGGCCGCCGCTGCCGTATTCCCGGCTAATGGCGATCACCCTGCTCTTCACGGAACTCCACCTCCATATAAATGCCCGCCGTATCGGGCCTTTCCTTTAAAATAAGTATACCAGTCTCTGTGAAAATATACAAGAGGATTTCCCCCACGGCTTGCCTTTTCTACCCGGGCGATGTATACTGTTACAGGATAAAAACAGAACTAACATAGGAGGGCATCGCACCCATGGAACAGGTTTTGGCTGTCAAGTCCCAGATCCTTGACCCCCTGCTGGGGGAGGACCCCCTGGTCACCCGGGACACGGAGAAAATTTTCCAGACCATTTTGGACCACCACCAGTTTCTCCCCCGGCCCCAGGCGGAGGAGGATTTCAGCTACCGGCAGATCATCCCCTATGTGGTGATCCGCCAGGGGGACCGGGCCTTTTTGCTCCGCCGTTTGAAAAAGCAGACGGAAAAACGCCTCCATGGGCTGCTGTCCCTGGGAGTGGGGGGCCACATCAACCCGCCGGACGAGGCGGCGGCCAACGTGCTGGAGGCGGGGCTGCGCCGGGAACTCCAGGAAGAGGTGGACCTGGCCTCTATAGACCGGCTCCAGTTCGTGGGGGTCATCAACGACCGCAGCAGCGAGGTGAGCCGGGTCCATGTGGGCCTGCTGTACCTGCTGGACACCCAGGGCCCCGTATCCGTGCGGGAGACGGAGAAGATGGCGGGGGAATTTGTGCCCATCTCGGATCTGCCCGCCCTGGCCGGGGAGATGGAGACCTGGTCCCAGATCGCCCTGGAGGGCATCACCGGGGAATTGCCCCATGAAAAAAATGCAAGATAACGTGTATTTTCCCAAATTCTCTTGCAAAACCAAGGGAATCTGCTAAAATAGGATAGATTAAACAACAGGAGGAACGGGTTTATGTTCAAAATTTTGGAGAAGAAAGCCCTCAACCCCACGGTTACCCAGATGGTGATCGACGCCCCTGCCGTGGCCAAAAAGGCAGAGCCGGGCCAGTTCATCATCCTCCGGGTAGATGAGGAGGGGGAGCGGATTCCTCTCACCATCGCTGACTATGACCGGGAGGCGGGCACCATCACCATCATCTTCCAGATCGTGGGCGCCACCACAGAGAAGCTCAACGCCCTGGAGGCCGGGGAGTGCCTGGCGGACTTTGTGGGCCCCTTGGGTACCCCCACCCATACGGAGGGCCTGAAGAAAGTGGCCGTGATCGGCGGCGGCGTGGGCAGCGCCATTGCCTATCCCGTCACCAAAAAGCTCCACGAGCTGGGCTGTGACGTGACCGCCATTGTGGGCTTCCGGAACAAGGATCTGGTGATCCTGGAGGAGGAGTTCCGGGCTGCTTCTACCAAATTTTTAATCGGCACCGACGACGGGTCCTATGTGCGCAAGGCCCTGGTCACCAACATCCTGGAGGAGGAGATCCAGGCCGGGGAGAAGTACGACGAGGTGATCGCCATCGGCCCCCTGATGATGATGAAGTTCGTCTGCCAGCTGACAGCCAAATACGGCATCAAGACCGTTGTGAGCATGAACCCCATTATGATTGACGGCACTGGCATGTGCGGCTGCTGCCGCCTCACCGTGGGCGGGGAGACCAAATTTGCCTGCGTAGACGGGCCCGACTTTGACGGGCACCAGGTGGACTTTGACGAGGCCATCCGCCGCAGCGCCCAGTACAAGGAGTTTGAGACCCGGGCCCGGGAGGAGACCTGCAATCTGCTGAAGAAAGAGGTGGCCAAATAATGCCGAACATGTCTTTGGAAAAAAATAAAATGCCGGAACAGGACCCCAATGTCCGGAACAAAAACTTTGAAGAAGTGGCCCTGGGCTACGATGCGGAAACCGCAAAGGACGAGGCCCAGCGCTGCCTGAACTGCAAGCATAAACCCTGCGTCTCCGGCTGCCCGGTAAACGTGCGCATCCCGGAGTTTATCGCTAAGGTCGCCGAGGGGGACTTTGACGAGGCGTACAACATCATCGTCTCCACCAACAGCCTGCCCGCCATTTGCGGCCGGGTCTGCCCCCAGGAGAGCCAGTGCGAGGGCAAGTGCGTCCGGGGCATCAAGGGCGAGCCTGTGGGCATCGGCCGCTTGGAGCGCTTTGTGGCGGACTACCATCTGAAGCACGGCCACGACGACCACAAGAACGTGGCGCCCCGGCCCGCCTCCAACGGCCACAAGGTGGCCATGATCGGCTCTGGCCCCGCCAGCCTCACCTGCGCCGGCGATCTGGCCCGAAAAGGCTATGAGGTCACCATTTTTGAGGCCTTCCACAAGGCCGGCGGCGTGCTGGTCTACGGCATCCCCGAGTTCCGGCTCCCCAAGGCCATCGTGGCCCAGGAGATCAAAAAGCTGGAGCACTTCGGGGTGAAAGTGGTCACCGACTACGTTGTGGGCCGCACCGGCTCCATTGACGAGCTGATGGCCGACGGGTACGAGGCCGTGTTTATCGGCTCCGGCGCCGGCCTGCCCAGCTTTATGAACATCCCCGGGGAAAACTTAAACGGGGTCCTCTCCGCCAACGAGTTTTTGACCCGGATTAACCTGATGAAGGCCTACCAGCCCGGTTCCAGCACCCCCATCATCCACGCCAAACGTGTGGCCGTGGTGGGCGGCGGCAACGTGGCGATGGACGCCGCCCGCTGCGCCAAGCGGCTGGGAGCCGAGGAGGTCTACATCGTCTACCGCCGCAGTGAAGCGGAGCTGCCCGCCCGGGCGGAGGAAGTCCACCACGCCAAGGAAGAGGGCATCATCTTCAAACTGCTCACCAACCCGGTGGCCATCAACGGGGACGACAAGGGCTGGGTCAAGAGCCTCAGCTGTGTCCAGATGGAGCTGGGCGAGCCGGACGCTTCCGGCCGCCGCCGCCCGGTGGAGATCCCGAACAGCCAGTTCGACATGGATATGGACTGCGTGATCATGTCCATCGGCACCTCCCCCAACCCCCTGATCCGCACCACCACCCCGGGTCTGGAGACCAATAAGAAGGGCTGCATCGTGGCTGACGAGCACGGCGCCACCAGCAAGCCCGGCGTCTTCGCCGGCGGGGACGCCGTCACCGGCGCCGCCACCGTCATCCTGGCTATGGGCGCCGGGAAACAGGCGGCCCAGGCCATTGACGAGTACTTACAGAGCAAATAA
>CAZXRD010000108.1:0-4777 GCA_964642465.1 uncultured Oscillospiraceae bacterium | reverse complement strand
AGCCGGCGCCGTAACCCACGCTGTGGCCCCGGGGCAAATTTCGTATAACCTCCACCTGGGCCTGGCAATAGCCCACAGGCTGGAATTCCGGGAAGCCGGAAACCGCTAGCCGGCCCAATATGACGGACCCTAAACGCACGCCGTCCAAACGCATATCCGGGTATTTTAAAAAGGCGGAGGAGTTGCAGCAGTGGCGCAGGCCAGGGGAAATCCCACGGGCCTGGAGCCCGTCGAGCACTTGCTGAAATGCAGCAAACTGCCGCCGGGTGGCCTTTTCACTGCTGTGGGCCTTGCAGAAATGGGTGTAGATCCCTTGTACGTCCAAAGCCTCCGTCTTATAGACCGAGGCAATACCCTCCATGTCCTGGGGCAGGAAACCGTAGCGGCCCATGCCCGTATCGATTTTCACATGACAGGGGCAGCGGATGCCCAGCTCCTCTGCCAGTGCGGTGGCTTGTGCTGCCGTCTCCCGACAGCCGATGGTGAGGACGGCCCCTTGGGAGATCAAAGTTCGCAGCTCGTCTGCAAGACCGGTTTCCCGGAGCATCAAAATCTCTGCTTGGGTAAAGCCGGCACTGCGTAGGGCGCAAACCTCCTCCGGTTCTGTGACGGCAAAGCGGGTGATCCCGTTTTCCCATAAAATCTGGGCCATAGGTACCAGGCCCAAGCCATAGCCCCGGGCTTTTAAGACCCCGTATACGGCGGCGTCTCCCGCCATTTGCAGCAGGAGCTGGATGTTCTTATTGAGCGCCGAGGTTTCTACGATATACGCCTTCATAACCGATCACCTAGCGTCTTTTGTATATTCAAAGGGGAAGCTGAAAATGCGAGGCGTTTGTTTCCAAGGGAGAGTTTTCATGTGAACCTATTATAAGGCTCTGTATAGGGGATTGCAAGTTACATTTTTCAACGAACAGTTGAGAAAAAATTACGGAGCTTATGTCCTCTATTGTATCAGTTACAAAGAGCAAGTTGTGAAGGATACTGTCGAATGGCAAAAAAAGCCCGACGATATTTCGTCAGGCTTTTTAGAAAGAATGTGGTACTAAACATGCGTTATTTTGCAGTTAATTTTCAAATGAGAGAAGACAGGGATCCTGATAAAAATCTAAAACAAAAGACAAAAAAGTGGATACAGTGTCTGAGAGATTTTCTTTATCCCAGGCCATATTGAAGGAAAGTGTGCATCCGGGCGGAACAATGTCAATGAGTACATAGTCCGGAAAACAACCAACAGCGTAATTAACGGGTAAAATGGCGACGGGGTTGTTGACTTGCATATAGATATTGATGCTCTCTGGGTGCTGACCTCTACTACGGTGGGGAAGAGACCGTGAATGAAAAACGCCGAATAAACAGATTTTTTCATCCCCTCTGGATTTAGGATCATCAATTTATAGGCAGCCAGGGTTTTTAAATCCACTTGTGTAGCAGAGGCCAGCGGATGGCCGGGCAAAACAGCGGCGACAAACTTCTCCTCTATTAGTTTTGCAGAAGTGCGGCCGCCGATGTCAATGGGTGGGTTATAAAAAAAGATATCTCCCAAATCTGTAGCATTGCTCCCAGTATGGGAGACATTCAGCTCAATATTGGGGTAGGCAGACTGAAAACGGGTACAGAGTTCTGTAAATCTGGGCGGCAATATGTTCATACGGACCTCGATCCTGCCGCTGGTTGCCGTGCGCAAGGAGATGATATCTTGGTTAGCCTTATCCAATAAATTTATACTTTTGATTGCGGCAGACAGAAAGATTTCCCCGTAATGGTTCAAGACCAGCTTCTTCCCCTGCTGGATAAATAGGGGAACACCCACTTCATCTTCCAGTGCACTCAAAATGCGGCTAAGAGCAGGCTGGGAGATAAAATTGGCTTCTGCCGCCTTTGTAACGCTGCCGAACTGAGCGATCTGTACAAAGTAGCGCACGTGTTGCAGATCCATGGCGTCCCTTCCATTCATAACAAAAGTGTTATAAGCCAACAAGGCGTGTGCGGGTATCGGCATTTCACAGTTTATAGAAGAAATAGTACAATGTCAATAGATATTGAAAGAGTTTTCAAGAAAATGATGGTAAAAATATATAAAATACTGAAAAATGGGGCGGAAAGTTGCGTTCCGGAAAGGACTGTATTTATGACATTATATGAGCAATTAAAAACGGAGAGGGCCTGCACAATTGTACCCGCCGAGTTTTGCGGGCAGGAAATGGATTGTGCCATGATGGCCACCAGGCGGCCTGTGTCCATGGATAATTATATACGACTAAGCCCAGAAGCACAGCGGACACACTGCCCATATCCGCCGGCGCAACACCGCATTGTACATATTACGGATAACATTATTTGTGAAGAGGATGTAGCGGTTATCCTGCGGGATGGGACGAAGATCTACGCAGATATCTTCCGGCCAACAACAAACGAGAGGGTACCTGTAATCCTATCTTGGAGTTACTATACAAAGCGCCCTAGATATGCTAATCCGGAGCTATCTACCAGAGGGGTTCCCAAAGGGGCCATATCCAAGTACTGCATGGAAGAGGGGCCGGATCCCTTGTATTGGTGTCAATACGGTTATGCAGTAGCGAATGTGGATCCCCGTGGGATCGGCAATTCTGAGGGGACGTTTGTGGCCTATGGAAAGCAGGATGCCAAAGATGGGCGGGATTTTATCGAATGGATTGCCCAACAACCCTGGTGCAATGGCAAGGTGGGGATGGCGGGTAACTCCTGCTTGGCCATGGTCCAATGGCGGATTGCTGCCGAGAAGCCGCCCCATCTAGCTTGCATTGCCCCATGGGAAGGGACAGTCGATGCTTATCGTGAGGGGTACAAAGAAGGCGGTATTTCTGGTGTCTCTTTTCGTGCCAGTGTATTGAGCAAAACCGTTGGGCGCAGCTACAGTGATGACGGCATTGCCATGATGGAGCGAGAGCCCTATGTGACCAGTCCTTATTGGCAGGACAAAATCCCTGACCTGGAGGCCATAGATGTGCCCGCCTATATTACGGCGGGGTGGAACCACTTCCATATCAATGGATCCATGAAGGGATATCTGCACATATCTTCTAGAGACAAATGGTTCCGGGGCCATCGAGAGTTTGAGTGGCCGGACTTTTACAGCGCCGATAAGCTGGAGGATCTAAAGCGATTTTATGACCGCTATCTGAAAGACATTCATAATGGCTGGGAGCTAACACCTCGGGTACGCATCGACGTAATGGATGCCTACGATTGCGATTATCAGCTGCTGCGGGCAGAAGAAGATTTTCCAATACCTAGGACAGTATATAAGCGACTCTATTTAGATGCTGGTACGGGAACGATGGGAGAACAGCCCTGTATCCAGATGAGCAGCTTTTGCTATGATGCGGCTAGCGGCCAGGCGGTTTTCGACTATGTTGTTCCAGAGGATATGGAGGTCACCGGCTTTTCCAAGCTCCATTTATTTGTAGAGGCTAGAGAGCATGATGATATGGACTTGTTTGTCAACTTGCAAAAGGGGGACGCCCAAGGGGAGGAACTACCCACGAGTGTAATGGGACAGCCCCACCCTGGTGCTTGGGGAAAAATGAGGGTGTCCAGGCGCAAATTGGATGAAAAGTTGTCTACCAGCTTTTTCCCTGTCCAGGCACATGATCGGGATGAGAAGTTGACGCCCGGGGAGGTTGTGGAAGTGGACATACCAATAACCGCAACCAGCAGAATTTGGCACAAAGGGCAGATTTTGCGGATACGGGTTGCCGGGCGCTATATCCGGGACAGTGGTTGGTTTGAACCACTGTCGTGGGAGACGGATAATGCGGGATACCATGTTTTGCATACCGGCGGGGACGTCAGTTCTTACTTAGAGATACCCGTTGTACCGCCTAAGTATAGCGACAACGGTTATGTATATAGGTAGCGTAAAGCAATAAAGACAGATTGGAGGAAAAATTATGAAGAAGTTACTTGTGTTATTCCTGGCGCTGGCCTTTTTATTCTCGTTTGCGGCCTGTGCAAACGGGGACTCGGATGAGGATGTAAATAATACTGATAATCCGGTAAGCAATTCGGGCAATGGGGATGTGGATCTGTCGCAGATTTCGGTGGGACTTTCTTGGTCAGAGATCAATGAAATTATGCAGGTAACATTGGATGTGCTACAGGCAGACTTAGAGGCCCAGGGCATAGATGTTTCTATTGTTGGGGCCAATTCGAGTGCAGAAAAGCAACAGAGCGATATAGAGGATTTAATTGCCCGGCAATGTGATGTCATTTATATCATGCCTGTAGCTGATACGGCTATCGTGGCATCTATTGAAGCAGTACGAGAGGCGGGGATTATCTGCGGGGTAGGAAGGCCGGTAGAAACAGATGCATATAGTTTCCGTTTTTCCGGCATTGATTACTATCACCAGGGTGCCATGCAGGCAGAATATTTGGCGACAATTGCAGAAGAAAATCCCGATATGGAATTTAATATTGCCATATGCCGGGGTAGCGCTACCACGGCGAATTCGGAACTTAGAAGAGACGGATTTTATGATACATTTTTCGAAGACTATGGAGACCGTTCCACATTGGTTGCAGAGCAAGACTGCCGGTACAATACGGAAACAGCACAGAGCGTTGTGGAGGGATGGATGCTGTCCCACCCGGAGATCAATGTAATTGTCTGTGCCAGCGATGATATTGCGATTGGTGCATCCAATGCCTGTATTGCAAATAATCGAGAGGATATTATCATTTTTGGCATTGATGGATCTGCAACTGGCCTCAGCATGGTGCAGGAAGGGACCAT
>CAZXRD010000107.1:3616-4956 GCA_964642465.1 uncultured Oscillospiraceae bacterium | reverse complement strand
TTCTTTTGCCAGGAACAGCCCGGTCCCTTGAAAACCGCTATGGGCTTGTGCTATAATAGCTTCACTGCCGCTGCAAAAAACGATGCAGCGACTTTTTTACACGACAGATTGCCATCGTTTCGCCCCTTGTGGGCTTCTATATTATATAAGGAGCGTTTCCCATGCCAATTCGTATTCCCGATTCTCTACCGGCCACCAGCATTTTGGAGGTGGAAAATATTTTCGTTATGACGGAGTGCCGGGCCATGCACCAGGATATCCGGCCGCTGAAGCTGCTGATTTTAAACCTGATGCCCACCAAGATCGTCACAGAGACCCAGCTGCTGCGGAAACTGTCCAATACGCCGCTGCAGATTGAGGTAGAGCTCCTGCAGACGGTGAGCCACACCGCTAAAAACGTGGACCAGAGCCATCTGGGCACCTTTTATACCACCTTTGCGCAGGTGAAGGATCGGCGGTTTGATGGTATGATTATCACCGGGGCGCCGGTGGAAAATCTGGACTTTGAATCTGTAGACTATTGGCCGGAGCTCTGTCAGATCATGGAATGGTCCAAGACCAACGTCCACTGCACCCTCCATATCTGCTGGGGGGCCCAGGCGGCCTTGTACTACCACTACGGCATTCCAAAACACACCCTGCCGAAAAAGCTCTCCGGCGTTTACCCCCACCGGCTTTTGAAGCGGACCTCCCCTCTGTTCCGGGGATTTGACGATGTGTTTTATGTGCCCCATTCCCGGTACACCGCTGTGGAAAAAGAGGACATTTTAAAAGTCCCCGGCCTGGAGATCACCGCTGTTTCGGACCAGGCGGGCGTCTTTGCCATCAAAACGGAAAACAGCCGGCAATTTTTCATCACCGGCCACCCGGAATATGATGCGGACACTCTGGCTTTGGAGTATTTCCGGGATGTGGAAAAAGGGCTGGACATCCCAGTGCCGGAAAACTACTTCCCCAACGACGACCCCAGCCAGACCCCCATTGTCACCTGGCGGTCTCACGCTCAGCTGCTGTACACCAACTGGCTGAACTACTACGTCTATCAGACCACGCCCTACGAGCTCAGCAGCATCCATTAAGATAGCGATAAATTTTAAACGCCATGGCATATGCCATGGCGTTTTTTTGCACCCTTCCTCACTTTCCGGAATACGATGGGTTTAGAAACCTATGTTTGGAGGAATTCTGGTGCATAGAACATTTAGCGTCATCGGTGGGGATATGCGTCTGGCAAAGTTGGCGGAACTATTGGCCGCCGACGGCCACAGCGTCTTTGCCTTTGCCATAGACAAAATCAAGCTGCAGGAAGTACAAACACCCCAGCGCTTGGAAGCGGCCCT
>CAZXRD010000107.1:0-3516 GCA_964642465.1 uncultured Oscillospiraceae bacterium | reverse complement strand
GCCGCTGCCACGGCGGAAGGCGCCATTCAGCTGGCCATGGAGGAGACCCCCATCACTATTTCCGGATCCAAGTGCCTGGTGATCGGTTACGGCCGGATCGGCAAGCTCTTGTCCCGAAAGCTCTCTGCCCTGGGGGCACAGGTCACGGTGTCCGCCCGCAACTGCGCCGATCGGGCCTGGATCTCCGCCTGCGGCTACACCCCCGCCGACACCAACGCATTAGAGCCTGTTTTGGGCCAGTTTGACATTGTATTCAACACCGTCCCCGCCCGGGTCTTGGGCCCAGACCGCCTGAGCCTTGTGGACCAGGACTGCCTCTGCATGGATTTGGCCTCCAAACCCGGCGGCTTGGATTTCGCCGCTGCGGCAAAACTGGGCATCAAAGCCATTTGGGCGCTGTCCCTGCCCGGGGAGGTGGCCCCAACCAGTTCCGGCGCTATCATCCGGGACACCATATATAATATATTAGAGGAACGGAGGAAGCTCCAATGAACACCACCACCCGCATTGGCTACGCCATCTGCGCCTCCTGCTGTACATATAAGACCGCACTCTGTGCCCTGGCCCGGCTGCGGGAACAGTACAGCCAAATCACGCCTATCTTTTCCGAACACGCCTATTCCACAGACAGCCGCTTTGGCAAAGCGGCCGATATTGTCGCCCAAGCGGTGGAGATTTGCAGCCGGGAACCCGTGCACACCATTGCCGAGGCGGAACCCATCGGCCCCAAAGGCCTGCTGGACCTGCTGATTATCGCCCCCTGCACCGGCAACACTTTGGCAAAGATTGCCGGAGGCATTACGGATTCCAGTGTCACCATGGCCTGCAAGGCCCACTTGCGCAACGGCCGCCCTGTGGTTTTGGCCATCTCCACCAACGACGCTTTGTCCGGCAGCGCCCGGAACATCGGCATGCTGCTCCCCCGGCAGCTGCTATACTTCGTCCCCTTCCGCCAGGATGACCCGCAAAACAAGCCCTGCTCCCTGGTGGCGGATTTTGACCTGCTGCCCCAAACGGTAGAGGCGGCCCTAGACGGCCGGCAGATCCAGCCCCTGGTCCTGGGACCGGCAAAATAAAACTTGCGCCTGGTGTTTGATACACCAGGCGCAAGTTATGCGCTATTCTACAGGATGGATGCTGTTATACCGGATCTTTTCAAAGATTACCTCGGCCATGGCCTTCTCCTCGTCTGTCAGGCCTCGGAGCAGCACATTCGGCTCATTGTTCATGTGGGCGTCCAGCCGGACAAAGAGGTCCTGCCCCTTTTCCGTCAGGCTGATCAGATTGATGCGCCCGCCCCGGTTGTTGTTCCGGTTCACCAGCCCGTCCCGCTCCATCCGGCCCAACATCACGCTGATGGTGGCCGGCGTTACCTGCCGGATGTTGGCCAGTTCGTTCTGGCTCATGGGGCCGTTGCGCCCCAGAGCAGAGATAATGCCCCCCTGCCCAAACCGGATATTAAAAGGTACCAGGCTTTTATCTGCATAGGCCGTATAGGAACGGACCAAATCTGCAAACAAATACAAAAGTTGCTTGTCGTCCATTTTTCATTTACCCCACTGCACAATTGTTGAAAGTTAGTTAGCAAAGTTTCCTAGTTTTATTATAATACTTAGCTTTGTTGAAGTCAATAAGAACCGCAGAAAGCAGGCAGAAACCCGCTGGGAATGAATGAATATTCATTCCCAGCGGGCAATATTGTTTTTGTCTCGCTATTGATGCGCCGCTTCCAGGGCGGCCAGTTCTTTTTCCATATCGATGCGGGGGAAGAGGTTTTCCCCCTTGGTTACCGCCGCCGTATCCGGCAGCTGCCCAAAGGACGCCAAGCTATCCCACGTCTGCACCGCTGTCCCGGCGCCGATCTGGGCAAAGATCTTGTCGCAGGAATCGGGCATAAAGGGGCTAAGCAGGACGGCGCAGATCCGGGTGGCCTCCAGCAGGTTGTACAGCACCTGGGCCAGGCGCCCGCCGCTTTGCTCCATGTCCTTGGCCAGGGCCCAGGGCATAGTCTCGTCAATATATTTGTTGGCCCGCTGGATTACCTTAAACACCTCGTCCAGCGCCTTGTGGGGCGCAAACGTCTCCATAGCCTCCGCATAGCGCTCCGCCAAGCCGGTGGCCATGTTGATCAGTTCTGCGTCCGCCGCCTCAGGCGTCGCCGCAGGCTTGGCATTCCCCGGGAGCTGGCCGCCAAAATATTTCTGTACCATGGCGGTGGTCCGGCTCACCAAGTTTCCCAGGATGTTGGCCAGGTCAGTATTGATGGTCTGGATCAAGAGCTCGTTGGAGAAGCTGCCGTCGCTGCCGAAGGGGAAGGTGCGCAGCAGGAAAAAGCGCAGGGCGTCCACGCCATATCGCTCTGCCAGCACATAGGGGTCGGCCACGTTGCCCTTGGACTTGGACATCTTGCCCCCGTCCAGCAGCAGCCAGCCGTGGCCAAAGACCTTTTTCGGCAGGGGCAGCCCCAGGCTCATAAGCATGGCGGGCCAGATGATGGAGTGGAATCGGACGATCTCTTTGCCGACAATATGCACGTCGGCCGGCCAATATTTGTCAAAATCGTTGTATTTGTCATTGTCATAGCCCAGGGCGGTGATGTAGTTGCTCAGGGCGTCCACCCACACATAGACCACATGGCCCGGGTCAAAATCCACCGGCACGCCCCAGGTAAAGCTGGTGCGGGAGACGCACAGATCCTCCAACCCCGGCTTAATGAAGTTGTTTACCATCTCGTGGACCCGGCTGCGGGGCTCCAAAAAGTCTGTGTTTTCCAGCAGGTCCTGGATCCTGTCGGCATATTTGGACAGGCGGAAGAAATAGGCCTCCTCCTCTGCATCCTGGACTTCCCGGCCGCAGTCAGGGCACTTGCCGTCTACAAGCTGGCTCTCCGTCCAAAAGCTCTCACAGGGCTTGCAATATTTGCCCTTATATACGCCCTTGTAGATGTCCCCATTGTCGTACATTTTCCGAAAAATCTTTTGGATGGCCGACACATGGTAGTCGTCCGTGGTGCGGATAAACCGGTCGTTGGAGATGTTCATCAGCTTCCATAGGTCCAAAATGCCCCGGGGCCCCTCTACAATGTTATCTACAAAAGCCTTGGGCGACACACCGGCAGCAGCAGCCTTGTCCTCGATCTTCTGGCCATGCTCATCCGTGCCGGTGAGGAACATCACATCGTAGCCCCGCATTCGCTTATACCGGGCCAACGCATCCGTAGCCACTGTGCAATAGGTGTGGCCGATATGCAGCCGGTCCGAGGGATAATAGATGGGGGTCGTGATGTAATACTTGCCCTTGCTCATAGTCTGATTCCTCCCGATCGCTTTTGTTATCGGATATATTATACCACTATTCCGGAAATAAGTTCAATCCCTTTCCACATTTGTCCCGATTTCCGTATCCCAGGCCCGTGACCAGAATTAAGCCTTGACACAGTGCTCGAAACGTGATAATATATCTACTGCGCTCCTGAGGGGGCGCCTATATCGCGGAGTGGAGCAGTCCGGTAGCTCG
>CAZXRD010000106.1:0-5022 GCA_964642465.1 uncultured Oscillospiraceae bacterium | reverse complement strand
CCGCTGTTGGTAATAGATAAGAGCCGGTCGCAGGGAACCGCTTACCACCGCACATTCAAAGGGAACTTCTCCATGGGGATACCAAATCTCCAGCTTGGCATCTTCCCGAGCATTCCACAGGGGTACGACAGTCTTTCCCCCTTTCCAGTTAGCTATCTCCGGCGAGTATTCCCCAAAGGGCAGGATCAGCAGCTGCGCATAATCCCGCAGGGCTGGGAGCGTTTTTCTTTCCCAGCCGGTACTTTTTTCATAGATTTGAGGCCGGAATTTGCATGGGGTGGTGATAGCTTTCCGTCAGCAGTTGTGGTAGTGCGTGGTGCTGGAAAACGGTTTTTTCAGCCGGGGACTTAGCGTTTGGATATCCATCAAACGCACCTTGGGTGTCTTTTTAGCCCGAATGGAAAGACAGTCGTAGGATGCCCTGCAACATAGGGCCGCACGGACGCTTCCCGGTGAAACCTGTTACCGCCCGGTCATTTCTTGTTACGGCCTGAAAACAAAGAATTACGGGGCGCATACAAAGGGTTACAAGTTGACATAAGCTATTGAAATTTCGACAAGATCTGCCTATACTGGGAACACGGGAACGCCTCCCTGGGGATGGGGGCGTGAAAACAACCGGGGAAACGGTGGGCAGGAGAAAATGCGAGGCACAAAATATAAAATCAGACCGATCTTTTATATTGTGGCGGCGGTACTGGCTTTGGTCCTTGCCGGCACGGCCCTTTGGTCCGGGCTGCGCTTGGGCACCGAGCTGACGGTCTATAAGCGGGAGATTACCCGGCTGGAGACGCAGTTGGCGGCGGACGGCATAGCGCTGGATGCGGCCAAGGAGACCATAGAGCGGTTAAAGGAGCAGGCGGCTGCAAGCCCGGATGGTACGGCGCCTGCCTATACCCAGCTGTACCCGGATCTATACGCCAAGCCCTGGGAAGGGGAGCGGGTGACCGGCGGCAAAGTGGTCTGCCTCACTTTTGACGACGGGCCGTCGGAAAATACGGACAAAATTCTAAAAATTCTGGACCAATACGGGGTAAAAGCCACATTCTTTGTGGTGGGCCAGACGGGGGAGGCCGCCCAACAGCGGATGCGGGACATTGTGGCGGCGGGCCACACCCTGGCCATTCACAGCTGGAGCCATGACTATCGCAAGATCTACGCCTCTGTGGAGGCCTATTTGGAGGACTTCTACCAACTCTACCAGTGGATCTATGAGGTGACCGGCACCTATGCCCAGGTGTTCCGCTTCCCGGGAGGCAGCATCAACGGCTATAACGCCGGGACCTACCAGGAGATCATTGCGGAGATGACCCGCCGGGGCTTTGTGTATTTTGATTGGAACGTCTCGGCGGAGGACGCCACATCCAGCCCCCGGCCCGCCTGCGAGATTGCGGAATGCTGCCTAAAAGGGGTGGGCTATGACCTGGCGGTGGTATTGGCCCACGACAGTGTAAAGCGGGAGACAACGGCCGAGGCCCTGCCGGCGGTGATCGAAGGGTACCGGGATGCGGGCTATACCTTCCTCCCCCTGAACACCGGCGTCCGCCCCATCATCATGGGGTATCCGGGGCCGTAAATAAAAGTTTACCATAATAAAATACATAAAAAGGAAGAGCGTAAAGCCGCTCTTCCTTGTTTATGGGCATATTCGGAACGAAACGGGGCAAACTGAAGGGGAGAAAAAAGGAGGGAATGCTGTGATCCAGCAGGATACCATCAAATTGCTGCGGGAGTGCGATGCAGGCATCCGAATGGGGACGGCCTCCATAGACCAGGTGCTGCCCCACACCAAGAGCACGGCCTTCCGGCAGCAGCTGACGGCTTGTAAGGACGCCCATTTGGAGCTGCAGACCCAGGTCCAGGACATGCTGGACGCTTTCCAGGACCGGGGAAAAGACCTCAGCCCTGTGGCCAAGGGTATGGCCTGGGTGAAAACCAATGCCAAACTGGGCCTGGAGGAATCGGACCAGACGGTGGCGGACCTGATTGTGGACGGCTGCAACATGGGGGTCAAATCGTTAAACCGGTATTTAAACCAGTACGAAGCCGCCAGCGAGCGGACCAAGGACATCGCCAAACGGCTGATCCACTTAGAAGAGCGCTTGGCCAGCGATGCCCAGGCCTATTTATAGGAAAACAGAAGTCCCCGGCAGTATCTGCCGGGGACGGTTTTGTTTAGCGGCCGATTTGCCGGATTTTTTCCAGGTCCCCGCTGCAGAGGGCCTCTAGATTGGTGTGGATCTCGTAGGGGGTCCAGTCCCACCACCGCAGTTGCAGCAGGTAGGCGGTGAGGGCGTCGTCAAAGCGCTGGCGCAGGATGCGGCAGGGGTTGCCCCCGGCTATGGCGTAGGGGGGCACATCTCTGGATACCACGGCATTGGCGGCGATGATGGCCCCGTCCCCAATGTGCACGCCGGGGAGGATGGTCACGTTTTGCCCGATCCACACGTCGTTGCCCACCACGGTGTCCCCCTTGAGGGGCAGGTCCTCCAGGGTGGGGGTGGCCTTTTCCCAGCCGCCGCCCAGGATATTAAAGGGGTAGGTGGTGACGGAACACATCCGGTGGTTGGCCCCGTTCATGACAAAGGTGACCCCCTTGGCGATGGCGCAAAATTTGCCGATGATCAGCTTGTCCCCCAAAAAGGGGTAGTGGTGGGTCACGTGCTGCTGGAAGTGCTGGGCGCCGGTGTCATCGTCGTAATAGGTGTAATCCCCGATTTGGATGTTGGGGCCGGTGACGGCGTTTTTGATGAAGCAGACCTGCTCCAGCCCGGGCACGGGGAAAAGGGCGTCCGGATCCGGGCCGCAGGGCAGCGCCGCCTCTGCCTTGGCCTCCAGCGCTTGGACAAAGGCGGCCTTGCCGGCGCAGTAGCCTGCGATATCTGCGGGGAACTGGGCGGCCAGCCGGCGTTTCAGCTGGGCATAGGCGGTGCAGGCCTCCGGATGGGTGCGGAGATAATCCCGGAATTTTAAATGCCGCTGGATATTGGCCCGGTCTCCCTGGGCAAATATGTGCACTTGACAGGTGCGCAGATCGCCGCCCTTCCGCAGGTAGCGCCGGCCGGGAATGCCAAACTCGCCCATGTACTCGTAGCCCAGGGCGGCAAGGTCGGCCTGTTTTGTATCTACCGCCGCCAGATCCCGCACCACCGGCATGATGTCGATAATGGGCTTGGCCGCCAGGCCGGGGACGGCGGTGCTGCCTATGTGGTAAATGACGGCGCAGTTGGGTCCCAGCACTTGGCGCAGGCGGTCCGCCTCCTGAATGAATAGGGCCGGCCAAGCGGGGTTATAGTCGGTGACTTGTACTTGTTGTGCCATAAGTTTCCCTCCTTTGGGTGCAAAACGCCCCGGCAGATTTGCCGGGGCGCTGGTTGCGCTTGGAAATGGGGTCTTAGATCCCCTGTTTGACCTCTTCAAACTCCCGCTGTATCTCCTCCGAGGGTTTGGGCGAGAGGAGCGAGACCACCACGATGCAGATGCAGGAGAAGATGAAGGCGGGCAGCAATTCGTAGATATCCCAGATACCGCCCAAGGGCCGGATCAGCAGGTTCCAGATGAAGACCATGGCGCCGCCGCCGATCATGCCGGCGATGGCCCCGGCCCGGGTGGTGCGCTTCCAGAACAGGCTGAAGAGCATCAGCGGGCCAAAGGCGGCGCCAAAGCCCGCCCAGGCAAAGCTTACAATGGTGAAAATGACGCTGTTTTCATCCAGGGCAATGAGGATGGCGATGACAGAGATCACAAGCAAGGTGATCCGGGACAGGATTAGAACCTGTTTGTCTGTGGCCTTCTTGTGGATCAGGCCCTGGAAAATGTTCTTAGAGAAGGCGGAGGCGGCAATGAGCAGATAGGAGTCAGAAGAGCTGATGGTGGCCGCCAGGATGCCTGCCATAACAAAGCCGGCCAGCAGAGGCGGCAGCAAGTTGGTGGACAGCAGGATGAACACATTCTCCGACTCGGAGGAGGTGGTGAGGGCTGTGGGGAACAGGGCCCGGCCCACCACGCCGATGAACACGGCCACAGCCAGGGAGATCACAACCCAGACAGTGGCGATCCGGCGGGAGCGGGTCAGCTCTTTTTCCTTGCGGATGGCCATAAACCGCAGCAGCACTTGGGGCATACCGAAGTAGCCCAGGCCCCAGGCCAGGGTGGAGATGACGGAGAGTGCGCCGTAGCTCCCGGCGGCGCCGAACTGGGGCACGCCGTTTACAGCCTGCTGCACGCCGTCCACCGTCTCCGGTGTGGCGATGCCGAAGAAGTCCAGGAACCCGGGGATGGACTGGGCATTGTCCACCACGGCGCCCAGGCCGCCGGCGGCGATGGTACCCACCACCACAATAACGGTGAGGGCGATGATCATCACAATGGCCTGCATGAAGTCTGAGGCGCTCTCCGCCAAGAAGCCGCCCAAGATGGTGTACAGCAGCACGAACACGGCGCCGACGATCATCATAGACACATAGGGCAGGCCGAAGAGGGT
The DNA here is from genome assembly GCA_964642465.1 of uncultured Oscillospiraceae bacterium. GTDB lineage: Bacteria > Bacillota > Clostridia > Oscillospirales > Oscillospiraceae > CAZXRD01. Next base: position 539 of record CAZXRD010000106.1, on the reverse strand, counting down.
GGAGAACAGTTTGCCGCAGGTGACAAAGCAGCTGGCGGCGTAGACCGTGAAGAAGACCAGAATCCAGATGGCGGCGATGGTCATGACCACCTTGCCCTTCTCATGGAAGCGGTTGGAGAAGTACTCCGGCAAGGTGATGGCGTTGCCGGCTTTGATGCTGTAGCGGTGCAGGCGCTTGGACACCAGCAGCCAGTTGATATAGGTGCCGGCCGCCAGGCCGATGGCCGTCCAGGCGGCGTCCGCTATGCCGCACCAATAGGCCACGCCGGGCAGGCCCATAAGCAGCCAGCCGGACATGTCCGACGCCTCCGCACTCATGGCGGTGACCCAGGGGCCCAGCGTCCGGCCGCCCAGGAAATAGTCGTCCGAACTGCGGTTAGCCCGCCGGGCAAAGGCGATGCCGATGACGATAACCGCTGCCATGTAGACCACCATGGCAATTAGAATTTGTATCGTATCTCCCATAAATATTTCCCCCATTTTACCAATTATAAATGCAATTATACCATAGGGGTCTGGGCTCCGTCCAGCTTTTTCAC
>CAZXRD010000105.1:2376-5056 GCA_964642465.1 uncultured Oscillospiraceae bacterium | reverse complement strand
GACAAATAGACGAAATGGAACAGAGCGGGGCATATCCCATGGGATATGCCCCGCTTTGCTGTCAAGAGGGATGTATGCAAAGAAGTGAGAAAATATACAGAGGCAAGCTAGGCATCCAAACCCAAAGTCTCTGTCCAAGCAGCGATGTCTTCTGCAGGCGTTCCTGCAGCAAAGCGCTGTCCCGCTAGCCAAGTGGCTTCCGGGGCCAAACCCTGCAGGTTGGATGCGCTGGAGCCAATGCCGCTGCTGCCGGAGGTACAGAAGGGGATAATCGTCTTACCAGAAAGATCATATTGCTCTAAAAAAGTGCTGATGATTTTAGGTGCCTGACCCCACCAAATGGGATAGCCCAGGAAGATGGTATCATAGGCGGTCATGTCCACAGGCTCGCTGGCAATAGCCGGACGGGCGTCGGGGTCATTTTGTTCCTGATTGGCCCGGCAATCGTCGTTGTTATAGGCCAGATCCTCTTCTGTATATGGGATTTCCGGGATAATTTCATAGAGATCGGCGCCCAAGATCGTTTGCAGCTGCGCAGCAATGTCCGCCGTATGCCCGGTAGCGGAGAAATAGGCCACCAGGATGTGCGTATCCGGTTCTGGTGTGGGGGACGGGGAGACAGCGTCTGGAGAAGCGGATGGGGTCGGACTGGTGCTGGGGCTAGTCACCGGGGTAGAAGGGCTGGCTGTCGTGTCGGACGAAGCGTCTTGCGGTGTTCCGGCACATGCAGCCAGGGTGGTCCATAGCAGCAACAGGACCAATAGCAGCAGGATATACGGTTTTTTCATGTTATATCGGTCTCCTTCGTACAAAACAAAATGAAGGTGTCTCTTTTGACACCTTCATTTTATAGGGCAACTAAGGCAAAAGTCCAATACTTATATTACATCTTCAAAAATGCTTAATATGTATATTTCATTTCCTCCAGAAAGACTGAGGCGGCAGGGGAAAAGACATGGTCCCGTTTCCAAACCAGTATACTCCTCGTTTCTAAGGGCGGGGAGAGGGGCACAAAACACAAATCATCCGACAGATTGCCCGCATAAAACATGATGGCCACGCCGACCTGGTTGTATACCAAATTTGCGGCATTTAAAATCAGATTATATGTGCCGGCCACTTCGATTCGGTCATAGCAGTCCCGAAGCCAGCCACTGAGTTCGCTGCGAACCCGGCCCCGCCAGGGGAGGAGCAGCGGTACGCCCAGCAGATCTTTAGGCGTGATCTCGTTTTTTTCAGCTAGGGGGTGGTCTTTCCGCATCAGGGCGCCCCAGCGCTCTTTCCGTGGGAGGCGGATAAAAGCGTGCCGGCCGATTTCCACCGGTTCTGCCAGGAGTCCGATGTCCAGCAATCCTTTTTCTAAGCGGTCTTTGATATCATCTGCACTGGCGCTATAGATATTAAACCGTACCTGTGGGTGGGTTTGGCGAAAGGCGGCAATGTGCCGGGACAGAATGCTCAGGCTTTGCGCTTCGCCGGCACCGATGGTAATTTCACCAGACAGGGCAATTTTTTCCCGATGAAACTCCCGCTCTGTTTTCTCGGCCAAATCCACCAATTCCTGTGCCCGCCGGCGCAGAAGTACGCCTGCATCTGTTAAAACAATATGGTATTTGCTGCGGCGGAAGAGCTTAACGCCCAGCTCGGCCTCCAGCTGCTGCAATTGACGGGATAAAGTGGGCTGGGTCACATGGAGCAGCGTAGCCGCCTTTGTGATATTTTGTTCTCTTGCCACGGTCAAAAAGTAGCGCAGTACCCGCAACTCCATAGAATTCCCCCTTTTGCACTATTATAGCGAAGCAATTGCAAATTGGCAATTCAAAAAATGCCTAAAATGTATTTTTTACAATAGAAAATAGGTATTCGACTTTTCGGCAAAATCTGATATGCTTTTTATGAAAAAACATGCAGTTTTTGGAGGAAAAATTGCATATGGATCGTACTTGTCAAGGGTTACTTTAGGAATGCGGCTGGGGACCGTTTCCGTGTGAAAGGAAGCCCGATATACTTGGAGCGTGCCTATGAATTCGGAAACGTCTGGTCAAATAAGGTCATATAGAGGGTTAACATCCAATAAAATCAAGCTAATTGCCGTAGCGGCAATGGTTGTTGACCACTGCGCCGTCGTCTTGGTGCCAGAGGAATTTGCCGGCATATGGCTGCTGCGCATGATTGGGCGGATTACGGCTCCGGTGATGTGTTTTTTTATTGCGGAAGGCTATTACTACACATCCAATTTGCGCCGCTATATGCGCCGGCTTCTGGTGGTGGCCATTGCCTCGCATTTGCCCCATAATCTATGTATGGGGGAGGACCTTTGGCAATTTTGGGAGGCTACCAGCATTATGGTGGCCCTGCTTTTGGGGCTGATTGCCCTGTACATCTGGAAGCATGAGCGGCTCAACCTGTGGGAAAAGTTGCTGGGCGTCTGCCTATGCTGTCTGCTCGCCTATTCTGCGGATTGGAACTATGTTGCAGTGTTGTGGATTGTGGGATTTGGCATCTTCCACGGAGACCGGCGCAAGCAGCTGCTGGCGCTGGCCCTAGTGGGCCTGCTCTATTTGGCGCAGCCGCTGATTTACAGCACCACCATCCCCTATATAAGCCGGCTAGGGATTTTTCTGGCGGCGCCGCTCATCTGGCTATACAATGGCAACCGAGGGCGGAGAAGCAAGCTCAT
>CAZXRD010000105.1:0-2276 GCA_964642465.1 uncultured Oscillospiraceae bacterium | reverse complement strand
GGCATATAGTCCATGAATACAGCCTTTTTCATCTTGCCCATGCGCAGGGCCATCTTGGCTGTAAGCAGCGCCTGCCGGTAATAGGTGTGGAGCCGAGCTACGTCGTCAAAGGCATTGCTAAGACCAGAGACCAAGTCAAACTGCTCAAAATATTGAAATATGTTCCGCACCAAGGCGCTGTTTGCCGGCCGCAGCTTATAGGTGGTCTTGCTGATGCGTACATCCGTCAGCAAGGTGACAATTGCCTCTTGATGGACCAGGCAAACGACATTTTGAAACCGCTCCCGGAGATGCATGACCGCATAGTCGGCAAAGGCCCGCTGGGAAGCCATGGCCCCAAAAGGGGTCACCATAATGGCGTATTGGGGGCTGAAAGCGGAGCGAAGGGCATGCACGGCTTTGTGGATTAGGTGGTCCGGGCTCTCCGGGTCTAGCAGGAGCTGTAGGTTGGTGGTCATAGCCTCGGTCCAGTTGTCCATGCCCGCCGCCCGGCGGTCCGCCTTTTGCCGCAGCAGCTCCGTCAGAATGTCTACAATTTCCAGATCCTCCGCTTGCAGGGGCTGTTTGCCCAGGTAGACGATCACATGCCCCCGCACCGCCTTGCTGCGCACAACCTCCCCAAAGATCCGGGGCAGGTCCTTACAAAGGCCGGTATTGGCGTAAAACGGCTTATAAAAGGGCTCTGTGCCGGACAGGTTTTCGTCTAAAATCTTCCAGACTTCATCCAAAGGCAGATGCCGCAGCTCATAGATATGGTCCCAATCCGGGTCCCCGGTCGGGTGGTTGGGCGCCATCGTATGGATGTGAAAAAATTCGTTGGTATAGATGACCGGCGCACCGAAAAAGGTGCTGGCCGCCTGGATCAATGCTTGGATACCCGGTTCTCGGGAGGCGTTAAAAAGCGTCCAGGTGGCTGTAAGCAGCCGGTGGGAGGCAGTTGTCTCCACGCAAACACCCCTCTCTGCAGGCAATGTATAGGCCAGTGTTTTTTCTAGTATACCATGGACGGCCGCTCCTTTCTAGCAATAGCCACAAAAAGATGGAGAAAATTGTGTGATTGTACAAAGGCGGCAGAGCGCTTCTGGCAAGTGAACAAATCAAGATGCAAATTTATAAAAAGAATTGACAAACTGGCAAAACGGTCATAAAGTAAATCTATGCAACGAAAAGAAAGGATAGAGAGAAAATTTAGGGACAGAAAGGAAGGAGAACCATGGGCCAATACATCATTGGGTATGACAGCAAAACGCCGCCGCCGTACTATGACCGGGAGCCGGAGTACAAGGCGGCGGAGATGCAGGTGATGAAAGACGTATATGTCCCCATGCGGGACGGCATCCACCTGTGCGCAGATATCTACTGGCCCAATACGGACAAGCCCCTGCCGGTGCTGTTGGCCTTTGCCTGCCACAACAAAGAGCTGCAGACGCCGGAGGCCTGTGAAAATGCTGGGGCCCAGCCCTCTTGGTCCTCCCAGTGGTACGGGGTGCAGGAGGGGGGAGACAGCCGGTTTTTCACCTCCCGTGGCTATGTCCATGTGGTGGCCCAGCCCCGTGGCCATGGCAAGTCCGAGGACGGGGGAGAGATCTACTACTCCCTGTGGGGCGCCTATTGGGATTGCTACGATCTGATCGAGTGGATTGCCGCCCAGCCCTGGTGTGACGGAAATGTGGGTATGGTGGGCATCTCCGCCTTTGGCGCTTCCCAGCTCCATGCGGCCCGGACCCATCCGCCCCACTTAAAAGCCATTTTCCCGGTGGATACTGGGGCCTGCTACTCCAACGGCTCTGTAGGGTTCCACGACTCCTATCCCGGGGGCATGATCCATTTTCATCTGCTCATCGGCGGGGCCCCGTCGGATCACGCTGTAAATGGGCTTCCGCCCAAAGAGCTGCCGCCGGAGGTGGAGGAGCGCTGGCGGGAGGCGATGGACAACCCGGATTACCGGATGTACGCCCATCTCTACAGCATTTTAAGCCAGCGGGGCGGCCGGGACAGCTACTGGTTTAACCTGTTGCTGGACCCCTATGACCACGAAGAGGATATTTTGGAGACGGAGAAATTCTTCGACCAGATTGATATCCCCTTCTACACCGGTTCCGGCTGGCACGCATATACCTATAAATAAAATGCATCTCCAGGGATCGCAGAACTGGTGGGCCAATATCAAGGACAAGAGCCGGGGCAAGCTGATGTTTGCCGGCCAGGAGCACCACGCCCGCCCCTGGAAGGATTTCCACTGCGAGATCCTCCGCTGGTACGATTACTGGCTCAAA
>CAZXRD010000104.1:1675-5102 GCA_964642465.1 uncultured Oscillospiraceae bacterium | reverse complement strand
CCGGGGGACACAATATATTAATGGTAGGCCCGCCGGGGGCCGGCAAGAGCATGCTGGCCAAACGGATCCCCGGGATCCTGCCGGACATGGGTATGGAGGAAATTTTAGAGACCACAGAGATCTATTCTGTTTTAGGCCTCACCGGGAAGGACCGGCCGCTGATTACCCAGCGGCCCTTCCGCAGCCCCCACCACACGGTGTCCAGCACTGCCATGGCTGGAGGCGGGGCCATGCCGAAGCCGGGGGAGATCTCCCTGGCCCACAACGGCGTTTTGTTTTTGGACGAGCTGCCGGAGTTCCGCTCCGACACGTTGGAGGTCCTGCGCCAGCCCCTGGAGGATGGGCGGGTGGTGATCTCCCGGGCGGCGGGCCATGCGGCGTTTCCCAGCCGGTTTATGCTGGTGTGCGCCATGAACCCCTGCAAATGCGGCTGGTACGGACATCCCTCCGGCAAATGTACCTGCTCGGAAAACGCCGTGCGGAAATATCAAAGCCGCATCTCCGGCCCCCTGCTGGACCGGATCGATATGCTGGTGGAGGTGCCGGCCCTGGAATATGCCGAGCTGCGGAGCAAAGAGCCGGCGGAGCGCTCGGCGGATGTAAAACGCCGTGTAAATGCCGCCCGGGACCGGCAGCGCCAGCGCCAGGGCGGCGGCAATGGGGCTATGGACCAGGCGCAGATGGCCCAGTTCTGCCAGCTGAGCGAGGTGTGTGAGGCGTTGATGGCGGCGGCCTATGACCGCCTGGGCCTGACCGCCCGGAGCTATGACCGGATTTTGCGGGTGGCCCGCACCATCGCCGACCTGGAAGGGGCGGCGGACATCGCACCGGAACATCTGGCGGAGGCGATTCAGTACCGTACATTTTCATTTGCGGAGGCGCAGAGTTAACCGTGGAAGATATGATTTTATTGAAACAGGGCGAGATCGTCCTGAAGGGTTTGAACCGGAAATTTTTTGAGCAGAAGCTGGTGGCCAATGTAAAGCGCCGCCTGAAACCGTTGGGGGACTTCAAGGTCTACAGCGTCCAATCTACCGTGTATGTGGAGCCCCAGGGGCCCTGTGATATGGACGGGGCGATGGAGGCCCTGTCCAAGGTATTTGGCGTGGTGTCGTTGACCCGGGCCGCCGCCTGCGAAAAGGACAAGGACGCCATCTTTGAAAAGGCCAAGGATTATTTGGCGGCGGATATGGCCCGGGCCAAGAGCTTTAAGGTGGAGACCAAGCGGTCGGATAAGCAGTTCCCCATGACCTCCATCCAGCTGTCCCAGTATGTGGGCGGCCTTTTGAAAGAGGCCTTTCCTCAGGTGGCGGTGGATGTACACAACCCGGAACTCACCGTGAATGTAGAGGTCCGGGACTATGCGGCCTATGTCCATGCCAGCCCCATTCCCGGGGCGGGGGGCATGCCTGTGGGCACCAACGGCCGGGCGGTGTCCCTCCTCTCCGGGGGGATCGACAGCCCCGTATCCACCTATATGATCGCCAAGCGGGGCGTATCCATCATCCCGGTGCACTTTTTCTCCTTCCCCTACACCTCCCAGCAGGCCAAGGAGAAGGTTCTGCAGCTGGCGGAGATTCTGACCGCCTACTGCGGCCGCCTGACGGTGGAGGTGGTACCCTTCACCCACATCCAGGAGGAGATCCGCAAGCACTGTCCGGAGGAGTATTTCACCATCATTATGCGCCGGTTTATGATGCGTATTGCCCGCCGCATTGCCGACGCCAACGGCTGTAAGGCCCTGGTCACCGGGGAGAACCTGGGCCAGGTGGCCAGCCAGACCATGGAGGCCATGGCGGTGACGGAGGCGGCCTGCGCCGGTATGCCGGTGCTGCGGCCTCTCATCGGATTTGACAAAGAGGAGATCGTCCGTTTGGCCCGGAAGATCGGCACGTTGGAGACCTCGGTGCTGCCCTATGAGGACTGCTGCACCGTATTTACCCCCCGTCACCCCCGCACCAAGCCCCGTCTGGCGGACGTGGTAGAGGCGGAGGCGGCTTTAGACATCCAGGGTTTGGTAGATGAGGCCGTGGAAAACATTGAGAGAGTGAGGATTGCAGGATGACACACACAGCGGAGATCATCGGTGTGGGGACGGAGCTGCTTTTGGGCAACACCGCCAACACCGACGCCAAGGATATTTCAGAAATGCTGTCAGAGCTGGGGATCAACGTGTACTTCCACACCGTGGTGGGGGACAATCCGGAGCGGATGAAAAGCGCCGTGGAGATCGCCAAGAGCCGGGCGGACATCATCATCACCACCGGCGGCCTGGGCCCCACCTTTGACGACCTGACCAAGCAGACCCTGGCGGCCTGCTTTGGCAAGGAATTGATTTTTAATGAAGACGAAGCAGAGCGGATCCGCAGCTATTTCCACAAGAAACTGATGCACGTGCAGATGACGGACAACAACCTGCAGCAGGCCATGCTGCCGGAGGGCTGCACCATTTTCCACAACGAGTGGGGCACAGCCCCCGGCTGCGCCTTTGAGGCGGAGGGCAAGCATGTATTGATGCTCCCCGGCCCCCCCAGGGAGTGCCGCTCCATGTTCCGCAACTGCGCCGTGCCCTATTTAAAGGCCCTGTCCGACTCGGAGATTTTGTCCCACAACATCCACATTTTCGGCATGGGGGAGAGCTCTGTAGAGGACAAACTTCGCCCCTTGATGCTGAAGCTGGAAAACCCCACCCTGGCCCCTTACGCCAAGGAGGGAGAGGTGATGCTGCGGCTTACGGCCAAGGCGGCCACCCACGAAGCTTGCGAGGCTTTGATGGCCCCGGTACTGCAACAGGTGCGGGATATCATCGGGGACGTGATCTACGGCGTGGACACCGGCAGCCTGGAAAACACCGTGCTGGAACTGCTAAAAGCCCGGGGCAAAACCCTGGCGGTGGCGGAATCCTGCAGCGGCGGGCTGCTCTCCAAGCGGATTACGGATATCCCCGGCGCCTCCCAGGTATATATGGGCGGCGTCTGCGCCTATGCCAACCAGGTGAAGGTGGACCTGGTGGGGGTCCGGGCGGAGACCCTGGCTGCAAATGGCGCCGTGTCGGAGCCGGTGGCCCGGGAACTGGCCATGGGCATCCGGGAGCGCCTGGGCACGGATCTGGGTGTGGGCATCACCGGCATCGCCGGCCCCGCCTCGGACAATACCCATAAGGAAGTAGGTACGGTGTTTGTGGCCATTGCTGGACCGGATGGGGCCTATTGCCGGGCCCTGACCCTGGGTACAGACCGGGGCCGGATCCGGAATATGGCCGCCAGCCACGCCCTGGATATGCTCCGCCGCTATCTCACGGGACTGGAGGTCTCCCATTGGTTATAGGCGGCGTAGAGGTCCGCTCCCAACTGGCCCTGGCCCCTATGGCGGGGGTGGGGGACCTGGCGTTCCGTACCATCTGCCGGGAGCAGGGGGCTGGCCTCAC
>CAZXRD010000104.1:0-1575 GCA_964642465.1 uncultured Oscillospiraceae bacterium | reverse complement strand
GGGTGGGGGACCTGGCGTTCCGTACCATCTGCCGGGAGCAGGGGGCTGGCCTCACTTATACGGAGATGGTCAGCGCCAAGGCCCTGATGTACCAGGACGGAAAGACCAAGTCCCTGCTGCAGCTGGGCCCGGGGGAACACCCTGCCGCCGCCCAGATTTTTGGCAGCGATGTGGTCTGTATGGGGGAGGCGGCGGCCAAAGCCGCCCAGATCTCCGGGGCGGACTTCATCGACATCAACATGGGCTGCCCCGTGGGCAAGGTGGCCGGCAACGGGGACGGTAGCGCCCTGATGAAAGATCCGGAGCTGGCCATGCGGATTATTGAGACGGTTGTACAGCATGCCGGCCGGCCGGTTACCATTAAAATAAGGAAGGGTTGGGACAAGGGCCATGTGAACGCCGTGGAATTCGCCCAAATGGCCCAGCAGGCCGGGGCGGCGGCCATCGCCATCCATGGCCGCACCAAGATGCAAATGTATTCCGGCCGGGCAGACTGGGATATCATCCGGGCGGTAAAGGCCGCCGTGACCATCCCGGTGCTTGCCAACGGGGATGTGTTTGAGGCCAAAGACGCCGTGCGGATCTTGGCCTATACCAGGGCGGACATGGCTATGATCGGCCGGGCCTCGTTTGGAGACCCTTGGATTTTTGCCCGGGCCCAGGCGGCCCTGGAGGGGCGGGAGATCCCCCCAAAACCGCCGCTGGCGGAGCGGCTGGATACGGCGGTGCGCCAATTTGAGCTGGCCGCCCAGATGAAAGGGGAGCGGAGCGCCTGCCTGGAGGCGAGAAAGCACTATGCCTGGTATCTCCGGGGCGTGCCCCATTCCGCCTTTTTTAAAGACAAGGTCACCAAAGTGGAGACCATGGAGGAGATCTACAAGCTAACGGCCCAAATCAAACGGGAATTGAGGTGAAGCCATGACCCGAGAGGAGGAGTGGCGCCTGGTCCAGGCGGTCCTGGCCGGGAAGAAGGATGCCTACGAAGCATTGGTTGCGGCCAATGAAAAACGGATATATACCCTGATGCTGCGCATGACCGGTTCCCCGGAGGATGCCATGGACCTCTCCCAAGAGGCGTTTTTGCGGGTTTACTTGTCTCTGCGGTCCTATCGGGGGGACAGCAGTTTTGGCGTGTGGATGTACCGCATTGCCCATAACGTGTGCATTGACTTTCTCCGCCGGAAGCAGAAGTTTCGCATTACGCCCCTGATTTTCCACAGCCAGGAAGAAGGGGAAAAGGAGCGGGAGATTGAAGACCCCAAGCCCCAACCGGAGGCCCAGGTCCTCCAGGAGGAGCGGCGGGCTGCGGTACAGAAAGCTTTGCTTTCTCTGTCCAACGAGCACCGGGAGATTCTGGTCATGCGGGACATCAACGGCTACAGTTATCAGGAGATCGGCGCCGCCCTGGGCATCAGCGAGGGGACGGTGAAGTCCCGCATCGCCAGGGGCCGGCAAAAACTCGCCGAGATTTTGCGTAAGACCGGGAACTTTTTCGAGGAGGCACCGTCTAATCAAGAGGAAGGAGGTCTCTGAGAATGGACAAATGTGAAGAATATCTGGTCTATATGAGCCTTT
>CAZXRD010000103.1:0-5102 GCA_964642465.1 uncultured Oscillospiraceae bacterium | reverse complement strand
TATCTTCTGCATGAAATGCGGGACAAAGGTCGAGCGTGCAGAATCTACGCAGATCCCTGCACAGACGCGCATTTGTTCGAACTGCAGAACGCCCCTAAACCAAGAAACCGCTTTTTGCCCGAATTGTGGGACGCGGGTGGGACAGGAAAGTGAACAGCAAGAGGCAGCCCCTGCGGTACGCATTTGCCCTGTTTGTCAGACGCAGGTTGCATCGGACGATATGTTTTGCCCGAATTGTGGGACGCGGGTGGGACAGGAAAGTGAACAGCAAGAGGCAGCCCCTGCGGTACGCATTTGCCCTGTTTGTCAGACGCAGGTTGCATCGGATGATGCGGTATGCCCGGAATGCGGAACCATGCTTTCTTAAGCTCCCTGGCACTACATATAGAAGCTATGACCGTCCCTGAGCCCGGCGGGGCGTTCTTGGCTTACGAGATGCGCTTAAGAAAAACAGACAGAAGATAGAAAGGGAGTACTGCTATGTATTGTAAAAATTGTGGAGCGACCATAAACGGAACGTCGAAATTCTGCCCGAAATGCGGAAAACCTGTTTCCGTACAGCCGCAGTCTGCGCCGGAACCAGAACCTTATTTCACAGACAATAATTATTCAGAAGTGTATGAAGATGAGTTTGTTCCAGTGAAGAAGAAAAAGAAGAAAGTGAAATGGATTTTAATTGGGGTACTCGTTCTTGTCGTCCTGCTGGCCGGGGGCGGAGCAGTTGCCTACGCCACTTCTCCGCCCAGTCAGGTGGTAAAAGCGCTGAACAATGGGGAATATGCCAACGCGGCAGAGATCTATAATGAAGAAGTTGCCGGCAACTTTATCTGGCGCTGGCTGTCCACGCGTATGTTGGAGAACTTTCTGGATAGTACGGTGACCGACTATGAAAGCGGCGAATTGACCTATGAGGAGGCTGTTGCCCGGTTTAATGCCCTGTCAGCACTGGGCAGTGAAACGATTTCCGCCTCTGCGTCCGAATATCTGGAGCGGATCTCGATACTGCAGGACTCGCAGGAGGCCTTCGAAGAAGCGGAGAGCCTGTACAGCGAGGGGGAATACATGGAGGCAGCCGAGCTGTATGCCCAGGTGTCTGAGGATTCCTCCCTTTATGAGGAGGCCCAGACCAAGCTGGATGAATGCCATGATCTGTATGTGGCCGAGGTTTTGGAAATGACCAGTGATCCCGTGAGCCAGAGCGATTATCGGAGCTGCCTCTCCATCGTCAACATAGCGGTGGATGTGTTCCCTGAGGATGAGGATCTGCTCCGGAGGCAGGCCGATCTGGAGGAGGGGTATCAGACCCTGGTGAAGTCTGACGCCATGTCGGAGGCCAACGAAGCGGTGGCAAGCAGTGACTATGAGTCGGCCATCTCCGTGCTGGAGGATGCGTTGGAGGTGCTGCCGGAGGATTCTGAGCTGACAAGTATGCTGAATTCCGCCCGGTCCGCCTATGAGGAAAGCATAGTGTCCCAGGCCAATACCCTGGTGGATAACGGCGATTATGATGGCGCCCTCGCTCTGCTCTCCGAAGCCCTGGGCGTGCTGCCTGACAGCGAAACCCTCAGCCAGCTCTACGATACCACGGAGGCGAACCAGCCGGTGAAGCTGAGCAGCCTGAAACTTTCGGAATCCAGTGGGAGATACGAGCTGATAACGGACCAGGTGGTGACCATGGATACGCTCGGAAACACGTACAACCCTGGAAATTTGTATCGGTTCTGGGGGGGCGACGGAGGATATGTCAAGTACTACTTGGGCGGGGCGTACACCACCCTGCGGCTCACCTTGGCCGTCTCCGATGAGGACGAAGATCGATTGGAACCTACAACACTGACGATCTACGGCGACAACGACGTGATCCTGTACACATCTGGGGAACTCACCCGGACTTCAACGCCCCAAACGGTCTCAGTGGACGTCACAGGGCAGAACTGGCTGTATATCCGGTCTGGCGGCGATAGCTCTTATAGGTATGCTGTAAGTTTGCTTGTCGCCGACCCCATTCTCTATAAATAAGCGGCGAGGTGAACAGATATGAATTCGTCACAGATACAGTTTTGCCCATGGTGCGGGAATCAATTAGAAAAGCCATCGCAATTCTGCCCTTACTGTGGGCATGAATTGGATAGGAGTGTCCGCAGCCAGGAAGGGAATGCGCCCAATGCCGGCTTTGGCTATACGGATCAAAACACCTGGAATACCAGCAACCTGGGCGTGAAGGCCGGATCACCGGCTTTCACGCCTACGGCACAGCAACGGCCGATGAAATGGTTCAAATTTATCATCTATGTTCAGCTGTTTTTGGCGGCTCTCGTCTATGTCGTTACAGCTTTTTCCTATTTTACAGGCAGTGTATACAACTCTCTCAGCATCAGTGCGCGGCTGGCCTATACTTTTTACCCCGGGCTGCAAGCTGCGGATTACATCTATGCCTTTTTCCTGCTTGTTCTGGCCGTTGCCTCGATTGTAGTCCGGATGAGGCTTGCCGGCTACAAAAAGGGTGCGCCGACCATGTATCTTTGGCTGGTGGTATTATCCGCGCTCGCAAGCCTGCTCTACAGTGTATTGTTTGGGGCTATCATAAACTACTGGGACATGATGCCCACACAGATTGTGGCTGACATTGTTATGGCAATCTACTTTGCTTTGAACGCAACTTATTTTTCCAAGCGCTCCGACCTATTTGTGAATTAAGGCGAAAGGGAGGGAAGTATGTTCTGCCCGAATTGTGGAAAAGAAATCAGAGATGGTATCAAGTTCTGCCCCTATTGCGGTGATGCCCTTTCTCAAGAGGAGTCTGCCTGGCAGTCTGCTCCAAACGTAAGAGATGCGGTGAAAACGCCGACATCGCCGCCTAAAAAGATAAAATGCCCGAATTGCAACGGCCATAATATTCAGACGTCAACCACACTTACTACAACAGAAGGCGGTTATTCCGGGACAAAGGGTTGCTTGGGGTTCCTGTTGTTCGGCCCCCTCGGCCTGCTCTGCGGAAACTGCGGGAGTAAGCAAAAGCATTCCAGCAAGACATGTTGGGTATGCGCAGACTGCGGATACACATTCCGCAATTTAAGCGAATGGAAAAAAGAGATTGAGGAAGAAAAAAAATCTATAATCTTCATCTCTGTCTTTTTTGTTTTGTTTTTTTTGCTAACCGTGCTTCAATGGGTCGTCGAAGGATTTAGCATGTCAGTTAAGCTCTACATCGTGATGATGGTTCTATTGGTGATTGCGCTGCTGATCGAGTATTTTAAAGTGCAAAATGATTTAAAGAACTATGAAATTTTGGAGAGAAAATCAATGGAATGATCTCCATCGGTTCATGATGCGTATGGGGCAATTGGCAGGCTGCCATCAGCTGCCGGAGCGAAGCTTCTTCTTTAAGCAATATCAATTTCCGCTCTGTGCCAGATGTACGGGGTTGCTGGTGGGGTATTTTGCCGGAGGGGGTCTCCTTTTATGGAAGCTTCTCCCTATATGGGTCTGTTTGGTGCTTATGGCGGTCATGTTTTATGATTGGTACGTGCAATATTTGGATCTGCTTCCTTCTACCAATCACAGACGTCTGGCAACAGGTGTCATCTGTGGGGTGGGATATTTACATCTATTGGTGCGCGTGTTGCTATGGGGTGTCCAAATTTTGAAAGGATTATTCTAACGCAAGAGAAAGAAGGATTATTGTGTTTTGTCCAAATTGTGGAACATCTATCCGTGGTAGTGAGACCTTTTGCCCCGCTTGCGGCAGTCGGATTGCGCCGGCAACACCGCTGCCAGAAGGAGGAGGTAGGCAAAACTTAAACGCTGGTTCCGGCGGATTGACTCCGATCCAGCATTCCGGTGGCATGAGTCAACCGGTTGCTGTAGTTTGCGCGTTGATTTTGGCCATATATGAAATTGCGTTTATAATCACGGCGGGCCAAACATTTTTGCGTTGGAGTGACAGCCTGTTCTGGTACGACGATGAGCTCCGGCTGTTTGGTCAGTTTTTCTTTCTCCTGTTCGCGCTTGATATCTGCATTGTTTGCACACGCTACATCATCCAGACCGCCTGTCAGTCCAAGAAGATTCAGTGGAGCTGTGCAAACACTGCAGCCTCTCTAATTATGACAGCCATTATATTGGGTGGAGGAAAATATATCTTGGAAAATATTTCCTGGAGCAGGGGCTATGAAAGTCTGGCTCTTATGTATTCCCTTGCGATCGCATACGAGCCGTTCGTTTGGCCCATGGCTGCGATGGGGATTATGCTTGTCTTTGCCTTTATCCTGATCAAAAGCTGTACGCCAAAGGATGCTGGAGCTGGCAAGTGAAATGCGGTTTCATTCCATCTATGGGAATTTCTCCGCACCCCCGCACCCTTGTTTTAATGGAACCCTTCGGGACAGCAGAGGAGAAAAATGGAGCAGACTACTTATAACCAACTGATCGCCCGTCTGAAATCGTGCGTCGATGCCGGAGATGTGGAAGCAATGAAGCGTTTGGGCGACGCCCTGTATCAGGGGCCTGAAAAAAATGCGCGCAATATCCAGGCCGCGTTGCCGTACTGGAGGATGGCGGTTGATCGTGGTGATCGCTCCCTTGCGGGGCGAGTCGGAGCGGCGTTAATCCATTCCGACCAGGAGCAGGATCAAAGGGCCGGCCTGCAATACCTGCGGATTGCGGCGGAGTCCGGCGATATCCAGGCGCAGTATATGTTGGGGACGTGCTATGAAAGCGGCTGCGGATGCCAGATGGACATGAACCGCGCCGGACAATATTATCAAATGGCGGCGATGGAGAACCATACGGAGTCCCAGCTCCGTCTGGGAGTGCTCCTGCTGTCGGAACGGAAGGAGCAGGCGCTGTTCTGGATCTGCTGTTCCTATCTAAATGGGGACAGGCAGCGGGCATCCGCTGTTTTGACCGAGCTGACCCAGCGCGAGATGTTTACACGGCAGGAAATCCAGCGGACGATCCAGGCCATTCAGCAGGCAGGGGGCGTGGAGACTTGCCTGGCCAAGCGCAGGCACGCGGAGGCGCCTGCAAGGGGCGTGGGCCAACAGTTCCAGGAAAGCCGGGAACAGTCTTGCCCTCGATGCGGTACATTAAACCCGCAGGAC
>CAZXRD010000102.1:0-5194 GCA_964642465.1 uncultured Oscillospiraceae bacterium | reverse complement strand
GCAGCGTATTGTCGGCACCCAACACTTCACGTATCGGATGGTTTCTATAATCTTTGTTCGAATCGAGCGACAGCAGCCTATAGGCCCTTCGGTTGATGTGTGTCAGGTTGCCGTGAAAGTCAACGGCCAGTACGCCCTGGGAGACGCAGTCCATTATGGTCGCCCTATAGGTGTCGGAGATCTTATAGGCGAGTTGGAGCCTTCTCTCGGCCATCATATTGTGTATCGCGTCTGCGACGGCTACCGTCATCCCAAGGGTATGGCTGTGGACATTATAATCATACCCTACCATGGTGATAGTTCCTATGACTTGATCGTCCTCGTTTCGCAGCACGGCGCAGGAACACGTGGAAACCTGGGCGCAGCGGCAATAGTGTTCATAGGAATAGATTTGAATCGGTTCGGACAAAAACAGGGCGGTGCCGATCGCATTGGTCCCCACCGCCTTTTCGCTGTAATCGGCGCCCTCTTCGAATCCCCCTGATCTGATTTGTTCACGGATATTTTCGTCCCCGATAATTTTGAGCAGGACGCCTTCGCTGTCGGTTAAGGATATAACAAACCCGGAGCCCTTCACGAAATCATACAATGATTCCATGTACGGCAGACAGATCTCAATCGTCTTTTTGTGCTTCTCCTGACGTTGCGCCAGTTGCGCATCATCAAGAACCGCGGTATTTCTCTTCAACCACGGATCTACATTGGCGCTGCGACATCTGCGCCATGATTCCAATACGACCGGACGAACGGTGCTTCCGTCGGTAGGTTCAATTCCCTTGGAGACGTAGTTGAGCCAAGCGGATTTTAAATTGTCCTGATCCATGCGAATCCCTCCTGCATGTAAAATCGGGGCGTGCATCGGTCTGTTTTTACGAATATTGACATTATATCAAAGGAGTTTATCCCTCTCAAGCCGGAACCATACGCCATATGCAATTACACATTCCATCATAGCAATATCATTGCTAGTTTTATTTGCTATGTGTATAATTAAAAAATGACGGCTTGAGTAATAATTTTCAGGAAATTCAGGAGATTAATCTACTATGCTAACTGCGGAGCGAATGAGCGAAATCTTCATTCTGTTGCAAAAAAATGGGGCGGTGCGCGTGGACGAACTAGCCGTACGGTTCAATGTCAGCGAAATGACTATCCGGCGTGATCTGGAAAAGCTGGAACGGGATGGACACCTGGTCAGATGTCATGGTGGCGCCGTACGTAAAATGGAGTTCACCAGAGATCAGGGATTTGACAATAAAGTTTCCCTGAATATGGATGCCAAAATAAAGATTGCAAAATATTGTTTTGAGCAATATATTCAGGAAAACATGGTGCTGTACTTGGACGCGGGATCAACCGTGCTTGAGCTGGCGAAGCTGCTGCCGGCCGTACCAGGGCTAACAGTTGTGACTAACGATGTAATGATTGCAGGAGCCCTTGTGAACAGTAACATTGATGTATTTATTTTAGGCGGAAATTTACAACGCTCATTAGGATGTATTCACGGGCACATTGCAGAGAATCAATTGGAAAATTACCGAGTAGACATGGCGTTTGTCAGTAGTCTATGCGTTGACGATGCTTTTGATGTGTTTGCCACCACCGAGGATAAAATATTCTTTCGCAAAAAAGTTTTAACTTGTGCTCGACAAACTTTTATGCTGTTGGATGCGTCCAAATTCAATCGCCAGTCACTCTTCAAGATCAATAATCTAGCAGATTATTCCGCTCTTATTACCGATAAGGAGATTCCCAAACATCTGGAATCAGATATCGCCCAAGCCGGGATCGAGTGGATTACCGTGTGATAAAAAATGCGGATTCACCCAACGATTAAAAATCATCACCAATCAAAGCAAGGAATATCACGGTAAAGAAGATCTCTCTCCGATAAGAAGTCGAGATAGTGTTTCGTGAATTCTTCAGCAGGCTCCTCCGGCATCACGGTCTGATAGGGTGATAAATCAGACTCAAGATAGGCGATTAGATCAGGTATGGCACCGATCCTCTTGGCTCCAAGCAGCGCTGCCCCCTTGGCAGAGACCTCTGGTGTATCGGTAACGTGGTAGGGAACCCGCAAATAATTAGCTCGGCTTTGTACCCATGTATGAAACTTAGTGTCTCCACCCGCTGCAACTATTGATTGCGGCACAGGAATTCCAAGCCCCTCAAGGTCTTCCAAGATGCTGCGATATGCACAACTTAGCCCCTCTACAACCGCTCTAGCCATATCACCTATGCAGCAATCCGGAGAGAAGTTCAGAAAATGTCCTTGGGTATCCGTGTTCCAATAAGGATGCCGGGCCCCGCCCAAATATGGTAGGAAGATCAACCCCTTAGAAAAGCGAGGCGAAGCGTTAACCGCCTGTATAAAATCATCCATTGACCAACTTGGAGTCAACTGCTCCAGAAACCAGTCGAAAAGACGGGCTCCGGACATCAGTGGAGCGTTGTTGCACCAATGACCAGGTAGGGGGTATCTGGAAAGATAGAGTCGACTGTGTGCCAGTGGGCGATCCGATACACAAGCAAGACCACCGGCAGAGCCACCAATATCCAAGATGCGGTTCCAGCCGGTTATTCCGTTCCCCAGAGCCGCGCACAAAGAGTCCATAGATCCGGCCAACACCGGTATACCGGCGGAAAGGCCGGTGGCAGCGGCTGCTTGAGGAGTAACGACACCCACGTCCTCCCAACAATTTTTAATAGCAGGAAGTTTATCTTCTGCAATCTTGAAAAAACCGCACAATTCTCTGTCCCAGACCAACTCCTTCCCACGGGGATCATGGAGTGCGGTAAGAGAAGCCCGAGATGCATCAATGGTACGGACACCGGTAAGTCTGGCAGCTACATAGCCGTTGCTAAATAAGAAGCAGTCTGTAGCACGGTACGAATCAGGGTACCGATCCCGCACCCAGCGGATTGCCGGAGCCATAATCCCGCTTCCAAAAAGATTTGCACCGGAGAGACGGAATACAGCTCGTCCGTCATTATCATCGAATATCTCCCGCATATATGCACAAGGAGACGTATTATAGTAAAAAATAACTGATGTCGTCGATTTTAGCTCCCGATCTACGCCGACAAAAGCGTTATAGCCCGAGAATGAAACACAGGCTATACGTGACAAATCTATCTTCCCCGCCAGCGCACGAAGTGCCTTCAACAAAGCTTGCCACCATCCTTCGGCGGTAACCGGCTCACATGGAGATGCATATCTTTGCCTTACACCGTACAACTGACACATATTTGAAGTATACAGAACTGCCTTCATGGAGGAAGTTCCTAGGTCAACGCCTAAAATAATGGGATCCGACATAGCTATTTCCCCGCCAATAGTCGGCCGCCAATTCGAGCGGCAGCAAGAATAGCATTACTCATCTGTTTATGACTTGCAATTCCTTTATAAGCAATGTCATAGGCGGTACCATGTGCCACAGTTGTTCTAATAAAAGGCAACCCCCCGGTAATGACCACGGAAGGGTAATATTGCTCCATGAGCTTAACAGGTATGTTGGCTGTGTCGTGAAAAAGAAAAATTATACCATCATAGACTCCTTGTATTCCTTTGATATAGATTGAATCAGCAGGAACGGGGCCACCTATCTCACAGCCAAGTTCACGGGATGCCGATTCAATTGCCGGAGCAAGCATCTCAAGCTCCTCTCGTCCCATGGAGCCGCCGTCTCCTGCATGAGGATTGAATCCCGAGAGGGCGAGCCTAGGCGCTGCAAGTCCCCACTGCTGCAAAGTTTTGTAAGCGGTAATAATGGTCTTATGGATGAATTCAGGGGTGATCTTCTCAATTGCATTGCGCAGGGATATATGTGCGGTAGCTTGAAAAATATAGCAATCAGCCTGCTCGATGACTGCAAAGGACTTTTCCACCCCGGCTAGCATCGCATAGAATTCGGTCGCTCCCACACAAGGAAGCCCAGCCTTTTTCATGGCTGCTTTGTTGCAAGGGGCTGAGGCGGTACCATTAATCTTTCCGGCGGCAATAAGTTCATAGGCTTTTTCCATATAGGCAATGGAGACCCTACCGTTACCCACATCCATAACGCCGGGTGAGAAGTCGTAATCCATGGGAATGTCTATGAGGTTGACTTTTTCGCTTGAATAGTCCGCATCCAGCGGATCCTCCACAATACATACGCGCTGTGCTGAACCCATTGTGTCCAAAGCTTTTTCCAAAGGCTTCTTGCTGCCGATAACAACAGGCCTGCAGCTCTCCAAAACTTTAGGTTCCATAATGCTCTTGCAAACAATTTCAGCCCCTATACCAGCGGGATCTCCCATAGTAATACCAATAATAGGAAGTGGTTTCTGTGTCATAAGATGGTTCCTCCGCGAACGCAATAAAAAATCAAGTGTTTCAAACTAAATGTTCAAATCTGTTAGAAACATTATAAAGTCCTTTTCCAGGAAAGGCAATCATAAAATCATAACACAAAATAGTACAAAAAGTGCTAGACAATGTAGAAAACAACGGATATGATTATATAAGTTTCAAACACAAAACAACAGAATATTACACAACAAATCCATCATCACATAAGGAGGATAGCACGGTGATAAGTTCAATGTCGTCAGTAGGGAAGACCATTCGCATGAATCGCATTTTCAAGGAAGATGGCAAAGCCGTTATGATAGCCATCAACCACGGCCTTGGTATGGGGCCTATCCAAGGAATCGAACACATGAAAAAGATTCTTGACAAGATCATTCCGGAAGGCCCCGACTCCTTGACTATCCACAAAGGCAATGCTGTTCATTTCAAGGATCAATATGCCGGCAAAACCGCCCTGGTTTTAAAAGCCAGCAATATCACCCGCCACTTCGGACCATACGAGATTCCTATTGCTTCAGCCCAGGAGGCCGCACTGCTTGGTGCTGACGCTATTGCGGTTGGTCTGAGTTTGTGCGATGAATATGAGAAGGAGTCCATTATGAATACCGCCGCCATGGTTGAAGCAGCTGAAAAGCTCGGACTCCCCACCGTAGCGCACAGTTATCCCAATGGAAATCTGGTCTCTGACGAAGAACGATACACCCTTAAACATGTTGGCTATGCTACCCGCGTGGCTCTGGAGTTAGGGATCGACATTATCAAAACCTTTTGGACAGGTTCTGAAAAAACTTTCGCCGAGGTGGTTAAGTTGGGTTATCCTGCCAAGGTTGTAATATCCGGTGG
>CAZXRD010000101.1:0-5322 GCA_964642465.1 uncultured Oscillospiraceae bacterium | reverse complement strand
AAACTCCCGCCTGTTTTTTTATTGCTGTTAAGACTCCTGGATCTCTATGCCCTCCAGGGACTCGTCGTTGAAAACCCAGTCCCGCACGTTGGTCTCGCTGTAGCCGCCGTCCGCTGTGCGACAGATCACTTTGCTAATGCCGGCGTTGATGATCTGCCGGCGACACATGGAGCAGGGGGTGGCCTCCGCCAGACTGTTGTCCGCCGCCTGCCGGCCCACCAGATACAAGGTCGCACCAATCATGTCGCTACGGGAGGCGGAGATGATGGCATTGGCCTCCGCATGGACGCTGCGGCAGAGCTCGTACCGCTCCCCGCTGGGGATGCGGAGGAATTCCCGGGTGCAGTAGCCCACATCCACACAGTTTTTCCGGCCCCGGGGGGCGCCGTTGTAGCCGGTGGAAATGATCTCATCATTTTTCACAATGATGGCCCCATACTTTCTGCGGATGCAAGTGGACCGCTCCAATACGGAATCTGCAATGTCCAGATAGTAGTTGACTTTGTCCTTACGTTCCATAGCCCGTTTTCCCTCCACAACCTTGGCCGTCTGTGCGGCGACCTTCTATTTTTCTCTAGTATACCACAACTGTGGTGTTTGTGGGGATATTATTATACAGCCACTGGATATCCTCGTCATACATGCGGATGCAGCCCAGGGAAATCGGGTATCCGATCCGGGCGTCGCTGAGGATATTGGTCCCGGGGTAGTACAGCCGGGAGTGGAAGGCATAGCCTGTGCCCGCATAAAAGCGCACCACCGGCTTACAGTCATAGCTGTCGGTAAACCAGCCGGTCTGTTTGTAGGTGGTCTTATACACGCCCACCGGCGTTGGGGTACTGGCCTTCCCAGTGCCCACCACATAGCTGTGGATCAGCTCCCATTCCCCGGCCTGGCCCTGGAACACGTTCACATGCTGGGTGCCCAGGCTGATCCACAGCAGATACTGGGTATCGCTGGTGTAGCCCTTGGCATTGATCCAGATCTCCTTCTCCTCGGTGGTATAGTCGTTATCTAAGGCCCACTGTAGGGTATAGTTGCCCCGATACACGCTGGTCACCTTGTCCAGCACCGCCTGGGTCTTGGCCTCCAATTCGTCGTAGTAGGCCTCCGAGTAGTTCTCCAGCGTCACTGTCCGCTGGGCATAGAGGGTCTCCGTCTCCCCGTCCTGGCGCAGATGGGTGACCTTCAGCTCTATGTCTAAAGTCACGTCCATGTCCCGGCTGTATGTGATCTCCGGTACATAGCTGAGCACCGTGGAGGGCAGGAGGGTAAAGCGCCCCTCGTCCTGGACCAGGACTCCGTCCCGATACCAGGCGGCCTGCACATCCACCCCCTCTTCAGGCACGCCGGTAAAACCGGCGCCTAAGATAAACCACGTCTCTACCGGCACCGGGTCTACAGAGGTTGTGAGATAGACCCCCGCCTCGCTCAGGTCCGGCTCGGTGTTATCGAGAATTTCGCCTACGGATAAGGTAATCGTGCAGTCTCCTACCCGCTGGTCCACCGTCTCCGCCCGGCCTCGGCCGGAGAGCACCAGGCCCCGGCCGGCCGCTGTGATCCGCCCCGCCTGGCCATGGATCTCCACCTGGTTATTGGTGCCGGTATCCGTCACCAGAACCTGGTCCACCGTGGACCCGGCCTGGAGGATCACCCGGTTGCCTGTGCCGCTAATTTTCAAGCTGTCCAACTGGACGGAATAGAGCGTGATGGTGCGGCCGTTGCCGGTGATCTCCACATTGGACACGTTGCCCCCAATGCGCAGGTCGCTCTCCCCGTCTCCCACCACCAGGGTGTCAATTTGGGCGGCGCCCACCACCGACAGCTGGTTTAACCCCTTATGATGGGCCAGCACCAACCGATCTACCTGGGTGCTGCCCTGGATGGTCAGCCGGTCCAGCACATCGCTGCGGACCAGGATGCGCCCGGCAGTCTGCACATTGAAAAGCCGCAGGTCCCGAACCTGGGCATTGATGACCACATCCTCTGTCAGTTGGACGTTCTGGAGGGTGGCCCGGGTAGACGCCGTCCCCACGGGCAGGATCACCGTGGTGCCCGGATTTTCTGTGAGCGTATCCTCTGCCAGCTGCAGATCGGCAATGCGGTAAATCACGGCCACAAATTCTGCACGAGTCATGGTGCTTCCGATGTTCAGCTGGCCGCTAAACCCTTCGATCAGCTTCCGGGAGACCAGGGCCGCCGCAGCGGCACGCCCCTCCTTGGAGAGCTGGCCGGCGTCCCAGTACCCATCCAGGCAGCTGTAGTCCGGCTCCGCCTCTATGTACTGAAAGGCCCGGGCAATTAAAATAAACACTTCCTCCCGGGTGGCATAGGCCTCCAGATCCGCCACGGTGGTGTTCGCATCAATAAACCCCAGGGCGGAGGCCTTTTGGGCATCGGCATAATACCACTTTTCCGGCGTGATGGTCTCCGATATGGGCCCGGTGAGCTGGGTATCAAACAAGCGGTTGACAATTGCCGCCATCTCGTTTAAACGGATGGGGTCGTCCGGTTTCATCATGCCGTCTGACCCTTTTAAGAGCCCCTCATCGTAGGCCCGATGGAGCACATCCTCCGCCCAATGGCCACGGACGTCCGGGAAGTCTTCCCATGCAGCCCAGGCCGTTACGCCCACAGCGGAGGCCAAAAGCAAAGCCGTTATGAGAAATATACCAATTTTCTTCCGCATAAATATGTACCCTCCCTTTCGTCGCCGTTCTCTGTCCGTCTGGAATGTTCTGCTAAACCTATGTATAAATTTATTGTATCGGCGTCCTGTAGCAAAGTCAATGCATATTTCCAAGTTTCTATGCTTTGCCCTCGCCTATCCAATCCTTGAAAAAGCCTGGAAATCCATTTAGTTTTCCACAGCAACATGGAAAACTTTCTTAAAAATTCGGTTTTTTGTTGCGAAATTGGGATTTTCCACGTATACTGTTAAAGAGCGTTCGCCCTGCTGGTGCAGGGGGAGGCGCAGCGAGTGGGAGGGAATCAATATACATGGAGAAGAAAGAAAAAAAGCTACCCCGCAAATTTCGGAAACAGGGCCGGCGGCTAAAGACATTAGACCCTTATTACGCCTTTACGCCCTTTATTATGAAACGCAGGCAGGATGCCTCCAACTACTATCAGGACAGTGTGGACATCTCGAAAGTGGAGTCCTTCCTGCGGGAAAAACGGGCCCAGGGGATGAAGGGTCTAGGCATGCTCCACTTTTTTGTAGCCGCCTATGTGCGCACCGTGTCCCAGCGGCCGTTTTTAAACCGCTATGTCAGCGGGCAGCGGATCTATGCCCGGAATAATATTGAAGTGGTCATGACCGTAAAAAAAGAGATGCGCAGCGACGCTGGCGAGACCTCTATTAAGGTAGTCTTTGACCCTCGGGACACGCTAAAGGACGTATACGACAAGATGGAGGCGGATATCCTCAAGATCCAGACCGCATCCGAGTCCTCCAGCACGGACGATGTGGCCGGCTCCCTGATCAAGATGCCCCGGCTGCTGCTGAAATTCTGCATCTGGTTGATCTCCGTCTTGGACTACTTTAGCCTGGTACCCAAGTTCTTGCGGGATGCCAGCCCCTTCCACGGGTCTATGGTCATCACCGATATTGGGTCTTTAGGCATCCCCCCCATTTTCCACCATCTATACGACTTCGGCAACGTGCCCATCTTTTTGTCCTTCGGCACCAAGCAGCGGAGCTACGAACCCCAGAAGGACGGCAGCGTTGTGCCCAAGCGTACCATCGACTTTATCGTCACCATGGACGAGCGCATTTGCGACGGCTTTTATTTCGCCACCAGCTTCAAATACTTCAAGCGCTATTTCCTCCACCCGGAACTTTTGGACACGCCTCCAGAGACGGTGGAGCAAGACGTGGATCTGTCCCCTGCCGGCAAATAGCGAGGGCCTGTCCATCTTGCCCTTCGGTTAAGCTATATGCCCCCGGGGCGCAATGTATGTCCATTTCCAGACCAGGAGGCAGGCGCCTTTTCGGTGCCTGGAAGTTCTGACGATGCAACTGACCATTTCCATAACCGAACAGGAAGCAGGGAGGGCGGTGCTCTCCCTGCTTCGATATCAGATGGGCCTTTCCGCTGCCCTGATCCGCCGTCTGAAACAGGCCCAGGCCATTTTTGTCAACGGTGTCTGCCAGTATACCAATTATAAGGTCTCCGCCGGGGACACGCTCACAGTGGATCTGTCCCTGTGCCCGGAACCCTGCGGCTTGGTGCCGGAAACAGGGCCGTTGGACATTTTGTATGAGGACGACTGGTTTCTGGCCGCCAATAAGCCGGCGGGCCTGCTGGTCCACCCGTCCCGTTCCAAGTATACCGGGACCCTGGCCAATTTTGTAACGGGTTACCTGGGGGCCGGCTGCCACTGTGTCAACCGGCTGGACCGGGACACCAGCGGTGTGGTGCTCTTTGCCAAAAACGCCCACGCCAAGGCCCGGGCCATCGCCGCCCTGCAGGCGCCGGAGGCCAAGAAAACCTATCTGGCCTTGGTCTGCGGCGCCCCGGAGGGGACCCAAGGGACCATAGACCTGCCCATTTTGCGGGCCGAGCCCCAGAAAATGCGGCGCATTGTTGACCCCGCCGGCGCCCGGGCCGTCACCCATTGGCGCCTGGTTCGGCAGCTTGTCGGCTACGCCCTTTTGGAATGCGCCTTGGAGACGGGGCGTACCCACCAGATCCGGGTCCATTGTTTGGCCATGGGCTTTCCCATCTTGGGGGACGGGCTGTACAACACGCCGGCGTCCCTGGCGCTGTCCCAAAAGCTGGGCATAGAGGCCTGCGCCCTCCACGCCTATGCGCTGCAATTCCGGGATCCCTTTTCGGGAAACATGCTGTATATTTCCGCCCCGGCAGACCGTTTTGCCCCCTGGCTGCCGCCCGCCTCGAACCCCGTGGAATTTTGAAAATTTTCCTCTTGACAGGGGGATTTTCAAATTGTATAATAACAAAGCTGTATCCGTACTTGATCCGTACTTGCAGTGGGAAATGGCCCAGTAGTTCAGTTGGTTAGAACGCCAGCCTGTCACGCTGGAGGTCGACGGTTCGAGCCCGTTCTGGGTCGCCATATGCATCTATAGCTCAGTAGGCAGAGCGCATCCTTGGTAAGGATGAGGTCGGCAGTTCGAATCTGCCTAGATGCTCCACAGAAATCCGTTGTCCCGCAAGGGATAGCGGGTTTTTACTTTTTCTGGAAGTCATGCCAATGAGCAAAAAGGATTGAGCAAAGGGTTGAGGTAGGACAAAAAATGAGCCGGGGATTGCTCCCCGGCCCTGTCTTTGTATCAGATAATCACATATGTCCCCG
>CAZXRD010000100.1:0-5341 GCA_964642465.1 uncultured Oscillospiraceae bacterium | reverse complement strand
TACATCCTCGTTTCGGATATCCAAACAGCGCCAACGATACGGCGGAGCTGCTCGATTATCTGCGGGTGCTAAAGGAGGAGGGCTTCTTTGACGCAGAAAACCCCTATGTGCTCTCCATGGAGGTCACACTGCGTCCTGGCGAGGACGAGGACGTTGTACTGGCCAACACCAAGCGGGTTCTGAACCGGGCTTGGGCATTACTTTGATTAGGGAGGAGAAGAGCCATGAAAATCGTGATTCTGGACGGTTACACGGAAAACCCCGGAGATCTTAGCTGGGAGGAACTAGGCAAGTTAGGCGAGTTGACGGTATATGAACGCACATCCTATGTGGATGCCCCCATCATCGCCGAACGCATCGGCGACGCTGAGGTGGTTATCACCAACAAGACCCCAATAACTAAGGAGACCATCGACAAATGTCCCAACATGAAGCTGATTGCCTTCCTGGCCACTGGTTACAACGTGGCCGACTATAATTATGCCAAGGAGAAGGGCGTGCTGGTGTGCAACGTGCCCACCTACGGCACCGCCTGTGTGGGGCAGTACGCCATTGCTTTGCTGCTGGAAATCTGCCACCACATCGGTCACCATGATAAGACTGTACATGAGGGTAAGTGGGCCGGTCACATCGACTGGTGCTACTGGGACTACCCACTCATTGAGCTGGACGGCAAGACCGCCGGCATCATCGGCTTTGGCCGCATCGGCCAACAGACCGGCAAGATTGCCAAGGCCATGGGCATGAAGGTGCTGGCAAATGATCTGTATCCCAACGACACAGGAAAGGTCATCGCCGAGTACGTGGAATTAGACACTCTGCTGTCTCAATCCGATGTGATTTTCCTGCACTGCAACCTGACCGCTGAGAACGAGAAACTCATCAACAAGGCCACCATTGCCAAGATGAAGGATGGAGCCATCTTGATCAACAACTCCCGAGGTCAACTTATCGACGAGCAGGATGTGGCAGATTCCTTGGCCTCCGGCAAGTTGGCCGCAGCCGGCCTGGACGTGGTGTACACCGAGCCCATCAAGGCCGACTCTCCCCTGCTGAAGGCTCCCAACTGCATCATCACACCCCATATGTCTTGGGGTGCCAAGGAGGCCCGCCAGCGCATCATGGACATTACCGTGGATAATGTGAGGGCCTATCTGGCTGGTAAGCCGATCAATGTGGTGAACTTGTGAACCGGGTCGCTGTGGAAGAAAGGGAGGTTACCATGATAAGTGAAGCGCGATGCAAAGAACTGGAGTCTCTTTGCAATCAGTTTCGGCGAGATGTAGTGCAGACGATTCATGACGCTCACTCCGGTCACCCCGGGGGGTCTCTCTCCGTCTGCGAGATTCTGACCGTACTCTACTTGGAACATGCACGGGTCTATCCCGACGCGCCTAGACAGGAGGATCAGGATCGCGTTGTGCTCTGCAAGGGTCATGCCGCTCCGATGCTTTACCGTGTGTTGGTCGAAAAGGGATATTTCTTGAAGGAGACCATGTCCACCCTGCGGCAGATCAACAGTGTGCTCCAGGGGCATCCCTGTACTCATACCCCCGGCGTGGACGTCCCGTCCGGCCCGCTGGGTATCGGCCTGTCCGCCGCCCAGGGAATGGCCCTCGGGATGCGTCTGAAGGGGCTGGACTGCTATTCCTATGCCATCCTGGGCGATGGCGAGATCGATGAGGGCACTGTTTGGGAGGCCGCCATGTCCGCGGTGAAATTCAAGCTGGATCACCTGATTGCCGTCATCGACCGCAACCGGGTTCAGCTGGACGGTGTCGTGGATGACATTATGCCCACCGACCCGCTGGATCAGAAATGGGCCTCCTTCGGATGGAATGTCATTACCTGTGACGGGCACGACATTGCGGCGCTGGACCAGGCGTTTACCCAGGCAAAGGCCAACACAGGCCGCCCCACGGTCATCATCGCCGAGACGATCAAGGGGAAGGGTGTCTCGTTCATGGAAGGCAAGAACACCTGGCACGGAGCCGTCATTAGCGATGAGAATCTGGCGCTAGCATTGGCGGAATTGGGAGGTGCATAATATGGCGAAAGCAATCAGACAGGTATACGGCGAGGCGCTCGTCACATTGGGTGGGGAACATCCGGAACTGGTGGTTCTGGACGCCGACGTTTCATCCTCAACCCAGACCAAGTTTTTTGCCCAGGCCTATCCGGATCGGTTTTTTAATATGGGTATCGCCGAGGCCAACATGGTGGCAACCGCAGCCGGGCTGGCCCAACAGGGGCTGGTTCCCTTTGCCAACACCTTTGCAAGCTTCATCTCCTCCGTCGGACTGCTCCCCGCCCGGGCGCTGGCTTGCTACGGGGAGTTGAATGTCAAGCTGGCGGGAGCCTATTGCGGGCTCTCTGACGCATTCGACGGTGCCAGCCACCACGCCACCGAGGATATCGCCATTATGCGAGCGCTGCCAAACATGAAGGTACTTTGTCCCTCTGATGCCTACTCCACCGTGGAGTTGACTCGGCTTGCTCTGGAAACCCCGGGCCCTTGCTATCTGCGGCTGTCCCGGGACGTCTATCCCGACCTCTACCCCGAGGGCGCGACCTTTGTCCCCGGAAAGGGAAGCTTGGTCCGCAAAGGAACGGACGTCACCGTCATCGCCTGCGGCATTATGGTTCACAAGGCTCTAGAGGCGGCTCGGGCGTTGGAGCAGGAAGGGATTTCCGTCCAGGTGGTGGATATGTATTCCATCAAGCCCATTGACGCGGATCTAATCTGCCGCATCGCCGCCGAGACCGGCATCATCGTGACGGCAGAGGAGCACAGCGTCAACGGAGGGCTGGGTTCCGCCGTGGCCGAGGTGCTGGTAAAGTCCGGCCGTCCGGTTCCCGTGGAGATGGTGGGGGTACAGGACACCTTTACAGAGAGCGGTCCATACAGCGCTCTGCTGGGAAAATATGGGCTGGATACTGCCGCAGTGGCGCTGGCTGTCCGCCGTGCCCTGAAAATGAAGGAATAGGAGAACTGCTGTTATGTTAGTGGCAAAGTTAATAGAACCATACCGCTTTGAGTTTTTGGATCAGCCCATTCCAGAGCCCGGCCCGGATGAGGTACTGTTGAAGAACATTTTTCTGGGCGTCTGCACCTCCGATCTGCAAATCTATCACGGAAAACACGCCTATGCCGCCATGCCCGTAGTGATGGGTCATGAGGAGGCGGGAATTGTGGCAAAGGTGGGTAGCAACGTCGAGGACTGGAAGGTGGGCGATCGGGTCATCCTTCAGCCTCAGCTTTTCTGCCACACGTGTTACTCCTGCCGCACCGGACATCTTAATGTCTGCGAGCATCTCAAGGTCATCGGCGTTCACACAGATGGCTGCGCTTGCGAGTACACTGTTGTGCCGGCTTGGAACTTGCACGCCCTACCGGACAACGTCTCCTTTCGGGATGCGGCCCTCGTCGAGGCCATGTCCGTGGGTTTCGGAGTGGTGCGTCGGATCAACGAGGTCTCCGATATTCACGGCAAGAGGGTATGCGTTGTGGGAGCCGGCACCATCGGCAACCTAGTGGCCCAGGCTTGCAAGGTTATGGGAGCCGGCCAGGTGATGGTTACCGACATCCTGGAGGATAAGCTGGAGCTGGCCAGGCAGTGTGGCGTAGATTATGCGGTAAACACCCGGGAAAAGTCGTTGGCTGATGCCATTTTGGAGAGCTTCGGACCGGACAAGGCAGACATCATCGTGGACAGCGCCGCCAACCCCTTTGTGTTCCAATCCATTATGGATGCGGCGCGTACTGCCTCCATCGTGGTGATGAGCGGGAACTATAAGGAGCCTGTTAAATTTGACGTCACCCAGCTGCAGCGCAGGGAGATTACCATGCTGGGCCATATGATGTACATCCGTCAGGAATTTGACGATGCCCTGGAACAACTCGCCTTGGGTCACATTCACACTGAGGGGCTGATCACCCAGGAGTGGACGCTGGAGCAATATCCCGAGGCCTTCCGTTTCGTTGATGAGCATCCCGATGAGGTGGTCAAGATGGTGATCCGCATTTCTGATAACGAGGCAATTTGAGCCTTTTTTATCTTCGATTGGCGGACTGCCATGATTGCGCTACAAAATGGTATAAAACGCTAGAAAAAAGCAAAATTTTAAAAACAAAATAGCTTGTAGCCCGAGCAAATAAAGGGCTACAAGCTATTGGCGAGAACATGTTACCGCAAAGCTGCTGAAAAATTCTGCTGCTAAAAATTCAAAAAACGGTCTTGTTTTTTGCGAAGGGAATATGCTATATTGAAGGGGATTCAAGAAATCAGCTCGTGAGGCGCGGGGATGACCGGCCACATTTCTAATTTAATTTCTAATAATTTCTGTTTCTATTTTTATTTTCCAAACTTGTTTGTATCTAAATCTATAACACACGTTTTAGTCTAGTTCTTTGTGCCTTTTTGTCGTTCATCTGTTTACTATTTCCACATTTATCAAAACGACCTTAGCGTCATCTAAAACAATAATAAGGAGAAATTGCGAAATTGAAGGGCAATTTGCGTATCGTGGTAGGCTGCTGCCTATGTTTTGTTGGCGCGGCAGCGTTTTTGCATCCTAAATTTGAGGAATGGAAAGCAGAGCGAGCCGCGCAGGAGATCATCGCGCAGCTTGAAAGCGAATACTTGCATGAGGCCGAAAACGTTGATTCTCAATCAGGGGAGTCTACAGACGGCACAGCAAATAAAATATATGACGGGAGCGCAGTCGGATATATAGAGATTCCGACAATAGGCTGTGTGCTGCCGCTTTACATAGGGGCTACAACGGAAAATCTTTCGTTGGGCGCGGCTGTGCTTGAGAATACCTCCATGCCCATAGGCGGCAAGTCCGAAAACTGTGTAATAGCGGCTCACAGATCAGATGGATTTTTCAGGGAGATCAATTCCATGGAAGTCGGGGATTTGGTGTATATAACCAATGCGTGGCAGACGCTTATCTATCAGGCGGTATCGATGGAAGTGGTGCATCAGACGGATGAGTCCGTGCTGGAAATCGTAGAGGGGGAGGATCGCGTCACGCTCGTTTCGTGTGAGCCTTATGGTGCGAATCATCCGCCATATAGGTACATTGTCCACTGCGTAAGGGTTGGCACGGTAGACGACGGCGAACTAATAACAAAGGGGGCGGAAAACAAGGACGTTGAAGCCGTTATAACAAAGGAGGTGAAAGGAGAGAACGGAGTATCCGGGATAACGGAAACGATTGATGAAAGCGAAAATCTCATCTTGCTTGAAGATGTTTTAAGGAGTTGGGCGCCGCTTGCGTTTATAACTCTTGCCGCAGCGTTAATCATAAAAAACGCATTATTATCCAAACGTTC
>CAZXRD010000099.1:0-5600 GCA_964642465.1 uncultured Oscillospiraceae bacterium | reverse complement strand
TTACAAAATGCGGTTTGTGCATTATGCATAAAAGCAAAAAGATTATTTGAAAAAAGTTTAAAAAGCCATTTTCCGAAGAAATATTACAAAAATATTTCGAAACGCAAAATTTGCGGGAAAAGCCAGCGGTTCTTTTTGAAGAAAAATAGATAAAATGACAGAATGAAATAAGAAGTAAAAAATTCGAATTTCTAATGAGAATTCAGGAATATCACGGAAAATCCCCATGTTCCCCATGTTTTATAATCAAACTTATCCAAAAAGCCCTTGCAATCAAAAATATAATGTGTTATTCTCATAAGGTCAAGAGAGGGCTTTGCGGCTCTTTTTTTCAAGGCGTGGCTCCAAGCACCAGGAAAAAAACGCCGACAACTCCCATCTTGCAGGAACTTGCTGCCTAATATAGAGAGGCGGTAAAGAAAAAATTAGGAGGATCGACATGAAAAAACTATTTGCACTTCTGGTAGTGCTCTGCCTCGTTGTTGGTCTGTTTGCTGGCTGTGCCGGCGGCGACAATGACAGCACCACCAGCCCGTCTGCGGATACCAACACCGATGACGGCGACACCACCAGCCCCGGCCTGGATGACGAGGATGCTGAAGGCGCCCAGGTTGCTCTGATCGTTTCTGCTCTGAGCAACATTGACGACCGCGGCTTCTTCCAGAGCACCTGGGAAGGCATCCAGGAATTCTGCGATGCCAACGGCTACACCTGCCAGTGGTATCAGCCCAGCGAGAACACCGAGGACGCTGTCTATGAGATCATCGACCTGGCTGTTCTGAATGGCGCTGAAGTGATCTGCAGCACCGGCGGCGACTTCATCGGCATGATGGAGAACATCTTCGCTGCTTACCCGGATCTGTACTTCATCTGCAACGAGACCCCCTACACCACCCCTGCTGAGAACTCCATCATCTACATCTTCCAGGCTCAGGAGTCCGGCTTCCTGGCTGGCGCTGCCCTGGTTTATGAAGGCTTCACCAGCATCGGCATGGTGGGCGGCGTCGCTATCCTGCCTGTTATGCGTGCCGGCTACGGCTTTATCCAGGGCGTGAACTGGGCTGCTGGCGAGCTGGGCATCGACGGCATTGAGCTGCGGTACTGGTACTCCAACTCTCTGGAAGCCAGCCCCGACACCCAGACCTATGCGGCTTCCTGGTATCAGAGCGGTGTGGAAGTCATTGCTGCCTTCTGCGGCGGCGGTGCTGTCTCCGTCTTTGCAGCTGCTGAAGCCAACGATGGTATCGTTGTTGGTACCGACGTTGACCAGTCCGGCGAGTCCGAGACCGTTATCTCTTCTGTGCTGAAGAACGTGAAGCAGTCCACCATGGACGGCCTGCAGCTGTGGCATGACGGCGAGTTCGCCGAGCTGGGCGGTCAGCTCCTGGAGATGGATGCTGCTGCCAACGGCGTTGGCCTGGAGATGGAAAATGCTCGTTTCGAGAACTTCACTCAGGAGCAGTATGATGAGATCTACAACATGATCGTGAACGACGAGATCGACATCATCACCGTCGAGGATGTGGCTGAGGATGCTACCCCCAACGACATTTTCGATATGCTGGATGAGCAGAACATCACCTTCCAGTTCTTCGAGTAATCTATAAGCAACGCAACTGGGCGGGATTTTATTCCGCCCAGTTTCCAAGAAAAGAGATTGCCGGCCTCGGCAGGTGCTTAGTACTTGACGAGGCTGGCAATTCGGCTCTAAGGGAACCATACAGGAAAGAATTGAGAATTGGCGTTTTATGCGGAAAGTGGTTCCGCATCCGGGTCATAGGGTGTGACCTGCATGCAGGAGGTAGTTATGAGTTATGTAATCGAAATGCTGAATATCACCAAGCGATTTCCCGGAATCGTGGCCAATGATAACATAACGTTTCAGGTCAAACAGGGTGAAATTCATGCATTGCTGGGGGAAAACGGCGCCGGTAAGAGTACATTGATGAGCATTTTGTTTGGTATGTACCAGCCGGACGAGGGCGTCATTAAAATCAATGGGCAGGAAGTGAAAATCCACAACCCGAACGACGCCAATGTCCATAAGATCGGCATGGTACACCAGCATTTTAAATTGGTCCATAATTTTACAGCGCTTGAGAATATTTTGCTGGGCGTAGAACCCAGAAAACACGGGCTTTTGTACTTTAATGACGCCCGAAAAAAATTGGAAGAGCTCATTGCTCGTTATGATTTCAAAATCGACTTAGATATGATCACAAGCCAGATGACTGTGGGTATGCAGCAGCGTCTGGAGATTCTAAAGATGCTCTACCGGGAGAATGATATCCTCATCTTTGATGAGCCGACGGCGGTTTTGACCCCCCAGGAGATCGAAGAGCTGATGGATATTATGCGCAACCTGGTGAAAGAGGGCAAGTCTATTGTGTTTATCTCCCATAAGCTCAATGAGATTATGGAGATTGCCGATCGCTGCACTGTACTCTGGAAGGGTAAGTATGTGGGAACCGTGAATGTGGCCGATACCACCCAGGAAAAGCTCAGCGAAATGATGGTTGGGCGTAAAGTTATCCTGGTACCGGAGAAAAATCCGCAGCATTTGGGTGACGTAATCATGGAGGTGAAAGACCTCTGTGTGAAAAAGGATCGGGGCAGTAAGCTGGCTGTGAATAACGTATCCTTTGATGTCCGGGCAGGTGAGATTGTCTGTATTGCCGGTATTGACGGCAACGGCCAGACAGAGTTGGCCTATGCGCTCTCTGGCCTAACCAAGGCAGAGAGCGGCAGCATTATGGTGAACGGGGAAGAATGGATGGACAAGTCCATCCGTTACCGGAATGTCCATGGTTTGGGCCATATCCCAGAAGACCGGCATAAGCATGGCCTGGTGCTGGATTACACGATGGAAGAAAACCTGGTGCTTCAGACCTATTTTGAACCCAGGTTCCAGAGCTACGGGGTTATCCGCCGCAAGGCCGTACGGAACTATGCTGATTCTCTCATTCAGAAGTTTGACATCCGCAGCGGCCAAGGACCGATCACGCTTACCCGCAGCATGTCCGGCGGTAACCAGCAGAAGGTTATTGTGGCCCGGGAGATTGACAGGGATCCCAAGCTGCTGATTGCGGTGCAGCCCACCCGCGGCTTAGACGTGGGCGCCATTGAATATATCCACAACCAGCTGCTACATATGCGGGACGAGGGACATGCCATTTTGCTGATCTCTCTGGAGATGGAGGAGATTATGAACATCTCCGACCGGATTTTGGTTATGTTTGACGGAGAAGTGGTCTGCAACCTGAAGGCTGAAGAAGCTATGGTGCAGGAACTGGGTCTGTATATGGCCGGCCTGAAAAGGAGTGCAGTATCATGAACAAAAAGAAAAATAGTGTAGGAAAGCGGGTTTTGCTTTCCCCTTCTTTCAATAGCATTCTCTCGGCCATTGTAGCGGCCATCATTGGTCTGGCCATTGGCCTTGTGATTCTGCTGATCTGTAATGCCAGCCAGGCATTCCCGGCCATTGGAACCATCATCACTGGTGGTTTCGGTCTTACCGGTTTTGTCAAGGCAGCGGCCCGTATCTGCTACTATTCTATGCCCTTGATCATGTGCGGCCTGTCCATTGCCTTTGCTATGAAGACCGGTACCCTGAACATCGGCGCTTCTGGTCAGTACATTGTGGGCGGCTTCTTTGCCATTTTAACCATTCACCTGGTGTATCCCTTTGCAGGCAGCTGGTCCTGGCTGTTTGCCTTGATTGCCGGTGCTTTGGCTGGTGGCATTTGGGCGCTGCTGCCGGGTCTTCTGAATGCATACCGGAACGTAAACGTGATTATCTCCGGTATCATGATGAACTATATTGGTACCTATATGGTCAGTATCCTGATTAAGTCTATCCCACTGGTGTACAACGCATCTGAGTCTAAGACCCAGACCCTGCCGGCGGACTCCATTTTGCCCAAGGCCGGCTTGGATAAGCTGCTGCCCAGCTTGGGTGCAGGTGCCAACCTTGGTTTTATCATTGCCGTTGTCATGGGCGTGGTCATTTGGTTCATTGTGAACCGGACCACCTTCGGCTATGAGCTGCGGACTTGCGGCTCCAACCGGGACGCCGCCCGGTATGCGGGCATCAATGAGAAGCGCTCTGTCGTGATCTCTATGGTCATCGCCGGCGCACTGGCCGGCCTGGGTGGCGCTATTGTCTATACCTCCAGCACCAGCAACTTCATTTACATCAGCGACGCTGTAAACGGCACCGGCTTTACTGGTATCGCCGTTGCGCTTCTAGGTATGACCCACCCCATTGGCGTTGTGGTGGCTGGCATTTTCGTCTCCTTCCTCCAGGTGGGCGGCGTCAACCTGCAGATCTATGGCTTTGTGCCGGAAGTGGTGGACGTTATCATTGCCGCCATCATCTTCTCCTGCGCCTTTGCCCAGCGTCTGCGTGTGTCTTACGACATCTTTATGACCAACTTCTTTGCGAAACACGCCAGACATCCGACAAGCTTGGGAGATTTGCAGCATGAGGCTGTGCCGTCCACGGCCAGTGCCGCAGCTCCGGCGGAAAGTCCGGGGGATAGTTCGGCAGACATAGCAAAGGATGAGAAAGGAGGAGATGAGCAGTGAGTATCTTCTATTTCTTCTTGCAGCAAGTGCTGCTCTTCTCGACGCCTTTGATCGTAGCCGGTATCGGCGGTATGTTCTGTGAACGCAGCGGTATCGTCAACATCGGCCTAGAAGGTAATATGATCATAGGTGCTTTCTGCGGCTCTCTGTTCCTGCACTTCGGTGCGGCGGGCCTTACCGGGCAATGGGCCTTTATTGTGGCCATGATCGTATCTGGTATTGCCGGCCTGGCCTACTCCTCTCTGCACGGCTTGGTGTCCATCAACGTGGGCGCTAACCAAGCAGTCAGTGGTATCGCCTTGAACATTGCAGCCCCCTCTGCCGCCATCTTTATCGCCCGTCTGGTGATTGGCCGGCAGCAGGTATCCTTCAGCAACACCTTCCGGATCGATGCAGTTCCCGGCTTGAGCGAGATCCCGGTCATCGGCGACATCTTCTTCCAGCGGGTGTACATCTGCTTCTTCATTGCCCTGCTGATCCTGGTGGTTGGTGCCATTGTCATCAACAAGACCCGGCTGGGCATGCGGATCCGGGCCTGCGGTGAGTATCCCCAGGCGGCGGATGCTCTGGGCATCAACGTTTACAAGATCCGTTGGGTCGGCGTACTGACCTGCGGCTTCTTGGCCGGTATGGCTGGCCTGATGCTGATCGTACCCACCTCCACAGAGTTCAACGCTGACGTAGCTGGCTACGGCTTCTTGGCTGTGTCTGTTTTGATTCTGGGTCAGTGGCGGCCTGGTGGAATCCTGCTGGCTTCCATCTTCTTTGGCATCATGAAGACACTGGCATCCGTCTACTCGGCGCTGCCCTTCTTGGCCAACCTGAACATCGATGCATTCTACTACAGAATGATCCCCTTTGTCGTCACCCTCATCGTGCTGGCCTTCTCTTCCAAGAAGTCCAGAGGCCCTGCTGCGGCAGGTCAGCCCTACGACAAGGGCAAACGGTAAAAGCCGGGCTGGCACAAAGCCAGATAGGCCACAAGCGTATAAACAAAGCCCCCTGCTGGTCAA
>CAZXRD010000098.1:0-5677 GCA_964642465.1 uncultured Oscillospiraceae bacterium | reverse complement strand
CCCAACTACTGGGGCACTATACCCATGCCGGTGTTCACCTTTCTGGAGCACTATGACTTTACCGGCAAGCGGATCTGCCCCTTCTGCACCCACGAGGGCAGCGGCCTGGGCCGCAGCGAGGGGGACATCCGGCGGCTCTGCTCCGGGGCCAAAGTGGAAAAGGGGTTGGCTATCTCCGGCAGCCGTGTAGACCAGGCGGACGCCGCCTTGAAAAGCTGGTGCGCAAGCTAGGCAATCGAAAAGGGCGGGGGATTTATCAGACAAACACAAAGCCGGCCAGGCAAACGCCTGGCCGGCTCTTTTTGTTGTAGGTTTACCGGATCTCCCGGCACTCTAAATAATACCGCTTGTCCCGGGCGTGGCCCATGGAAAAGCTCTTTTTGGGGAAGACGCCGCCGGCAATCACAGACCGGAACAGGTCGGATTTCTCCATGGCCGGGAGCAGGATGCCCACATTCCCCGGCTGGGCAGAGAGGGCCTCCAGATCCGCCTGGCCGTGGATATAGTCGATCTCCCCGCCGTAGCGGGCGGTGAGCTCCTCCAGAGCGGCCTGCAGATTGCCGATGAGGGCCCCGATCTGGGCCCCGG
Source organism: uncultured Oscillospiraceae bacterium (assembly GCA_964642465.1). Classification (GTDB taxonomy): domain Bacteria; phylum Bacillota; class Clostridia; order Oscillospirales; family Oscillospiraceae; genus CAZXRD01. The sequence goes on along the minus strand of CAZXRD010000098.1, from coordinate 5,089 downwards.
GTACCTGGACCTGGCCCGTCTGGCCCTGGGCCAGATAGGTGAGGGGACGGCCTTCCGGAAACTTCTTTTCCAAAGCCGCCAGGAAGGCGGGCACATCGGTGCCCAGCACCAAGCGGTGGATGGGCTCGAAATCCAGGGCGGTGTCGTGGATGTTCACCAGTTCCGCCAGGGCGTACCGGGCGGGGTGGTTTTTCAGCTTTTCCGCCGGCAGGGCCTTTTTTAAGTTCTCCCAGTGGGCCTTAGCCGCCGCCAGAGAGTGATTCCCGTCCCCAATGACGCAGAGCACCACTGGGGTGTCTTTTACGCCGTACTTGGCGTTGAATTTGGCCGGATCTGCCAGCTGATCCAGGGCTGCCAAGGTGGCCTGGGCCCGGCCACCGGTGATCCGCCGGCCCTGAATGTGGCCGCCGCCGGCCATCAGGTCGAAGTCATAGACCAGGTGCAGCCCGTCTCGCTCCCCGGTGAGGGGGCCCAGGACGGAATCTGTCTCGTCGTCAATCAAAATCATGATGTGGGGCATCTCCAGCGCCGCCGACTCCCGCATGTGGATGCGCACCGGCAGCCGCTCCACCACCGTGGCCTCGCTGGCCCGGACGGGAGAGACAGACTGGGGGCTGTAGTCATAGGCCTCCAGATCTACAGCGCCCACCAGGCCCCGGCGTACCCGCCCGTCGGGCTGGGTGCGCTCTACATAGATGAAAGCGTCCTCCACCTGGGTGAAAACCCCGGCGGCCAAGTACTGGTCCATGGTTTGGTTCACTTTGCGGATTTCGGTCTCCATATCCCGCTTGCCCAAGTAGGCCTCGGGGATCATCAGGCGCAGGGTGGAGGGGGCGTCGCCCACCAGTTGTTCCACCTCTGTCCAGTATTCCGGCTGGGAGGTGAATTGGTCGCAGGCAATGACGCTCCAGCGGGTCATGTCCGCTTGTGCGGGCAGTAGGATGCGGGCGGGGATAAATGGGCGGTTCATCAAAAACACTCCTTTGTCCGGCGGTTTTTAGCGTATGGCGTCCGTCCCCTATAGCAGGAGGTAGGACAGAAGGGGGATAGTGGCCACGGACAGGATGGTGGTAATCACCACGCAGTTGGAGGCCAGCTCTTCATTTCCCCCGTATTCCATGCAAAGCAAAGTGGCATTGGTGGCCGCAGGCATGCCCGTGGTGATCACGGTGATGCCCAAAATAATGGGGCTGGCGATAAAGTTCCGGAACAGGGCCCATATGGCAATGGGCATGATCAATAGACGGAGAATGGCAAGGGGGTAAATCCGCCACTCGGTGAACACCCGTTTCAGGGAGTGGGAGGCCAAAGAGGAGCCTAAGATCAACATGGCGCCCGGCGTTGTCATGTTCCCCAGCATATCAAAGGTCTCTGTGATGGGTGCGGGAAATTTGATGTTCAGGGCGTAAATGATGACGGAGATAATGCCGGCGATCAGCGGGGCATTGATCAAGGCCTTGGGCTGGAAGGCCTTTTTCCCGCTGCCCTCGGAAACAAACATGATGCCGATGGAATACACCAGCACATAGAAGGGCAGATTAAAAATGGCGGAATAAAAGATGGCGTCGCTACCGAAAATGGCGCCGATGACGGGGTAGCCCATAAAGCCCACGTTGCCAAACATCATCATAAACCGGTACAGGCCATAGTCCGAGCGCTTGGACCGCAGGATGTAGGGCAGGAAAATGGCCACGATTCCCAGGACGGCATACATACCGAGGGAGGCCAGGATCAAAGTGAAGAAATCCTGGGTGCTCAGCCGGGTCTCCATGGTGAGCACGGCGGCAATGATTAGGGCGGTCTGGGCCACGTTTACCACCAGTTTAGAGAGCATCTTTGTGCCCTCTGCAGTGAGCACATGGGTCTTGTTGGCGACAAAGCCTACCACCAGGGCCAAAAACAACACAATCATCTGATTGATCACAACTTGAATATCCAGCATACGCCAACCATCTCTCCTTTATTATCCACGGCCGTGGGGAATTTCCCTGGGCCGCAGTCCCGCATCTGGCCATAGAAGCGGGCTGTTTTTATTTCTCTCTTTCTCTCTGTGTGCCTTTGCAACACAAAATAAAGTATATCATTTTCCTTTAGCGAGTTGCAATGTGCGAAATTGCCTAAGAATCCAGCGGTACTTGACAAAAAACAAGCGAAATGATACCATTCGATTTGAAATTGAAAACCATTTTCAAATTGGAGGCAGAAATGGACGGCGGATATAAGACCCGTCAACGGGAGATTGTGGAGGCTTTTTTACGGGCCCATGAGGCGGAGCACCTGTCGGCGGGAGAAATCGCCCGGGGGCTGGCGGGCAAGGTGGGCATGGCCACCATCTACCGCACCCTCACCCGCCTGGAGGCGGAGGGCCGGGTGCGCAAGTACTTGGAAACTGATGAACGGGGCGCCCTGTACCAGTATGTGGACAGCCCCGCCTGTCAGGAGCATTTTCATCTCCGGTGCCTGGAGTGCGGCCGGCTGATCCACTTGGACTGCGAGTTCATCGATCAGCTGTGCAGCCATGTGGAGACCAAGCACCATTTTAAGCTGGACACCACCAAAACAGTGCTCTATGGACACTGCGGCTGTGGAGGGAAGAAATGAGGCGGACTGGGGCAATCTTTTTGCTTTTGGCCCTGATCCTGGGCCTGGCCGGCTGCAGTGCTCCCAGCCAGGCGGCGGACACCGGCCGGCTGCAGATCGTGGCCAGCTCTTTCCCGGTGTACGACTTTGCCCGGACTCTGGCCGGGGACCGGGCGGATATCCGCCTGCTTCTAAAGCCGGGGCAGGAGGTCCATGCCTACGACCCCACGCCCCAGGACATCATCGCCATGGAAACCTGTGATTTGTTTCTCTATGGGGGCGGCGAGTCGGACGCTTGGATTGCCGACTTGTTGGAAGCGGGGGATATCCAAGGCGAGACGTTCCGCATGATGGACTGGACGGATCTCCTGGAAGAGGAGGAGCTCGAGGGGGCGGATCACGACCACGACCATGATCACGAGGCGGCGGCCTATGACGAGCATGTCTGGACCTCCCCGGTGAATGTCATGGCCATTGTGGAGGGGCTGTGCCAATCCCTGTGCCGCATAGATCCGGCAGGGGCCGGGCAGTACCAGGCCAATACGGCGGCCTATTTGGAGCAGCTCTCCGCCCTGGATACGACGTTTCGGGAGATCGTGGCCACGGCGAAGCGGCAGGTGGTGGTCTTTGGGGATCGGTTCCCCTTTTTATACTTTGCCCGGGAATACGGCCTGCGCTACCAGGCGGCCTTCCCCGGCTGCAGCGCCCAGACGGAGCCCTCTTTTCAGACGGTGTCCCGCCTGGTGGACTATGTGCGGGCAGACCAGATCCCCGTGGTGTTCCAGGTGGAGCTCTCTAACGGGCAGATCGCCCAGGCCATAGCTGAGGAGACCGGGGCCCAGGTCCTCACCTTCCACTCCTGCCACAACCTGACGGCGGAGGAATTTTCCCAAGGGGAGACCTATCTCAGCCTCATGGCCCAAAATGCAGAAAACTTGAGAAAGGCGCTGAACGGATAGATGGCACTGATCACTTGTACACATGTGGACCTGGCCTATGAGGGGCGGAAGGTGGCGGAGGACATCAGCTTCGCCGTAGAGGCGGGGGACTACCTCTGCATCGTCGGGGAAAACGGCAGCGGGAAATCCACCCTGTTAAAGGCCATTTTGGGCCTTCACGCCCCGGCCGCCGGGGAGATTGCCTATGGCGAGGGGCTGACCCGTGGTCAGATCGGATACCTGCCCCAGCGCACCCAGGCCCAAAAGGACTTTCCCGCCTCCTGTATGGAGGTGGTGCTCTCCGGCGCCCTGGCGGGACGCCGCTGGCGCCCATTCTATACCAAGGTGGACAAGGCCCGGGCGGCGGCCAATATGGAAAAACTGGGCGTAGTTGACATAAAAAATAAAAGCTTTCGGGAACTCTCCGGGGGCCAGCAGCAGCGGGTGCTCTTAGCCCGGGCCATGACGGCGGCCAGCCGGGTTTTGGTGCTGGATGAGCCGGTCTCCGGCCTGGATCCCCTGGCAAGCGCAGAGCTTTACAGGGATATCAAAACCCTGAATAACAGCGGGATTGCCATTCTCATGGTGTCCCATGACATCCAAAGCGCTTTGGATCAGGGCAAGCGGGTATTGCACTTGGGCCACCGGGTCCAGTTTTTGGGCACCACGGCGGAATACCGGGCCAGCGACCTGGGAAAAGGCTTCTCCGGAGGTGGGAAAAATGATTGACATAATTCGAGAATTCTTTTCCTATGGCTTTATTACCCGGGCGCTGATCGGCGGGGTGTTGCTCAGCCTTTGCGCCGCCCTTTTGGGGGTGAGCCTGGTCTTGAAGCGCTACTCCATGATTGGGGATGGGCTGTCCCATGTGGGCTTTGGGGCCCTGGCCATTGCCATGGCCATGAACTGGTCCCTCATGGGGGTGGCGATCCCCGTGGTTGTGGTGGCGGCGGTGCTGCTCCTGCGCCTCAGCGAGAGCAGCCGCATTAAGGGGGATGCGGCCATCGGCCTCATCTCCACTGGGGCCCTGGCCGTAGGGGTGATGGCCATCTCCCTCACCAGCGGCATGAACGTGGATGTGTACAACTATATGTTCGGCAGCATCCTGGCTATGAGCCAGGGGGATGTGATTGTCAGCGCTGTTTTGTCCGTGCTGGTGATCGGGGCCTTTGTGCTGCTGTACAACCGGATTTTTTCCGTCACCTTTGACGAGGAGTTTGCCCGGGCCACCGGGACCCATGCGGGCCTTTACAACCTGATGACGGCGGTGCTCACGGCGGTGACCATCGTGGTGGGGATGCGGATGATGGGGGCTATGTTGATCTCCAGTTTGATTTTGTTTCCCTCCCTCACCGCCATGCGGGTGTGCAAGCGATTCCGCTCGGTGGTGGTTGTGGCCGGTGTGGTGGCAGTGGTCTGCTTCTGCCTGGGGCTAGTGGCCTCTTATAGCTGGGGCACCCCGGCGGGGGCCAGCGTGGTGGTGGCCAACATCCTGGCCTTTGGGGTCTTCTCCCTGGCGGGGCTTGTCCGCCGCCGGGCATAAAAAAGCAAAAGAAAAAGCGCCCATCATT
>CAZXRD010000097.1:0-5683 GCA_964642465.1 uncultured Oscillospiraceae bacterium | reverse complement strand
CATGTCATATCATAGTGTGGTTGTCTCTTTTAGTAAGCCATACCAAAGTCCTGCAAATGGGACAACACAATGGTGTAAAATAAAAACATGATACCAAAAAGGGAGAAAATGCGTCGTGTCAAGGAAACGGAGAGTTTGCGTGGCCTCCATGACGGTCCCGCTGTTCTTGTTGCGGGTACGGATGGCAAGGTAATTCTCTATCTTTTTCTCCAGCAGGAGAAGTGCTGCAGGGACTATCAGGCTGCACAGCGCTGACCGGACGGTTTTGTCTGCCCAAAATGCGGACACAAACATGGGTGCCGTCTGTCCAACGACCTGTACCAGTGTACCCACAGCCACCGTCAGGCTTCCGTCACGGCTGGGGCGGTTCTGCACCACAGCCATGTCAGTCTGAGTAAGTGGTTTCTGGCCTTCTATTTCGTCTCCCAGGACAAACGAGGACTGTTCGCTGTTCAGTTGTCCAACCAGATATGAGACCGCATGGTCTATGCTTCGGCGCATCCGTTCCGCCATGGGACAGCGGGACGCAGCGCATTTGCTGCCTGGTGTCTTAGAGTTTGACGACGCCTACTTTTGGGGGCCAACAGCGCCGTTGCACCCGGATCGCCCCATCCGCAGCGATGGTTACCGCAGTTATATCCCTGCGCTTAAGGATTACATCCACGAACATAAGGGCTATGTCCTTAACAGCGGTGTGCTCCACTGTCTGTATATTGTGGTTAGCGATGCCAAGGCGTTTATTCTGGGGACCTACCACGGTCTGCCCAAGGATCATCTTCAATCCTACCTGGACAAGTTTGCGTTCCGCTTCAGTCGCACATTTTTGGCACCCTGCTGTCCCAGCGGCTCATCCTCGTCGTGGCTCGTCCCCAGATGGCTTACTAAAAGGGATAACCACATAGTATGATTTTGAATTTATGGAATTTGGAGGACGGCTCCATGGGATTTTGGATAGGGTTGTGCGGATTCGCATTCTTTTTTTTCAGCGATTATAACGACTGGCACATGGGGTTGCGCAGCCTGCGTGTGTGCTTTCCAATAGGGACACTGCTGTTGGCCGCAGGAACTGTTTGGGAGACAATCAGCGGCACACCTCCACTGGAAGGATGGCTGCAAGGGGCATTGCTGTTCCTGGGTGGAATTTTTTTTGTGCTGTTGGTGTACACGCTTTTTTTTTCTTTGCCGGTGAAGGCGTCTTACAATGCTCCCGGCCAAAAGCGCAGGGTCTGTACACAAGGGGTATATGCCCTGTGCCGGCATCCCGGGGTGCTGTGGTTTGTTGGGCTTTACCTTTGCCTGTGGGCGGGCGGAGGACTACCGTTATGGGAGGCGGCGGTGTTTTCTGCAACCAATATACTTTTGGTTTTATTTGAAGATGTGTGTGTATTTCCGGCTCTACTGATGGGATATGAGAGTTACAAACATTTCACTCCATTTTTGCTGCCGAACCGGCGGAGTATTCGACTCTGCTGGAATATGATTAGAAGGTGAGATCTATATGCGTTTTGATGAAAAACTCAAGAGGTATAGCTGTAAACAGCTTTGGCAGGAGTATTGCGGATTCGTGGATATGGGTCTCTCAGAGTATATGCATACCCAGCGGCGGCTAATGGAAGAACAGATACGATGCTGGAGCCGAAGCGGTCTGGGGCAGCAGCTATTGAAGGGCAACCAGCCCAATAGCGTCGATGAGCTGCGGCGGATGCTGCCTCTGACCACTTATGAAGACTATGCAGACATTCTGCTGGCTCGCCGGACGGATATGCTCTGTGAGGAACCGGTAGTATGGCTTCAGACTACTTGGGAAGGGGGACTACGTCCCCACAAACTGGCGCCATACAGCCGCAGTATGCTGGACACTTACCGTCATAATTTAATTTCCGCCATGATGATGGCTACCTCCAGGGAAAAGGGCAAATTCAATCTCAAGAGCGGCGACCGTATTCTGTACGGCGGTGCGCCGTTGCCTTATGCCACGGGACTGATACCCTCTTTGCTTGATGAGGATATCCGTTTCACCTGGCTGCCGGATTCCAATACCAATTCCGATTTAAACTTCAGTCAGCGCATCAAAAAAGGGTTTTGCATGGCAATGTCCGGAGGAGTGGACTTCTTTTTTTGTATTGGATCTGTGGCCAATTACATCACCGAGAGCTTTAGCAAAAGCAGCGACGGAAACAAAGGGATGAGGGTCTCTCTGGGCAACGCTATGCGTTACCTGCGAGCAAAGTATGTCAGTCGTCGAGATGGGCGGGACATCACTCCGGGAGATATCTTTCGACTGAAGGCCTTTTTCTACGCCGGCACTGACGCCAAGTGCTACAAAGACCGGTTGACACGGGCCTGGGGCGTTGCGCCGATGGAATTGGCCGCCGGCACCGAGTCCACCTGCGTGGGAGCGGAAACCTGGGATCACCAGGGCATAGTGTTCTTTCCCAACGCCTGTTTTTACGAGTTCATCCCCCAGCAGGAGATGCTACACAATCTAGAAGAGCCTTCCTACCAGCCCCGGACCTGCCTGATGGATGAGATTCAGGAAGGAGAGGACTATGAGCTGGTTATCTCTGTACTCCACGGCGGTGCTTTCATGCGTTACCGCATCGGCGACGTGTATCGCTGTCTCAGCGCCAGGAGCGGGCAATTGCCACGGCTAACCTTCGTGGACCGGGTGCCCAATGTCATCGACATCGCAGGGTTCACCCGCATCACCGAGTCCTCCATACGGGAGGTCATCTGCCTCAGCCGCCTGGAAATCGGGGACTGGGTGATGAAAAAGGAGTTCAACAAAAACAATGACCCCTTCCTGCACATGTATCTGGAGATTCCACCGAAAGCCCAAGTCGAAGAGGTCACTGCTCAGAAAATACTCATAGAGCATTTATCCTTGTATGTCAAATATTTTGACCATGATTACAGAGATCTGAAAAGACTGCTGAATATAGACCCGCTGCAGATCACCATCTTGAAATATGGCACTATTTCCTCTTATGAAAACGCCATGGGGAGGCGCTTGCCCAGAATCAACCCCAGTATGTTGGATATCAGTGGTTTTCTGCGCTATCAGGAAGATTACTTTTGCACCCAGAGAAAGGAATCCATCAATGAACAGCATTGATTACATAGCCATCAACATAATAGCATGTGGCTGTTTTGTCCTGATGTTCGTCGTGTTCCTCTCCGCCAAGAAAACGTCGGAAATCTGGGTGTTTCTGGCCGTGTTGCTGGACTGTATTTTGTGGTCCGGCGGTTCCATCCTCATGCGGCTACAGATGTGGCCGGGACTGAACTTCTGGTATAATGTCTCCTTGACAGCACTGTTCGTCATGGAGTTGCTCTTCTACGTTTTCGTTCACAGGTTTACCCGCCGCAAGGGATGGTTTCTGCTCGGTCTATTCACCTTCTGTACAGTGTGCATCTTACCAGGGACCATCAGCGGTTTTTTCCTGGCGCCTCCCACCCCCACGGTGCAGTCTGATGGGTCTATAGTATTTATTTATAACATAAACTGGAACATTATAGTACCCTGTGTGTTGTTTGCGGCCATTATCATTGCCACGGTCGTGATGCTGCTGCAGGTAATCCGGGAGCAGGGTGTTCACGTACCGGGCATCCGGGTCATCATCAACGGAGGCCTTGTGCTGTTTGCGGGCAATCTGCTGCAGGTCAGTCTGCCTGGAAACACCTTCCCCTTTGACGCCCTGGCCGGTGTCATTTTTGCCATTTTGATAACGACGGCCATGTACAAACGGCGTATGTTCCGTATGTCACTGGTGATCTCTCGCAGTTTGCTGATTGTTTTGATGATAGTAATCTGCGCATTGGGCGGTATGCATTTAATTGGTCCCGTTTATGACATTCTGGGGCAGATAGGCTTGAACGAAGATTTGAGAATGAGCCTATCGATCTTGGCGTACTCCGTGCTGTTGGGGCTGGTTTGTTGGCTGTTGTACTGGATACTGGAGGCCATATTCGATCGGGGAGAACGGCAGAGAAAGATAGTCGAGTCCTTTTCTGCTGAGGTTTCTAAGGCCCTCAGCACAGAGTATATCATGGAGAAACTGGGCACCATTATCACCAGTGAGATTTCTGTGGGTCAAGTATATATCTGCCTTTTGAATGAGACGGAATACCAGGCCAAATACTGTACCAACCCCTTGGCCACATTGTCTTTTTCCATCCTCAAAGACGCCCCTCAAATTGACTACCTCCGCACAAAGGATAACTACCTAATTCTCAGAGAATTCCAGTGTGACGCCAAGCATCTGGCCATGTGGGAATCCGAAAAAGAGATCTTTCGCCGGTTGGACATCGACTTTATAGCATCTTTGCGGGACGGGGAAGAAATTAAAGGTCTGCTCCTTCTCTCTGCCCGGAAGAGGGGCCGCAATCTCAACGCTACGGAACTGGATTTTTTGGAGACAGTCATTTCCATTGCCTCCATCGCCATAAAAAATGCGATTCTCTACGAAAAAATGTGTCAGGAGAGTTGGATTGACCCCCTTACCGGAGTATACAACTACCGGAGCTTTGTGAAGCAGGTGAAAGAACAGTTCTATGAAAACGGCAAGGAGTGCCTGACGCTGATCTATCTGGATGTGGATGATTTTAAACTCTACAACCAGCTCTACGGCATAAAAGAGGGGGACGATGCGCTGTGTGCCATCGGCCAGTGCATCTTGCGCTGTACCGGGGAGAGCGGTACCGTCTTTCGCACCGGCGGCAAAGTGTTTGCCATACTGCTTCCGCTGCAGGACACCCGCCGGGCCATAAGCCTCACCAACGAGATCGTCAACTGCATCCGGATGATTAACCTTGCACCGGAGAGGCGGCACTACAAGTCCCTCTCCGTCAGCGTGGGTATCTGCTCGGCCCCTTATGCGGCCTCCAACGCCAATGAGTTGATGGACAACGCAGATCTGGCTGTGTATAACGCCAAACAGGGCGGAAAGGACCGGATCGTCATCTTCCGCAATGCCGACACTACTCTGATGTGCCGTCAGTTGGCAGAGCGCATCGACGCCATTATAAACCACATCGAACGGTACGATAGCAGGTATCATACAACCATGTCTATGATTTCTGCCCTGGTGGCAGCCATCGACGCCAAGGATCACTATACATGCGCCCACAGTAGAAACGTGGCCCGCTATGCAGCAATGTTAGGATTGGCAGCCGGATTCGATGAAGACCAAGTGCGCAACATCTACGCCGCAGGTCTACTTCATGACATTGGCAAGATCTCCGTCCCGGAAAGGATCCTCAATAAAAGCGGAAAGTTGGAGATTGACGAATATCAGATCATGCAGGAACATGTGAATAGTTCCATTGAGATGATTCGCCACCTGCCGGGGATGGAATATCTGATCCCGGCAGTACTGGGACATCACGAACGGTGGGACGGCTGCGGGTATCCCCGTAGCATCGTCGGCGAGGAAATTCCGGCATCCGCCCGATGTCTGGCCATTGCCGATGTATTTGACGCCATAACAACAGACCGTCCTTATCGCAAAGGATTATCTTTGGATTGCGCTCTGAGTGAAATTGAAAAGGGCGCCGGCAGCCAGTTTGACCCCAAACTAGCGTCGCTGTTCGTTCAGTTAGTCCGCAACCACAGCATCGTACTGGCGAAGCAAAACGCTGTGCATATGGATACCTGAGGGATAAGGAATTTCTATCTCCAAAA
>CAZXRD010000096.1:2957-5863 GCA_964642465.1 uncultured Oscillospiraceae bacterium | reverse complement strand
CAGGTCTATGTCAATTCCGAGCTAATTTTACCCCTAAAAACTGCGTGTTATTAGCAATGAATTGGAATGATTCTGATGATAGAAAAATGCTTGGAAAGCCGCATACACAAAGGATTTATTAGCACTCTGTATGTGGCGGTTTGTTCTTTCTGGTCGCTCTCCTAAGCGGAATGTAGTGCGTTCGAGTCGCACCGGGGGTGCCACACCGCTGGGGGGATAGAGCCTCCAGCGGCGTTTTTTAATAAAATCTTCTATCTGATAGAAAGGCTGGGATTTTTATGTGGACCGCCCTTGTGTTTGCCCTGTTGGGCTATCTCAGCGGCAGCGTCCTGTTTGTCCATGTATGGGACCGGCTTTTAAAGAAAGGGCCGGTCGTGGAGCGCAGTCAAGACCAAAACCCCGGTACGGCCAACGCCTTTCAATACGGCGGTTTTTGGTGCGGCTGTCTCACGTTAATTGGGGATATCTCTAAGGGATTTCTGCCTGTATGGGCATACTTCGGTTACAGCGCCGGCCGGCCCTTGCCCATCTGGGGCACGGCTCTGGTAGTGGCCGCACCGGCGATCGGCCACGCCTTCCCCCTGTTTTACAGCTTCAAGGGGGGCAAGGCCATCGCCGTATCCTTCGGCTGCTTGCTTGGCCTGCTGCCGGTATGGCGCCCCCTGGCGGCCCTGGTCTTTTCCTTCCTGCTGTTTTCCCTGGTCATCAAGATCTACCCCCACTCCTATCGCACGGGCATCTCCTTTTTTGTGGCCCTCATTTTATGCTGGGGCTCTTCACCCATGGGTATGTGGCTGGGCTTTTTGGGGATCACGCTGGTGGTCTGCCTGCGGCTGCTTTTGGGGAAAGAGGACAAAGAACGCATACGGGTGAAACTGTTATGGATGCACTGATTTTATCCTGCGGAACCGGCGGCGGTCACAACGCCGCCGGCGCCGCTATTGTAGAAGAACTGCGCCGCCGGGGCCACCGGGCGGAAATGCGCAACCCCTTTACCCTCCACAGCCAGCGCCTGGCGGACGTGGTGGACCAGAGCTATGTAAAGCTGGTGCAGAAAGTGCCCGGCGCCTTTGGCGCCGCTTATTCTGTGGCGGAGCTCTACCGCCGGCTGCCCTTTTACTCCCCCGTCTACCACGCCAACGGCTACATGAAAGCGGCTATGCAGCAGTTCCTTTTGGAAAACCCGGTGGATATTGTGATCTCCCCCCACCTATACCCGGCGGAGATCATCACCAATATGAAGCGCCACGGCATGCCCGTGCCCAAGCTGATGTTTGTGGCCACCGACTACACCTGCATTCCCTTTACCGAGGAGTGCGAGTGCGACGCCTATGTAATCCCCTCGGAAAAGCTGGCGGATGAATTTATCCGCAGAGGCATCCCCCGGGAGCGGATCTACCCCTGCGGCATCCCCGTACACCACAGCTACAGCCAGGCGGCCCAGCGGGCAGAGGCCCGGCGGCTGTTGCATTTGGACCCAGAAAAACAGTACATTCTGATCTCCGGCGGCAGCATGGGCGCCGGCAAGATGGAGGCGTTGGTCCTGGCCCTGCACCAGGAGCTGCGCATCCGGGGCAATATCGAGCTCATTGTGATCTGCGGCAGAAATCCCCAGCTGCGGGCCAGGCTGTTTGGCCGGCAGCTGGAACGGGTCCGGGTCCTGGGGTTCACCCGGCAGATGCCCTTATACATGCGGGCCTGTGATGTATATATCACCAAGCCCGGCGGTCTCTCCTCCACGGAGGCGGCTGTGGCCGGGATCCCCCTGCTGCACTTTTCGCCCATCCCCGGCTGCGAGACCCGCAACGCCAGCTTTTTTGCCGCCCAGGGCATGAGCCAACGGCTGGAGCTGCACAATCTGTACCAGGTCTTCCAGCTGCTGGCCGACCCGGCTGCCCGGGCCAATATGCTGGCCCGGCAGCGGCAGACCATCCATCCGGATGCCGCCGGGCGGATCTGTGACCTGGCCAGCCAGCTGGTCTGTGCCCCCGCCCTGCCGGACCTGCCGCCGCTTCCCTGTTCTTAAGGAGCGTTTATGAACGGATTTTTGATCTTGGCCTTTCTCTTTTTTATCGGCTCTGTCACCGGTTGGGTCATTGAGCTGCTGTTCCGCCGGTTTTTCTCCTCCGCCAACCCGGAGCGGAAGTGGATCAATCCCGGTTTTTGCGTGGGACCCTATGTGCCTCTGTACGGGTTTGGCCTCTGCATTCTCTACAGCATCGCCCAGTTGGAGGCCTACAGCCTGGTGGCAAACCCGGTGTGGAACCGGGTCCTGCTCTTCCTATTCATGGCCATTGCCATGACCGCCATTGAGTACATCGCCGGTATTGTGAGCCTCAAAGTCACCAAGGTGCGCCTGTGGGACTACTTCAAGGAGTGGGGCAATATCCAGGGCATCATCTGCCCGAAGTTTTCCCTGGTTTGGGCGGCGCTGGGCGCCCTGTATTACTTCCTCATCCACCCCCATATCCTAGACGCCCTAGACTGGCTGTCCCGGAACCTGGCTTTTTCCTTTGTGGTGGGCCTGTTTTTCGGGGTCTTTCTGGTGGACGTGTGCTACTCCACCCGGCTTGTGGCCCGGCTGAAGAAATTTGCCGAGGAGAACGACGTGATTCTCCGCTATGAGACGCTCAAAGCGGAGTTTCGCCGCCGCAGCGAGGCCGCCCGGCAGAAATACCACTTCTTCCACCCCCTCCCCAACTCCGCTAACCTCTCCGAGCACCTTCAGGCCCTGAAAAGTTCTTTCGAAAAACGGAAACACAAGAAAAAATAAAACCCCCTGGGCAACATTTTTGCTATTCAGGGGGTTTTTATTTTTCTGTCATCTTTTAATTAAGATTTACTTCTCATGGGCTTCGGACAGTTCGCCATATAGCTTGGGGAGGATATGCCGTAAATTTGCCATT
>CAZXRD010000096.1:0-2857 GCA_964642465.1 uncultured Oscillospiraceae bacterium | reverse complement strand
TATATATTGCTTCTGGACCACGACCTATGTCTTCCAACAAAAACCCCGGCCGCACTCTGTAATGGTAACCCGGACACCAAATCTTATATTTTAGATCGTTGTCCATCCATGCATCAAACCAGCTCCACATCTTTAAACTCAGCCCCGGCATTTTTGTAAGCACTGCCACATAGGCCGTATGATCCGGCATAAGACAATATCCAGTCTCTAGTGGAAGATACCCCGGTGCTAACATCCTTTCAAATTCTCCCGGCCGCAAGGCTAGAGATGGATCCGCAGGTTTTGCGTTTCTTATCAATTCTTCTGTTTCCGGATCTGGGGGTGCTAAATTAAGATCAAAGAATTTAGAATAGTTGGTTTTCGTCTCTTCTTGTGATGGATATGCTATCTCTGGTATCATTATTTTTTTGTACATATTTTCCTCACTTTCGCAAAGCACGATTAAAGACCGCCCCCAGAAAATTTTTGTGATTATCTATAGCACAACCACGTTTTTTCCCTCTAGTATCATCTCATTTGCCGCATTATAAATCTCAAACTTATCGCTGGGTCGTTTTCCATTCATGATATGGGTCTTTGCTGCGGTTATAAAATCCCGTCCATGTTGAAAATAGAAAAACGACTCTAGCGCCATTCCAGACCCAGGGGTATTTGTAAACATCGTAACATTGTTGTCATAAAGGGACGCAAAGAGTTCACTTGGCGTATTTCTGCGTTTCACAACCACACCACAATCTGCCGCTGCTTTCTCAAATTGAGATACAACCTCAGCTACATTAAAATCCGGCGAGAGATCATCCCCAACGAGCAACAACGAATTGCCATTATCTATGTAAGCTACAGCCATAAGTGTACTGCATAGAGGACCTCCATTTTCTTCGGGCATAGCTATATCGACATAGCTGATCCCCGCCCGAGTCCGGGTCTGCATTTTAGCTTCAGTGGTTGTTTTATCTTCATAAACTTGTATGACCGACTCTGCGTCACTAAACAGCGCATGCATAGCATCATTTTGTTTGCTTACATCCCCGAAGGATTGAAAAATCACAGCATACTTTTGCATTTCAGGCCACCTCGCCTTCGATCTGATCAATCCGGCGGCGCAAATTTTCATAGGTGACATCCCACACTGTATCTACCTTAAAAAGATAGCCCCCACTGGCAATGGCAGCCTGGATACCATTGAAATTATCCTCAGCGATCACACATTCTTTTGGCTTGAGGCCAAAGCATGTCATGGCTTTCAGGTAAATTTCTGGATCGGGTTTTGCCCGCTCTACATCTTGGTTAGATAAAATAACATCGATATAAGGCATAAGCGCCGATTTTGTCATCATCGTCTCTATTGTTTTGCGTATAGAGTTGGAACAGACCGCAATTTTATAGCCTTCTTTTTTTAAACGAGATAAAGCATACTCGTGTTGGTATATTGGAAAGCAGTTATTAACAATGGCTGCCATAGTATAGCTCTGTTTCAAATCATTAATAAAACCGTGCAATTCTTGTGGCAGCTTACCTCGTTGGGTTAGCATCTGTAGTTTTTTCATTGTAGGCAACCCATCAAAGATAGATAAATGTTCTTCCCGACTAATCTCTGATCCAAATAACCGCAAAGCCTTATCCAGGGTCTCATAGTGCCAATCCTTTGCATCTATAAGCACACCATCCATATCAAATAAAACCGCTTTTATGGACATTAGAATCCTCCTAAAGCATTTCCCGGCTCTTATAGGAATTATTTCAATTTACCAAAATCAATCTCTCCGCCGCCAAAATATGCTAAGGCCCCAATCATTTGACGAAAGGCCACGTCATCTGGCGCTCCAATGGTTGCGGCATCCTCAGGTTTCATAGGAAGGAAATTAATATAGTCCATGTCTTCCTGAGACAGCGAAAAATTAAAAATATCCGCATTATCCCGGATGCGTTCCGGCGTCTTTGAACAAGGAATCGGAACTACGCCGCTTTGGATAATCCAGCGCAAAGCAATTTGCGCATTAGATTTTTGATATTTCTCTGCTATTTTATCTAACTCATGCATCTGCGGCACTCTTCCCTGCCCCAGCGGTAAGCAGGCAATAACCTGCATGTGTAGTTTTTTACAGGCGTCTAAAGCATCCAGATCTCGAAAGCTTGGGAAAAAACGCATTTGGTTTACCATTGGGGCAATTTCTGCTGTCTCCATCAATTCAGCTAAATGATGTGGCAAATAATTACTAACACCAATTGCTCGAACCTTCCCCGCACGATAGGCATCTTCCAGTGCTCTCCAAGTTCCGTCATAAGCATCCCGATATTCCTTGGGATAAGATTTGGGACTGGGCCAGTGAATCAACATCAGATCAAAATATACCAAACCAGTTTTCTTCAAATCTTCATCAATTGATTTTGCGGCATTCTCATAGCCGTGGTTCGGATTGTCGACCTTATTGGTCACAAAGAACTCGCTACGGGGAATACCGCTCTTTTTTATAGCCGAGGCTACATAAGGGAGTGTCCCATAATTCTGCGCACTATCAATGTGACGATATCCACATTGAATCGCTGTAGATATCCCGCTTTCTGTCATCTCAAAAGTCCCATAGCCCAAAACAGGGATTTTTACACCATTAGATAAAGTAAAACTTTTTGAAATTGCCATAAAAAACTCCTCCTCTATTTCGAAACGTTTCTTCCTACCGCTATCTTGTCCAAATAAAATTCGTAGGCCTCTCTGTCGTTGAGTCCTCCATGGACAATGCCTTGCACTGCCTGGACCATTGCCACAGGATCCTGTGCCTGAAAAATATTTCTACCCATATCTACACCTGCAGCCCCTGCTTCCATAGCGTCGTAAACCAGCTTTAAAGCATCTTCC
>CAZXRD010000095.1:2668-5871 GCA_964642465.1 uncultured Oscillospiraceae bacterium | reverse complement strand
CAATGTCTTATTGGCCTTTCTGCTGACGTTGATTGCCGGCCTCAGCACGGGGATCGGCAGCGGCATAGCATTTTTGACCAAGCGGACCAACCGGAAATTTCTATCCATCAGCCTAGGTTTTTCCGCTGGCGTCATGATCTACGTCTCCTTTGTAGAAATTTTCGCCGACGCCCGAGACGCTTTGGTCTCCGAACTGGGGACTCGGGCCGGCAACTGGGTCACTGTGGCCGCCTTCTTCGGCGGTATGCTCTTTATCGCCATCATTGACAAACTGATCCCCGCAGAAGAAAACCCCCACGAAGTCAAGTCTGTGGAGGCGGAAAACGAGCCCATACAGCCCCAAAATCAAAAAAAGCTCATGCGCATGGGGGTTTTGACCGCCTTGGCCATAGCCATTCACAATTTCCCCGAAGGGCTGGCCACCTTTGTCTCCGCCATGCAGGAACCCAGCGTGGCCATCCCCATTGTGGTGGCCATTGCCATCCACAACATCCCGGAGGGCATCGCCGTCTCCGTCCCCATTTACCAGGCCACCGGCTCTCGGGCTAAGGCCTTTCGCTACTCCTTCCTCTCCGGTCTGGCGGAGCCAGTAGGGGCGCTGATTGGTTGGCTGGTGCTGCAACCCATTATGACCGACACGGTCTATGGCATCATTTTTGCCGCTGTTGCGGGAATTATGGTGTTCATCTCCTTTGATGAGCTCCTCCCCGCCGCCCGGGAATATGGCGAGCACCACCTGTCCATCTACGGGCTCATCTCCGGCATGGTGGTTATGTCCGTCAGCCTACTGCTATTTTTATAAGACCTACATAGGAAAAACGCCTGACGTATGTCAGGCGTTTTTTTGACCAAAAGGCCGGGTGGACAAGCCCCGGCCTTTTGGCATTGCGGATGGATGCCTTTTATGCAGGAAAGCAGGTTAATCTGGATAGACACGATAGAAAGTAGCCCAGCCCACCTCTCGGTTGGCAGAGGCGATGATGTCGCAGTCCGGCCTGTGGACCACATCCACGTTGCTGGGGCCCACGCCGGCATCTATCTCTGTGAAAACACACTGTCCATTTTCCCAAGTGATCAAAAACAGGCTCTGGGGCCCCCGGCGGCAGGCGCCTACAACACAGGGCTTGCCGGCCAGGACACCGGTCCAGATCACATGGCAGAAATCCATTCCCCCTGGGCAGGCATAGAGCAGGTCATACCCCTGCTTTGTCTTCCGGTAGATGTGAAAGTCCGTCCCGTGGAAGGGCTCGATGGTGACCAGTTCCTTCACCCCGTCCCCATCTAAGTCAAAAAGCTGGGCCTCGCTGGCAGGCCGGTCAAAAATATGTTCCACCTGCCAATCGGCACGGCCGCCCACCGGTGGCGTCACCAAAAAGACGCCTTCCTGGGCTGCAAACAGGCCCTTTTCCACCCCGTCGTCTACCACTTTGCTGTAGCCGTGGTTCTTGGTCAGCTTATCCTGGACAATCTGCAACGGGATGGGCGCCGTCATGTCCTGGGGATTAACCCGACCCACGGTGATATAGCCCGGGTCGCTCCAGTCGTTCTTCTCTTTCTTGGACCGGCACAGCACACCGCCTACAAAGTCCACCCGGTCTCCATTACAGAGCAGGTCAAACCGGTGGAGATAGGGCAGGTCAAAGACTTTATCCACCTGCCAGCCCGTCCCTGTCGGATGGCAGTAGGCTAATAGGGATTCGGCGGAATTAAAGCCGAAATAGAATTTCTGCACCGCCAAAAAGCTGCTGTCCAGCCCTGGCACCGGCACCATGCACATGGTGCCGCCGGGCTCCTCCCAAATGTGGGACACAGCCAGAGTCTCCACATCCACCAAACAGGCGGGGCCCACGCCTTCCGTGGCAAAGACCACAGAGTCCCGGCCGCCGATTTCCATATGTTTGACCGAATAGCAGTGGTCCAGTTCAAACAGATCTTGTTTTTCAAATCGCACGGGCCATGCCCCCTATTCTCCGCTTTTCGTTGATCTGTCCGGTAATATAGTGGATGACCACGGAGACCAAAATCAGGCCGCCTTGCCATACATACTGCCAATAGGAGGGGATACCGGTCATATTTAAGAAACTGGTGAGCACGGTCATGAGCAGCGCCCCCAGGGCACAGCCGGTAATGGTGCCCTTGCCGCCGGACATAATGGTGCCGCCGATGACGCAGGAGGCGATGCTCTGGATGGAAAACTGCGTACCGGCATTGGGGTCACCGCAGCCGATGCGGCAAGCGAGGACGAATCCCGCCGCCGTGGCAAACAGGGCGCCCAGCACATAAGCCACAAACCGCACCCGCACAACGTTAATACCGCTGGAGTATGCCGCCTCTCGGTTGGAACCGCAGGCATAGAGGTTGCGGCCAAATTTGGTGCGCTGCATCACAATCTCCATGACGATAATGAGCACGATCATCACAATGGCCGCCACGGGGAAAAGCCCGCCCAGCCGATACCGCACTGCCGCTGTAAAGTCCGTCCATAGACGCCCGTCGGCACTGGGACGCAGGGTCAGCGCCACACCGTAAAAGACAATCTGCGTAGCCAAGGTGGCAATGAAGTGGGGGATCCGCCAGCGGACAACCAGCAATGCGTTGAAAACGCCGCAGATCAAGCCAGCTACGATAATCAGAATAATGGCTACAGGCCCGCTGCCCGGCTCCAGCAAGAAGTAGGACATCACACAGGTGGTTAGGCTCATAATGGGCCCTAGCGACAGGTCTATGCCGCCGCCAATGATGATCAGGTTTTGGCCGATAGATGTGAGCACCAGGGGGATACACTGCCAGAGGATGAGCCCCAGATTATAGGGGGTGAGGAAGGTATTGGACAGGTTGGCCCCGGCAAAACACAGTACGGCAATCAGCAGGGCTACGCCCAGGGAGGCCGTCCATTTGCTCCCCTGTTTCTGCCGGCGTTTCTTCTCCGGCTTCTTTTGCCCGTCCGCTTCTGCCGGCGCCTTTGCCTTCTCCTTTCTCCCCATAATAGCGGCCTCGCCGATCTGGTCCTCGGTCACTTCCGTGGCGTCGAATGTCCCGGCCAGGCGGCCGTTGGACATGACCAGGATCCGGTCGGAGACCTGCATGATCTCCGTCATATCACTGGAGAGGATGATAACACCGATCCCCTGCTGGGTCAGATTCCGCAAAAAGGCATAGATCTCGCTCTTGGAACCCACGTCAATCCCGATGGTGGGCTCGTC
>CAZXRD010000095.1:0-2568 GCA_964642465.1 uncultured Oscillospiraceae bacterium | reverse complement strand
GGTGGGCTCGTCTAAGATCAACATGTGGGGCTGGACCACCAGGGCCTTCGTAATTTCCACCAGCTGCTTTTGCGCCACCGTTAGATTCTTTACCAGGGCGTTGATGTCCACCTCGATGCCGAAGCTGTGCAAGGTCTCCTCGCACTTTGCCTTCATCGCCCGCTCATTGGTCAGCAGCGGCCCATGCATCATCTCGGTCGCCAGGAAAACGTTCTGATACACCGGCAGCTCCGGCACCAAGCGGGTATCCTGGTACACCATGCGGATGCCCAGCTTATGCCCGGCGGACGGCGTGGGGATTTCTACCTGCTTGCCTTCAATAAAAATTTCACCGCTGTCCCGGCTATATTCCCCGGCCAAAATCTTCATCAAGGTCGATTTGCCGGCCCCGTTTTCACCGATGACACCGACAATCTCTCCAGCATAAAAATCTACAGAGACATCGTCTAAGGCCTTCGTGCCGTAAAAGCTTTTGGATATATGTTTCGCCTCTAAAAATGGAATCGGGCTCATCTTCCACACACCTCACAAACTTTGCGTGTTACCGTAAGAAGGGAATAGCGTCCTGCCGCTGGAACAAACTTGGACAGGACGCTATTTTGCATCCCTCTATCCCTTGTTTCGGGACAAGCGCAGAGCCCGTTTCATCAGGTGCTCACTGCGCCGCCGTTTCCTTTAGCCGCCGAAAATGTCACCCTGCAGCAGCTCTTGCAGGTTCTCCTCCGTCAGCGTATGATCCACATACATGGAGTCTGGCAGCTGCGGGTCATAGAGTTCGTCCACACATTCACTCAGTACATAGAGTTCCGGCTCCGGGCACATATCCTTGCTGGGCAGCTCTTCCCCTTCCAGCAGGTCGATCAGATAATTCAGGCAGTCCACGGTGTAGGAGGCGGGCTTTGCACTCAGGGCCACTTCCCAATCCGGGTACTGTTCGTGGTAATCGTGATATAGCCGAATCATACCATTGTACATCACGTTGCCGATGGTGGGAGGCGGCTCTAAACCGGCATCCAAAAAGGCCTTGATGGCGCCACAGGTGGCCTGGGTACCGTCGCACCAAACGGCATCAATCTGACCAGGATAGGCCAGCAGCAGGTCAGTGGTAACCTGTTTGGCCGTGTCTTCCTTCCAGTTGGTGTCCTTATAGGCCAGGATATTGATGTTGGGGTACTTGGTGGCGATTAGTTCGTCGCACACATCCAGCCAGATGGCCGTGCCGGAGTTGCCGGGGGCGCCGCCCAACTGGATGATGTTGCCCTCGCCGCCCATTTGCTCAAAGAGCCAAGTGGTCATCAGCTCCGCCTGCTTTGCGGTAGCGGCACCGATATAGAAGTCGTAAGCGTCATCGTTAAAAATCTCTTTGTCGAACACGCCCACGGGGATGCCCAGGTTCCGGGCCTCAATCAGCGTGGGCTCCAGGGCCTCGGAGGAGCCGGGGAGCAGCATAATGCCGTCCACATCCATGGCGATGAGGCTCTCCAAGTCGCTGACCTGTTTGTTGATGTCGTTTTGACCGTCCAGGATGGTCACTTCCACATCATCCCGCTGCTCCAGCTCCTGGGCCAGGGTGGCCAGGCACAGGGCCCGGAATGCGTTGTTGGTAAAGCTGATGCTGAAACCAATCTTCCAGACGCCGCTGCCATCTTTGGGCTGATTGCCGCCGGGCACAGGGCTGTTGCCGTCACTAGAAGGATTGTTGCTGTTTCCGTCATCCGCATTGCCGTTGTTGCTGCAGCCTGCAAACAGGCCAACTAACAGGACGAGTGCGAGTAGTAGACAGAGTATTTTTCTCAGTTTCATGGTACCGCTCCTTTCTTTTTCCATTGCCTTTCCTAAAATATGTCTGCCTTGGGATATTGCATTGCCGCTACTTTTCCACGGCAAGTTTGCGCTTTCTCAGCTTTTGGCTCACGAAGTCCCGGAAGGTCTCCGTACCCAAAAGGCCAATGATAATAATCAGGCCCCGAACAATATTTTGCACGCCGGAGGGCATGGCAAGAACATTCAGCAAGCTGCTGAGCAGCGTCATGAAAATGGTCCCTCCAACGGCGCCAATCACCGTACCTACGCCGCCGGACATGGCAATCCCGCCTACCACGCAAGCTGCAATGGAGTTGATAGAGTAAGGTTCCCCCAGATCAAAGCTGGGCAGCTCGATGTAGGAAGTGAGCAAGATGCCGGCAATGCAGGCGCCAACAGAACAGAGCACATAGGCTTTGACAATGGTCCGGTCACTGCTGATACCGCTGTAATAGGCCGCCTGCCGGTTGGAGCCGGTGGCGTACAGTGCGTGGCCAAACCGCATCCGCCGCTGCATAAATGCCAAAATAGCGGTAATCACAACCAGTACTACAAAGGTGTTGGGAATGACCCCGAACAGTTCCCCCGCTGCAAAAGCGGAGAATTCCGGTGAGGTGCGCCCTCTGGACACGCCGTTTACCAGCAGCAGGGCCACGCCCTGGAGCACGTAGTTGATAGACAAGGTGGCGATCATGGGCATGATCTTCAGCTTGGCAATGATCAGGCCCTTCACCACACCCACTAAAATGGCATAGGCCAGGGGGA
>CAZXRD010000094.1:0-5889 GCA_964642465.1 uncultured Oscillospiraceae bacterium | reverse complement strand
ACTTCCAGTACGACTCCAAGAAGTCCGGCGGCGTCACCATCTCCCACCTGCGCTTTGGGGACAACCCCATTAAGTCCACCTACTACATTTCCCAGGCGGACTTTGTGGCCTGCCACAACCCCTCCTACCTGGAGAAGTATGACATCGTGCAGGATGTAAAGCCTGGCGGCACCTTCCTCATCAACTGCTCTTACGATGCAGAGGAGCTGGGCCGGCACCTCCCTGCCGCTGCCAAGAAATATATTGCGGATAACAACATTAAAGTGTACACCTGCGACGCCATCCACCTGGCTCGGGAGATCGGCCTGGGCGGCCGGACCAATATGATCCTCCAGGCTGCCTTCTTCAAACTGGCCAACATCATCCCCCTGGACGAGGCTGTGGGCTACATGAAGTCCGCCATTGAGACCACTTACGGCCGCAAGGGCGAGACCGTCGTCAACATGAACAAGGCCGCTGTGGATGCGGGTATCAACAGCGTGAAAGAAATCACCGTGCCCGCCGGTTGGGCCAATCCCGAACCGGATGCCCCTGTAGCCGGCATCACCACCGACCGGGAAGATCTGCGGGACTATGTGGACAATGTTATGGTCCCCGTCAACGCCATGCGTGGCGACAGCCTGCCAGTCTCCGCTTTCCTGAATTCTAAGGACGGCCACCTGCCCCAGGGCACCGCTGCCTTTGAAAAGCGGGGCATCGCCGTGGACGTGCCTTGCTGGATCCCGGAAAACTGCATCCAGTGCACCCAGTGCGCTTTCGTCTGCCCCCACGCCGTCATTCGGCCCTATGCCCTCACGGCTGAGGAGACCGCTGCGGCGCCGGATGCCATCAAGACCAAGACCATGACCGGCAAAGACTGCGGGCAGTACAACTTCGCCATCGCCGTCTCCGTGCTGGACTGCACCGGCTGCGGCAGCTGCGCTAACGTCTGCCCCGCCAAGGAGAAGGCCCTGATTATGAAGCCCATCGAGAGCCAGATGGATCAACAGCCTGTCTTCGATTACGCTGTGGAAAAAGTCACGGAGAAGGAACTGCCCTTCGCCATCAACACCATCAAGGGCTCCCAGTTCAAAAAGCCCCTGTTCGAGTTCTCCGGCGCCTGCGCCGGCTGCGGCGAGACGCCGTATGCCAAGCTGGTCACCCAGCTGTTTGGCGACCGGATGTACCTGGCCAACGCCACTGGCTGCTCCTCCATCTGGGGCGGCAGCGCTCCTTCCACCCCCTACACCGTCAACAAGGACGGCATGGGCCCCGCTTGGACCAACTCCCTGTTTGAAGACAACGCTGAGCTGGGTCTGGGTATGGCCACCGCTTCCGAGCAGCGCCGTGCCAAGGCCAAGGAAGTGGCGGAAGAGCTCCTGGGCCAGGTAGAAAACGAAACGCTGAAGGCCGCTTTGGAAGCCTGGCTGGCCGCCTTCAACGACGGCGACGCCTCCAAGGCCGCTGCCAAGAACCTGTCCGCCGCTTTGGAGCAGATCGTCTCCAAGCCCTGCGACTGCAGCTACCGGCCCCTGGTGGAGGAGCTGTACGAGATGCGGGACCAGTTCGTAAAACCCTCCTTCTGGATCTTCGGTGGCGACGGCTGGGCTTACGACATCGGTTACGGCGGTCTGGATCACGTCCTGGCCTCCGGCAAGAACGTGAACGTGTTCGTCTTTGACACCGAGGTATACTCCAACACCGGCGGCCAGGCCTCTAAGGCCACGCCCACCGGCGCTGTTGCCCAGTTTGCCGCTTCTGGTAAGGTCATGAAGAAGAAAGACCTGGCCCAGATCGCCATTCAGTACGGTTACGTCTATGTGGCGCAGGTGGCCATGGGCGCCAACTACCAGCAGACCCTGAAGGCCCTGCTGGAGGCGGAGAGCTACGACGGCCCCTCCCTGGTCATCGGCTACGCTCCCTGCATCAACCACGGCGCCAAGGCCGGCATGGGCAAGTCCATGAGCGAGACCAAGGCCGCTGTGGAAGCCGGTTACTGGAACACGTTCCGCTTCGATCCCCGTCTGGAGGCCGAGGGCAAGAACCCCCTGTCCATCGATTCCAAGGCCCCCACGGCCAGCTATCAGGACTTCATCATGGGCGAGGTTCGGTACAGCTCCCTGCCCCTGTCCTTCCCGGAACGGGCCAAGACCCTCTTTGCCCAGGCCGAGGAGAACGCCAAGGTCAAGTACGAGAAGTTGGTGGCGCAGAAAGCCGCTTACGACGAGAATCTGGCCCAGTAAGGCCTAGACAATCCAAACAAAACCCGCCCCTGGAATTTTCCAGGGGCGGGTCTTTGCTCTTCTTGTAGCATAGAATACGGCCCTTGGATACAGGCTTTTTATTTTTCGTAACCGCCTATAATTCCCCCTTTGCTGTTACTTTAGGAAAAGGGTTTGCATCTCAGGGGAAAATATGATACTATTACCACATTTCTATACATATATTAAAAGGAGTCCCGCATAGACAGGCTCCTTTTTGCTGTCCTGTGCGGCATACACAACAACAAAGGGGGAGTTTTATGCTGCAGCTCTTTGCAGCCCAAGCGGCAGCACCATCCATTTGGGAAACCATTGGAAATGCGGTCTCTGCAGCCAATCAAGTTGTAAACGACGTGGTCTGGGGCCTGCCCATGCTGCTTCTATTGGTGGGGACAGGCATCTTTCTCACCATCCGCAGCGGCTTTTTCCAGGTGGGCCATTTTGGCTATACCATAAAAAATACGCTTTTGGCCATCTTCCGGGACAAGAACGTGGCCAAAACCAAGGACAGAAAGGCCATCAGCCAGTTCCAGGCGGCGGCCACCGCCCTGGCCGCCACAGTGGGCACTGGGAACATTGTGGGCGTGGCCACGGCCATTGCCGCCGGCGGACCGGGGGCCGTGTTCTGGATGTGGATCTCCGCCTTCTTTGGCATGATGACCAGCTTTTCTGAAAATGTGCTGGGCGTCTTCTACCGGCGGAAAAATAAAAACGGCGAGTGGTCCGGCGGCCCTATGATCTATTTGGAGCGGGGCCTGGGTCTGAAATGGCTGGCCGTACTCTTCTCCATCTTCTGCCTGGTCGCCTCCTTTGGCATCGGCAACATCGCCCAAGTCAACGGCATTGCCTCCTCCCTGCAAAATACCTTCTCCATCCCCACTTGGGTCTCCGGCCTCGCCCTGGCCCTGATTGTGGCCGTGGTGGTACTGGGAGATCTGAAACGTCTGGTCTCTGTCACGGAGAAATTGGTGCCCTTTATGGCCGTGTTCTATATTCTGGGGGCCCTGATCATCATCTTCATGAACGTCACCCATATCCCCGCCGCCTTCGGGGAGATTTTCCAAAGCGCATTTAATTTTACGGCCGTGGGCAGCGGCATCATGGGGTACGGCATCTCCCGGGCCATCCGTTACGGCTTTTCCCGAGGCGTCTTTTCCAACGAGGCCGGCCTGGGCTCCTCTGTAATTGTCCACTCCTCTTCCGATGTAAAAGAGCCGGTGGTCCAGGGCATGTGGGGCATCTTCCAGGTCTTTTTGGACACCATCGTCATCTGCACCCTGACGGCATTGGTCATCCTCACTTCCGGCGCCCACCAGGTAGAGGGCTTGAAGGGCGTGGCCGTCACCTCTTATGCCTTTGGCCAGTCTCTGGGGGTGGTCGGCGAATACATCGTCACCTTCTCCATCCTGCTCTTTGCCTTTTCCACCATTTTGGGCTGGTCGGTATACGGTACCCGGGCCGTGGAGTACCTCATCGGCGAGCGGGCTGTACCCATCTATAAGATCTTTTTCATCCTGGTCTCTTTTGTGGGTTCCGTATCCAGCGTCCAGCTGGTGTGGGACCTGTCGGACACCTTCAACGGCCTAATGGCCATCCCCAACTTGATTGGTCTTTTGGCCCTGTCCGGCACAGTGGTGCAGATCACCCGCAATTATAAGGACCGGGCCTTCCGCCACAAAGCCGTGGCCCCCCTGCTCTCAGCTGATGCGCAGCCGGGCTTCCTGCGGGAGAAAAAACGGAAATGAGATTTTCCCGGCCTGGCGCTCTTCCGCCGGGCCGGGAAAAAAGCTGTCGCCGCAGATGGAATTTTGTATTGACAAGCCCCGCATTGTTGGGTATAATAACTTTTGCCCGCTCAGCAAGGGGCATATATGGCGGCATAGCTCAGTTGGCTAGAGCACTCGGTTCATACCCGTGGTGTCACTGGTTCAAATCCAGTTGCCGCTACCAAAGGGCGTTTTCAAACGCCCTTTGCCTTCTGGCCCGTTGGTCAAGTGGTTAAGACACCGCCCTTTCACGGCGGTAACACGAGTTCGACTCTCGTACGGGTCACCAATATAGGGAGTCGGCTCGGCTCCCTACCCAACGGAGGCTTAGCTCAGCTGGTTAGAGCGCATGCTTCACACGCATGAGGTCGTTGGTTCGAGCCCAATAGTCTCCACCAGAATGAAGACCCGGATGATTCCTTTGCGGAATGATCCGGGTCTTTCTTTTCCCCAAAAACCGGGAGGTGCCTTTATGGATATACAAGGACTGCAAAAAATGACCCTTTTAGACTGGCCCGGCAAAGTCGCCTGCACCGTATTTTTGGGCGGCTGCGACTTCCGCTGCCCCTTTTGCCACAACAGCGAACTGTTAGAGGGCCCGATGCCTGCCGAGATGGATGACCGGGGTCTGCTCTCCTTTTTAAAGAAGCGCCAGGGCCTTTTGGACGGGGTCTGCATCACCGGGGGCGAGCCCCTGCTCCGCCGGGATCTGGCTGGCCTGCTGTCGGAGATCAAAGCCCTGGGCTTCCCTATCAAGCTGGACACCAACGGCAACCACCCAGCTGCCCTTGCCCAGTTGTGGGAGGCAGGCCTCATCGACTATGTGGCCATGGACATCAAAAATAGCCCGGAGCGCTATGGGGAAACCGTGGGCCTCCCCACACTAGATCTTGTGCCCATTCAGGAGAGCGTCCGCTGGCTTTTGGAGGGCCGGGTGGACTATGAATTCCGCACCACCGTGGTGCAGCAGTTCCATGATGCAGCCTCCTTCCAGGCCATTGGCCCGTGGATCGCCGGGGCCAAGCGCTATTTCCTTCAGGCCTTTGTAGACCGGGACACCGTACTGCAGCCGGGCCTTTCCCCCTGTTCCAAGGCGGAAATGGAGGCGTTTGTGGAAATTCTCCGCCCCTATGTCCCGGAAACCAGCTTGCGGGGCATAGACTAGGCAACCACAATCTATTGGGGTTGAAAACTAAATCTAGTGCTAAATAAAATTTTTTAACACAATATATTGACGCATGTAGGAATTCGTGGTATAGTAAGGGCACGCTCCTTTAGAGGGTGTTCTAAAGGAAAGAGAGAAAAACGGGAGGAAGCTCTTATGTATCAGGTAACCAAGCGGGACGGCGCAGCCGTACCTTTTGAGATCGGTAAGATCAGCGCTGCCATCACCAAGGCTTTCGTGGCCCTGGACAAGCAGTATCATCCCAGCATCATTGACATGTTGGCTTTGCGGGTCACCGCCCACTTCGAACCCAAGATCAAAGACGGGCGCATCGCCGTGGAAGATATCCAGGACAGCGTGGAGGCCATTCTGAGCGAAGCCGGCTATGCCGACGTGGCCAAGGCCTACATCCTCTACCGCAAGCAGCGGGAGAAAGTGCGGAACGTCAACTCCGCCCTGCTCAACTACAAGGATCTGGTGGACGACTATCTGCAGATCAACGACTGGCGGGTGAAAGAAAACTCCACCGTCACCTACTCCGTGGGCGGCCTGATCCTGTCCAACTCCGGGGCCATCACCGCCAACTACTGGCTCAGCGAGATCTATGACCAGGAGATCGCCGACGCCCACCGCAACGCGGAGATCCACCTCCACGACCTGTCCATGCTCACCGGCTACTGCGCCGGCTGGAGCCTGAAGCAGCTGATCCAGGAGGGGC
>CAZXRD010000093.1:0-5898 GCA_964642465.1 uncultured Oscillospiraceae bacterium | reverse complement strand
AAGTTAAAGCAACTGCATACATAACACTATATCTGCTGTATAACGGCAAAAGAAAAATGCCGTCATACAGCCGGCAATACTAAGCAGCACCCCATTTGTTAGACAGCATGGCATACTGTATATAACAAATGGGGTGCTGTTCACGTACTGTAAACTGTTCTTTTTTATTCTACCAAGTCACTCCAATCGGCGTACAAAGCCTCCAGCTCTGTCTCCAGCTGCTCTTTTTCCAAAAGCAACTGCTCCAACCGTTGGTAGTCCGAAGCGTGGGCCTCGATCTCCTGGTCTTTGGCGGCGATCTCCGCCTCCTTTTTTTCGATTTCCCGCTCCTTCCGCTGGAGCTGCTTTTCCAGGGATGGCGGCTTTTTCCCTTTCCCCGTCGGCTTCTTCTCCGCCGCTTTGGTCGGGGCCGGCGCCGGCTTTGCCTGGCTCTCCCGGTATTTCCGATAGGCCTCGTAGCCGCCGGGGAAGTCTGTCAGCTTCCCATCTTCCAGCGCCCAGATTCGGGTGGCAAACCGGCTGATAAAATACCGGTCATGGGAGACGAAAAGCAGGGCTTCCCCATAGTTTTCCAGGGCGGACTCAATCCACTCCCGGGAGGCGATATCCAAGTGGTTGGTGGGCTCGTCCAGGATCAAAAAATTGATCTCGTCTTTCATCAAGATACACAGCCGTAGCCGGCTCTGCTCCCCGCCGGACAGGCAGGACACCGGCGTAAACACATCTTCCCCGGAAAACTGGAATGCCCCCAATCGGTTCCGGGCCGTCTGCGGGGACACGTTCCCCTCATAGATCATGGTATCCAGGACGCTGCGCTCCGGATGGTCAAAGTGGACCACCTGGGGCAGATAGGCCTTTACAACCGAAGGGCCCAGGCGCACATAGCCGGTGTCCGGCTGCTCCTCCCCCATGATGATCTTCAGCAGGGTGGATTTGCCGGTGCCGTTGTCCCCCAGCAGGGCAATCCGCTCCCCGCCGGCAATGGTGAGCTCCAAGTCGGAAAAGAGCTGCTTTGCCCCATAGGCCTTGCCCAGGCCCCGGGTTATCAGGATCTCATCCCCGTGAAACTCCCGCTCCCCAAAGCCGGCCTTCATCTTCCGCTCCCGCTCCGGCCGCTCTGTGGCCTGGAGGCGCTGGATATGCTTTTCCATAGAAAAGGCCCGCTTATGGAGCTTGTCGTTGCCCATAAACGCCCACAGGTGCAGCTTGTCTGCCGCCGCCTGGAGCTGGGCAATTTTGGCCTGGTCTTTTTCGTACTGCCGCAGCTTTTCCTCATAGCGGCGCTGTTTTTCCTCTACGAAAAAGCTGTAGTTCCCGCTGTAAAACTCCGCCTTCCCATGGACGATCTCAATCGTCCGGGTTACCACCCGGTCCAAAAAGTACCGGTCGTGGGAGATGGTGAGCACCGTACCCTTAAAGTGGAGCAAATAGTTTTCCAGCCACTCCACAGCCCGCACATCCAAATGGTTGGTGGGCTCGTCCAAAAGCAGGATATCCGTATCCTCCAAAATCAGCCGGGCCAGGTTCACCCGGGTCTTTTCCCCGCCGGACAAATCCGCAAACAGCTGCTGGCGCATGGCAGCGGGGATATTTAGGCCGTTGCAGACCCGGTTTTTGTTCACCTGTATGTTGTACCCGTCCCCCGCCTCATAGGCGGCGGCCAGCCGGTCATACTGGGCGGAGAGGCTGGGATCCTCCCCCATACGCTCGGCCAAGTCGGCCATTTCCCGTTCCATCTGGTACAGGGGGGCAAAGGCCACGTCCAGCACATCCTCCACCCGATAGTTCGCCGGGTAACGGGGGATCTGGGAGATCAGGCCCACCCGTTTCCCCGGGGCGATGGACACATCCCCCGTATCGTAGCCGATCTCATCCACCAAGATGCGAAACAAAGTGGTCTTGCCACAGCCGTTTTTCCCCAGGATGCCCACCCGCTCCCCGCTGTTTATGGTGAAGCTGATGCCATCCAATATGTTTTTGTCTACTTCAAACGCTTTTACCACGTTTGTCACAGCAATGTCGATCATGGCTGCCTCCATGCAGTCAGAAAAAACCGCCGCAGCAGTGCCGCAGCGGTTTTTTGGCGATTAGTGCAGGAGCCCGAACTCCACCGCCATCGCTACGGTCAACCAGCCCCAGATGACAACGGCGGTAATCTTGGATAGGTCGGCCATAATGGCCTTGCCCAAGCTCCCATTTTTAAAGTGTGTGGTGCGCAGGATATGCCCGGAGTCTTTTACCACATCTACAATGAACAAAACCAGGAAGATGCCAAAGATCACCCAGCGGAGCCAGGGCATATCCAGCAGATATCCCACCACCAGGCCCACCATATGGGCCAGGCCCATCTTCCAGAAGCCAGCCCGGTCCTCCCGAATGGCCTCCCGGCTCACTTCGTCCTCTTCACAGTGGTAGCGCTTGCGGAAAATATACCGGTCCAGCGCCTCATAGAGAAAGCTCACCAGCCAGGCGCAAAACAGTACCGCCACCGGCACCAGGCAGAGCGCTAATATCGTCTCCCAAACTTCTCCCATGGACTATATGTACCTCCCCGTACGGGTCTGCTTATTTTGTGCCGAAAATCCGGTCGCCGGCGTCACCCAGGCCGGGCACAATATAACCGTGGTCATTGAGGCAATCGTCTACCGCCGCCACAAACAGGTCGATGTCCGGATGGTCCTCCTGGATGCGCTTGACCCCTTCCGGGGCGGCCAGGATGCACATGAGTTTGATGTGCTTGCAGCCGTAGTTTTTAATGAACTGTACCGCCGCCGTGGCACTGCCGCCGGTGGCCAGCATGGGGTCTACAATGAGCACTTCCCGCTCGGCCACATCCTTGGGCATTTTACAATAGTACTCCACAGGCTCCAGGGTATCCGGATCTCTGTACAGGCCGATATGCCCCACCTTTGCCGAGGGGACCAACTTCAAAATACCGTCTACCATACCCAGGCCCGCCCGCAGGATGGGCACCACGGCCATTTTCTTACCGGCGATGCGCCGGACTCTGGCCGGACCGATGGGGGTCTCTACCTCCACCTCTTCCGTGGGCATATCCCGGGTGGCCTCATAGCACATCAGGTTGGCAATCTCCGATACGATCTCCCGGAACTCCTTGACACTGGTATGCTTGTCCCGGATGATGGAAAGCTTGTGCTGGATCAGCGGATGGTCCATGATGTAGAGTTTTCCCATTTTTCTATTCCTCCCCATGCGATTTGATACATATGAAAGCCGCCGGGCTCAGCCCTTGGCAGCCTGCTCCCGCTCTAGGCGCTCCCGCTCCGCCTGAGATAGACGAAGATACACGGGGTTTAGTTCCCCGGCAGAGACTGCATCTTCCAATTTTGCAGCGGCGGCCACGCCATAGGCCGTCTGCAGGCGGAGATTTTCCGGCGCCAGGCAGACATTTTTCAAGCCGCTCATGGCATTATAACACAACAGCGCCCCATCTCCAAGGAAAAGATGCATTTTTTCACTTTTTTCTATCTCCGCCGCCAAATCCGCCATGGAGACGGCCCGGTCAGGACAGAGGCGGCGCAGCTGCCCGTCTTCCACCAGGAACTTGGCATTATAGAGCTCCTGGCGCCGGGCGTCCATCACCGGGCAGATCACCCCGGTAAACCAGGGCACCTGATGGGCCATAGCCGCCAGGGTGGAAACGCCGCACACCGGCTTATCCAGCCCCCAGGCCAAGCCCTTGGCCGCCGCCACGCCAATGCGGACGCCGGTAAACGAACCGGGCCCCTGGGCCACGGCGATCAGGTCCAAATCCTGAGGCTTTGTGCCGGACTGCTCCAGCACCGCCTGGACCATGGGCATCAGGGTGACGCTATGGGTCAGGCCGCTGTTTTGAAAGTTCTGGGCGACAAGCACCCCGTCTTCCAGCAGGGCAGCCGATGCCGCCTTGGCGGAGGACTCAATGCCCAATATGCGCATCATCGCCGCCCCCTTCCTCTATAATATGCCGCTGGTGTTCGTCCAGCTTTTCTATCCGCAACCGGCGCACATCTGGGGTAAAAGCGGCATCGACATTCTCGCTCCACTCCACCACGCAGATACCGCCCCGGTCCAGATAATCCTCCCAGCCGATGTCAAACAGCTCATCGGCACTGCCCAGACGGTACATATCAAAATGGAACAGGGGCACCGGGCCGGGATATTCATTGACAATGGTAAAGGTTGGACTGGACACCCGGGCGGTGATGCCCAGGCCCCGGGCCATGCCCCGGACAAAGGCCGTTTTCCCGGCGCCCAGGTCCCCGTATAGGGCCACAACGGCACCAGGGGCCAGCGTTTTTGCAAAACTTTCCCCGGCCTGTTCAGTTTCCCATTCACTTTTGGTTATCCTATCCATAGCTACCTCTTCCCTAGCCGCCTAAGTCCCAGGCGGATCGGTGCCTCTAAACTGTTTTTCATTATAGCACCGATATACAAATTGCGTAAAGACAAAATTTATGCTATGATGACCACATACAACACCACCTGTATTTTTTAAGGAGATTTACCGTGAAAAAAGCCTTTCACGCTGTTTTAGATTACTTTAAGAAAACCGACAGCCTTTTGCTCTTGGTCTGCTGCCTGGCCACCGCCTATGGGATTGTGCTGATCTCCAGCGCCACTGCCAGCTATGAGACCATGCGCTATGTGTACATCCAGCTGGCCGCCCTGGGCATCGGCGTACTGCTCTTTATTTTGGTCTCGCTCATCGACTTGGACATCATCGGGGACAAGTGGTATATCCTGCTGGCCTTTAATTTTCTCTGCATTGCCTCCCTATTCCTCTTTGGCGAGGCCGGGGACTCCGGCAACCGGAGCTGGATCCGCTTTGCCGGCATCGGCATCCAGCCGGCGGAGATTGTAAAGATCACCTTTATTATCCTGCTGGCCAAACAGATGACATTTTTAAAGGAATACCGGAACTTAAACGCCTTCTTTTCTGTGGCCCAGCTGACGGTCCATTTTGCCGCCACATTTTTGCTTATCATCCTGGCGTCCGACGACTGGGGCTCGGCCTTGGTTTATCTGTTTATTTTCATCTTTGTGCTGTTTGCCGGCGGCATCAAGCTCCGCTGGTTTGCCCTGGGTTTAGGCGTTTTGGCCGCAGCTACACCCATCCTGTGGAATTTTGTCCTGCGGGACGACCAGAAGTTGCGAATCATGGCCCTATACGACAACTCCATTGACCCGGAGGGGTTGGGCGTCACCTGGCAGACCAGCCGCAGCAAAATCGCCATCGCCTCCGGCCAGCTCACCGGCCAGGGGCTGTACAACGGTACCCAGACCCAGTCCTCCTACCTGCCCGCCAAACACACGGACTTCATTTTTTCCGTGGCCGGGGAGGAGTTGGGCCTCATTGGTTGCATTGCCATTATCCTGCTACTCACGGTCATCATCGCCCGGTGCATTTATGTAGGCGTCAAGTCCCACGACACCATGGGCTTTTTGGTGTGTATGGGCGTAGCGGGGATGCTGATCTTCCAGACCTTTGAAAACATTGGCATGTGTTTGGACATCACCCCGGTCATCGGCCTGACCCTGCCGTTCTTCAGCTATGGCGGCTCTTCCATCATCACCCTGTTTGCCGCCATGGGCCTGGTAGCCGGCGTGCGCATGCGCACCCGCAACCAACCACGATGAGAAAATTCCCATGGAATAACCATTGACCAGGGACCTTAGACGGGTATAAAATGCCTTGTCGGTGCATGTAGGGTCCCTGGAAACTTGGATACGAAGCGTCCCCCGCCGGGGGGACAATGCGCCTGGCATCAGCGGCCTTCGCCCGCCTGATGCCAGATTTTCATTGGAGGCGACTTGCTCGTGGTCAAAGATCTAACAGAAGGCAAACCTTCCTCGCTGCTGTGGCGCTTTACCATGCCCCTGTTTCTCAGCGTCATC
>CAZXRD010000092.1:4630-6080 GCA_964642465.1 uncultured Oscillospiraceae bacterium | reverse complement strand
CGGATGGGCCGGGGCGTGGTGATCTTTTTCCTGGTGCTGGGGGTGGTTTTTCTCCTCAGCTGCATCTGGTCAGCGGCAGAGGGCCTGGAGCCCCCGGCGGACTGGCCGCAGGAAGGCAATGCCACGGCCTATCGGATCGGGCGTATTTTGGGTCTGGCCGCTGGATTTTTGGTGGGCGGCGCCCTGGTCTTGTGGAGCGCTAAGGAGCTGCGCCGCCGGAGCTTAGCCGGGAATTGGGCGTCTGAGCCCTTGCCCCAGATGTCGGATCCGTCCCGCCTATGGCCGAAGCTCTTTTGGGGCGGCGTCATCGTCCTTCGGGCGGTGTCTGCCGTGCTCCAGCTTATCTAACAAAAGAACTCCACCCCCTGGCAGGGGGTGGGGTTCTTTTTATCGATTGGAGTACCGGAGCAAAAACTGCCGGGTGCGCTCCTCCTTGGGGTTTTCAATCACGTCCTCCGGCCGGCCGGACTCGATGACCACACCCTCGTCCATAAAGAGGACCCAGTCCGCCACGTCCCGGGCGAAGGCCATCTCGTGGGTGACGATGACCATGGTCATTTTCTCCTCCGCCAGGCTGCGGATCACCTTCAGCACCTCCCCGGTGAGCTCCGGGTCCAGGGCGGAAGTGGGCTCGTCAAAAAACAAGATTTTGGGGGAAAGGGCCATGGCCCGGACGATGGACACCCGCTGCTGCTGCCCGCCGGACAGCTGGTAGGGGTAGGCGTCCGCCTTGTCCTCCAGGCCCATTTTCTTTAAAAGGGCCATCGCCTCCGCCTCCGCCTGGTCTTTGGGCTTGCCCAGGACGGTGATGGGGGCCTCCGTCACGTTCCGCAAAACGGTGAAGTGGGGGAACAGGTTGAAGTTCTGGAACACCAGGCCCACCTTCAGCCGGATGCTGCGGAGCAGCGCCTTGTCCCCGTAGATGGCCCGGCCGTTTTCCGTGTGGACCATGGTGTCCCCGTCCACCACGATCTCCCCGGCGTCAATGGTCTCAAACTGGTTAATGCACCGGAGCAGGGTGGACTTGCCGGAGCCGGAGGGGCCGATGATGGCCACCACCTGGCCGGGGGAGACGGTGAGGGAGATGTCCCGCAGGACCTCCAGGCCGCCAAAGGATTTGTAGATATTTTTAGCCGATAAGATCTCCATAGCCGCCTCCTAACGATAGTAACTGAGCCGCCGCTCCGCAAACAGGAAGGCCTGGCCCACTACGAAGTTCATCACCAGATAGAAGACCGCCGCCATGACGTAGGGCACCACGGACACGGCGCTGGTGGCGGCGGTGGCCGCCACCTCAAACAGCTCGGTGACGGCGATGACCCGGGCCAGGGAGGTGTCCTTTACCAGGGTCATAAACTCGTTGCCCATAGGGGGGACCACCCGTTTCACCGTCTGGGGCAGGATGATCTTCTTAAAGGTCTGCCACCGGGTAAAGCCCAGGGCGGCGGCC
>CAZXRD010000092.1:0-4530 GCA_964642465.1 uncultured Oscillospiraceae bacterium | reverse complement strand
CGGCGGCCACCAAAAGGCCCAGGGGCAGGGCGATGATCAGGGTCAGAAAGAAGATGGCCAAAGAGACCCCGGCGCCCCGAAGCATCTCGGAAAGTAAAACTGGGAAGTTGATACGCATGGCTGCCTCCTTCTACAGGAAAAACAGCGGGCAAACTGGAACTTTGCCCGCTGTTTTGTCCGGCTCGTTTTTGGCTTACTGGTTGGATGCGATGTAGTAGTTGGCCACGATGCTGTCCACCAGGACGGCGTCAGAGGAGCCCTGCTCCAGATCCATCAAGGCCAGCATATTGTCCTCAAACCGGTTGATGGAGCCCAGGCTGTTCATGAACTCCGTATCGGATTCCAAAGCCTCCTCCGCAGAGGAGCCGGCCTGCAGCGCCAGGGTCTTGCCCGCCAGGTCCGCCTTGGACTGGATGCCGGAGTCGCTCATGACCACCAGCACCTGCTCGTTTTCCATGTAGGGGATGGAGCAGCTCATGGCTTCCAGCCGCTCTTCCGTCAGAGTCATGCCGTTCCACAGGCAGTCCACGTTGCCGGCGTTTAGCTCCATGGTGTTGGAGGCCCAGTCAATGGGCTGCACCTGCAGCTCCCAGTCCAGCATCTCGCACATGGCCGTGGCCACGTCGATGTCAAAGCCCACGATCTCGTTGGTCTCCGTGTCCCGGAAACCCATAGGCGGGAAGGAGTCGTCCAGGCCCAGGATAAAAGTGCGGGGCTGGATGTCCATGCCGTCCAAGGCGTTCTCGTCGGGGGTGACGGTGGTGATATCGGTGCCGAACCACTTGTCCGAGATCTCCGCCAGGGTGCCGTCAGCGGCCATGACCTGGAGCGCAGCGTTCACCTGGTCACACAGCACGTCCCCCTTGCGGAAGCCGATACCGTACTGCTCGGCGGCCAGGGATTCGTCCAGGATCACATAGGTCCCGCCGCTGGCGTCCTCGCCGTTGTCCCCACCGCCGCAGGCGGCAAAGCTGAGGCACAGGAGTACGGCCAAGGCCAGGGCCATTGCTTTTTTCCATGCTTTCATTTCTAAGTCCCTCCGCAATCTATACAAATGCTTTATTATTTTACCATATTAATAGGGTAATGCAAGAGACAAACCTACCAAAAACCAAGAAAAGCTACAAAACTTCCTAGGCGCTTCCCATCCGGGGCAGCGTGGCGGGCGGTTTTAGGCCGGGACCGCCGGAAAAATACAGGGTTTGAGAAATGGGGATAGTTGTGGTATACTACTCCTTAAGCCAAAATATAGAAAAAAGGAGGTGACAGCTATGAACCAGAAAACCAATCAGCCGGGCAATTTGAAATTGGCTGTTTTAATTGATGCGGACAATATCCCCCGGAACTGCACAAAGAGCATTATGGAAGAGATCGCTATCTACGGCACCCCCACCATCAAACGGATATACGGGGACTGGACCTCCCCCAATATCGGCGGCTGGAAGACGGCGCTTTTGGAAAATGCCATTGTGCCCATCCAACAGTACGGATATACCACCGGTAAGAACTCTACCGACTCCGCCATGATTATTGACGCCATGGACATTTTGTACACCGACCGGACGGACGGCTTCGTCCTGGTCTCCAGCGACAGTGACTTTACCCGCCTGGCCATCCGCCTGCGGGAGGCGGGCATGTGGGTCCTGGGCATTGGGGAGCGGAAGACCCCCAGCCCTTTTATCGCCGCCTGCGATAAATTCATCTACATTGAAAACATCCGGGCCAACCACCAGGAGGAGCTGGAGGAAGACCTCCACGAGAAGGCGGCAAAGCCCGCCCACCACAAGGCCAAAAAGGCGGAACCGCCCAAGGCCAAGGGCGTGCCCCCGGAGATCGAGTCTTTGATTGCTGACTCTGTGGCGGACATCGCCGACGAGGATGGCTACGCCTTTTTGGGGGAACTGGGGAACCTGATTTTGAAGAAAAAGCCGGACTTCGACCCCCGAAACTTTGGCTTTTCCAAGCTTACCCCCCTGATCCGGTCCCTAGACCGGTTCGAGGTGGACGTGCGTCAGACCTCTGACGCCAATATCAAGCATATCTATGTACGAGACAAGAGGGCATAAACCGATGGCAAGATACCAAAAAAAGCGCCGGCACATAGGCCGCTTCCTATTTATCCTGTTTCTGCTGGTGATCGCCGGCCTGTTTGCAGACAGCTATTTCCGCATTGTGACCACAGAATATGATTTGGACTGCACCGGCCTCCCCAGCAATTTTGAGGGGCTGCGCATTTTGCAGATCTCCGATACCCACGGGTATGAATTCGGGGAGGGGAACCAGCGGCTGCTGGAACAGGTCTTTGTGGCGGCGCCGGATATCATTGTCATCACCGGGGATTTTATTGACGATGTGGGCCAGGAGGACATGGCCCGGGCGCTGATGGCGGGCCTGGCGGCCATCGCCCCCACCTACTATGTCACCGGCAACCACGAGTGGGCCTGCGGGGAGCTCTCTGACCTGGAGGCGATTATGGAGGAGACGGGGGTCACCTATCTCTCCAACACCTATACCCTGCTGACCATCGGGGACCAGCAGATTGTGCTGGCGGGGATGGACGACCCCCAGGGGCCCTACGACATGATGACCCCGGATGAGCTGATGGCGCAGATCCAGGCGGAAGTGGGGGACCTGTACACCATTTTGCTGTACCACCGGAACAACCGGTTGGAGGATTTTGCCGAGATGGGTTACGACCTGGTGTTCTCCGGTCACGCCCACGGAGGGCTGATCCGCCTGCCCTTTACCGACGGGCTGGTGGACGCCGGCCGCAACTGGTTCCCCTCCTACACCAGCGGGGTGTACAGTTCCGGTACTACGCAGATGGTGGTGTCCCGGGGGCTGATCCCCTTTTATATAGCGCCCCGGTTTTTAAACAACCCCCATATCCCGGTGGCGATCTTGCACTGCGCATAAATTTTACTTAAACTAGACATATTTTCCCCCTAGGGCGCATATACTATTTTATTGCTACCAGTAAGGCGCTAGAAAAGGGGGGAATGCCATGCACCATCACGTAAGCCAGGGCCCGGACATCGATGAGATGATCTTTGGCCAGGACAGCAGCCAGCGGCCCAGCGAACGGTAGAGAAATACAGACGAAAGCGGTAGAAACATGCTGGAATTTGAAGAATACAAGCAGAAGCTGAACAATTTGAAACCCACACTGGACACCCTGCGGGAGGCCCTGAAACTGGAGCAGGCCCGGGCGGAGATTGCCCGCCTGGAAGAAGAGAGCAGCGCCGAGGGCTTTTGGAACGATGTGAAAAACTCCCAACGGGTAAACCAGCAGCTGAAGCAGCTGCGGAACAAGTGCGGGGGCTATGACAAACTGGTCTCCCGGTGGGAGGACCTGTACGCTTTATGCGAAATGGCCGACGAGGAAGAGGACGGAAGCCTGCTGCCCGAGCTGGAGACGGAGTTTTCCAAATTCGATCAGGACTTGGAGGCGGCCCGGCTTTCCACCCTTCTCTCCGGGGAGTACGATGGGAACAACGCCATCCTCTCCTTCCACGCCGGGGCCGGCGGCACAGAGGCCCAAGACTGGGCCCAGATGCTCTATCGGATGTACACCCGTTGGGCGGAGCGCCACGGGTTTAAATACAAGCTCCTAGACTACTTAGACGGGGACGAGGCGGGGCTGAAAAGCGCCACCATCCTCATCCAGGGGGAAAATGCCTACGGCTATTTGAAAAGCGAGTCCGGCGTCCACCGCCTGGTGCGCATCTCCCCCTTTGACGCCTCCGGCCGCCGCCACACCTCGTTTGCGGCGGTGGAAGTGATGCCGGAGATTGACGACGACACCGCCGTGGAGATCCGGCCAGAGGATTTAAAGGTGGATACCTATCGCTCCTCTGGCGCCGGCGGGCAGCACGTGAACAAGACGGAGTCTGCCATCCGCATCACCCATATCCCCACGGGGATTGTGGTTTCCTGCCAGGTGGAGCGCAGCCAGCACCAGAACCGGGAGGTGGCTATGCGCATGCTCCGGTCCCGGCTGGTGGAGATCAAGGAGCGGGAACACCTGGACAAAATTGAGGACATCAAAGGGGAGCAGAAGGCCATCGAGTGGGGTAGCCAGATCCGCTCCTATGTGTTCATGCCCTATACCCTGGTGAAAGACCACCGCACCGGCTATGAGACGGGGAACATCAATGCGGTGATGGACGGAGATTTGGACGGGTTCATCAACGCCTATCTCAGCGCCAAAGCACAATAACACAATAAAAAGAAATAAGCCGCCGGCTGGAAAAGCGCCGGCGGCTTTGTTTGTGTCAGGCTTTTTGGTAGATCTGCTCCAGCATGGGCAGGATGGTCTCCGGGCTTAGATCCACCGGGTTGTTGTCCGCCCGGCCCTTGGTGATGCCCAGAGCCGCCAGGTGCAGCAGGTCGTCGGGCTTCACGCCCCAGGCAGCCAGATCGGCCCCCTGGCCGGAGCGGCGGAGTAGGTCCGTCACTTTTTGGTCCAGGGCCTGGGCGTCCGGAACACCCAGGGCGTAAAGCAACCTGTCCAGCCCGGAGATGGCCGGG
>CAZXRD010000091.1:0-6119 GCA_964642465.1 uncultured Oscillospiraceae bacterium | reverse complement strand
TGGATCGGGAATGCCGCAAAGATGGTTTCCATCGACATGCAGAAGGTGGTAACCAAGGAGCTGAAAATTAAAGGTAGTTATATTTATTCTTTGGATGATTTTAAAGCCTGTGTCCGGCTGTTATCCGAACAGGCCATCGACGTTCGGTCTATGATTACCCATCATATGGATATGTCTCAGGGAGTGGAGGCGTTCGAGCGGCTGCGCGACAACAAGGACGGCAGGGCCATAAAAATTATCTTAGAAAACTCCTGAAAAGGAAACCTGTAAAGGTATTTTATCAGAATCGCGGCTGTGTTAGTACGATGGAGCATTTGGTTGATTGGAACACCTCGATTTAGACTGCAAAATCGTGTGGTGGACGCGGGAAAGGCGTGATAAATCCAAAAGACAGAGTTCCTGTCAAAATACTGGATTGGTTTTTATACATTGCTTACAAAAGTACTGAATGTTGTATGAACGATATCATGGCTGCGGTGCACGTGGGTCTAGTTAGTAAGTCTTCTTGGTCTATAGTGGGGAAAATTGTCAAAATTTCTGCAAAATCATTGTTTTGTGGAGAATGGAGTGATTCGCTGAGTATAAGATCGCCAAGACTGAAGAAGTGGCAATGGCTATTCATTGCAATCAGCACTATAAAATCACATGATAATAAGAACGTCTTTACTAGGATTTATTGTATTACAATTAATTTGTTAAGAGGACATCGTGTGGTAACCGGCTGGTTAACGAAAAACAGCATAGTCTAAATCAATTACAGACAAGGAAAAAAGAGACTATGGCAAAATGGAAATTGTAGGAGGAATGATGAAAAAATTTTGTGCTATTTTTATGATGTTAGTGCTTTGCCTTTCCATGGCATCCTGCGGAAGCAGTGACTCTTCCAGTGATGAGTCCAGCGCTGCGGCTACTTCCGAAGCCTCAGCAACCAGCGAGGCTAGTACGGATAGCTCCAGTGAGGAAACGTCAAGTACGACAAGCGGTGACACATTGTTGATTGGAACCTTCCAGCCCCTTTCCGGCACCAATGCCGAGATTGGTCAGAATCAGGTTAACGGTCAGCAGCTTGCCATTAACCAGATTAACGCCAACGGTGGTCTGAATGGACAGTTGTTGGAGATGGTTACCTACGATTCGCAGGGCCTTCCTGAAGAGGCAGTTCGTGCTTGCGAGCGTCTGGTGGAGGTAGACGGCATAGACTTTATGCTGGGTGATTTGATCAGCAGTAACATGCTGGCCACAGGTGAGTACCTCAACGAAAACCAGATCC
Organism: uncultured Oscillospiraceae bacterium; assembly: GCA_964642465.1. Taxonomy (GTDB): domain Bacteria; phylum Bacillota; class Clostridia; order Oscillospirales; family Oscillospiraceae; genus CAZXRD01. The sequence continues at coordinate 4,849 of CAZXRD010000091.1, read as the reverse complement.
TGACCCTTGGTACAGGACTGAGCAGCACTTGGATGGAGCAGGGCTGGGAATACATATGGCGCGCCTGCGTAAATAACGGAAATACCATGCCGATTCTAGCTGAAAAGCTGATAGAGATAGGCGTTACCACTGTTGGTGTTATGCATGGTCAGGACGACGCTAACAATACCGCATACGAGGTCTTCGCTGAAAGGTTCCAAGAACTCGGTGGAACTATCACCACCGCCGAGACCTATCAGGAAGGCGATAGCGACTTCTCCGGACAGATTGCTAAGATCCTGAATACCGATCCTGATGCAGTTCTGTTGAGTTCTCATAGCTCTATCCAGGGAACCTTCATACGTCAGCTGCGCGCACAGGGCTTCGATGGCCTGGCAATGTGCAAAGAGACATTCACTACCGACGATATAGAGCTTGCGGGTGATGCTTCCGACAACGTAGCGTTCATCTATCCTTATGTTACCTATTCCTCTCCTGAGGAGGCCGAGGACGAACAGATGCGTCAATTCCTAGAAGATTATCTTGCTGAGTTTGGCGAGATGCCCACTCACGACTGTGCTTATCGCGGCTATGATGCCATGATGGTTCTTGCTGAGGCTTGCACTATCGCCGGAACCAACGAAACAGAAGCTGTTATGGAAGCACTAGGCACCATCAGCGGTTTTGAAGCTTTGGTTGGAACATTAGACTTCACCCAAGGCGATCGAGAGGGCGTTCGCGATGCTACTGCCGGCTTCGTAGTATTGGACGGTGCGTATGTTGACATTGACACCTGGATCGCCGACGGCGGTTATGATGCCATTAGCGGATGAGGTTTTGGAGCTCTAAATTCTGAATTCTGAATTATGTTCAGGTGGTTTAGCTGGGCTATTTTAGTTAAACCACCTGAGAAGTTATTGGTATTGCTACTATTCACTTTGGACCGATTTCCCCACTTACTCAGTTGAAATGAATTTTTAAGGAGAAAGTTTATTGTGTTAATTCAAGTTTTGCTTTTAGGGCTGGTTCTTGGATGCATCTATGGCCTGATTGCATTGGGTTATAGCTTGATTTATCGCACATCAGGCCTGATGAACTTCAGTCAAGGCGATATTTTGACTATCGGCGCATTCTTGGGCTACACCTTCTACGGAGTCATGGGGATGCCATTTTTGGTATCATTTGTTTTGGTGATTGCCATCGAAGTGTTGCTGGGAATGCTGATTGAGCGTGGCATTATCCGCCGCCTATTAGGAGGCAGTGGCAACGCGATTTATATTGTGTTAGCCACTATCGCTGTTTCGTATGTCCTGCAAAACGGTGCCATGATAGGTTGGGGCACCAGGGTACTGTATTTCCCCTCCATCTTTAGTGTCGCCAGCATCAGTGTCTTTGGCGTAAATATCCAGTCAGAGGCTGCATTCTGTATCGTAGTCTCTTTTGTTGTAATGGCCGCGTTGCATCTGTTCACAAAATACACTAAGTACGGCACTGCCATGCGGGCCGCTGCAATGGATCCCTTGGCGGCAAAGGCGTGCGGGGTAAATCCCTCCATGACAACAGCCTTGACTTGGGGGATTTCTGCTGCGGTCGCCGGATTCGGAGGAATGCTGATTGGTCCGGTCTATGGCGTGTATACCACATTGGGTTCAACCACTGGCCGTAAGGGTTTCGCCGGCGCGGTGATGGGCGGTTTTGGCAACATGTACGGTGCGCTATTGGGGGGTATATTGCTGGGAGTTATTGAAACAATGGTTTCTTCCTATGTCTCCTCCACCTATAAGGATCTGGTTGCATATGGTCTGTTGTTGCTCTTCCTTTACATAAAGCCAACGGGTATCTTCAACGAAGAGTCGCTGACAGGATAAGGGGGGAAGATATGCGACAGAATTTTATTCAAAGAATTAGTGTTTCGAAAATTGTGGTTCTTTTGGGTGCAATTGTTGCGCCTCTGATTCTACTCGGAGTTGACTTCAACTATGGCATCTTAATATTAGACTTCATTTTGATATACGCGGTAGCTGTGTCCGGACTTGACATAGTCTTTGGGTATTCCGGGCAGATTTCGCTAGGTCATGCTGCATATTTTGCCATAGGTGCCTACGGTTCGGCCTTACTCCATGAGTATGCCGGGATTCCCGTCATCTTCTCAATGATTATTAGTGCGGTGCTTGCCGCCCTTATCGGTATTGTGATCGCGTACCCTGCCTCACGTCTGCGTAATCATTTCTTGGCGCTGGCAACGATCGCCTTCGGAGAGATTGTCTATCAGTTGGTGGCGCAGTCGCCAGGGCAGATCACAGGAAACTTCTTGGGTCTATTCACTGATCCGGTTAACCTCTTCGGTTTTGAACTTGACACCAATATGAGATTTTATTACTTTGGATTAGTGGTGCTTGTCATATTCCTGTTACTCAAGACCAATTTGGTAGAATCACGGACAGGACGCGCTCTGATTGCCATTCGAGAAAACGCCGCTGCGGCAGACGGTATGGGCATCAACGTGACGCGCTATAAGGTCACCGGCTTCGCTTTCAGTGCGCTGTACTGCGCATTTGCCGGAGGCATGTATACACACCTCGTGGAATTTATTAGCCCAGAGACGTTTGTATTTCGTCAGTCAGTCATGTTTATGACTATGTTGCTTTTTGGCGGCATGGGGAGTTTGTGGGGACCTATTATCGGTGTGTCTGCTGTGACATTGCTCAACGAGGGGCTGAGATCCGCAGAGGAGTATCAGATGTTCATCTATGGTGCTCTGATGTTGTTAGTTATTATCGCCCTGCCAGGCGGAATTTTCGGTAAGGCCAAGCAACTTGTTGACAACATGAAATCAAGGAGGGCTGAAAAAAATGCTAATGGCGATTGAACATTTGACGGTAAAATTTGGCAGCCTAGTTGCAGTGAACGACGTATCGGTTATGGTTCCTGAGGGAAAGATTGTCAGCCTTATCGGCCCCAACGGTGCCGGAAAGACTACCTTAATTAACGCTATTAGCGGGGTCTATGTACCGAATGCCGGGAAGGTTGTGTTTGACGGTCAGGACATCACCGGCAAGAAGGGATATCAGATCAATGAGGCCGGTATTGCCCGGACATATCAGGTCATAAACCTGTTTCGCAATATGACCGTTCTGGAAAATGTTTTGGTCGGTATGCATACCCGCCTATCCAGCAATCTGTTCGAGAGTATTTTTAAGACCTCGTCCGAGCGCAAGGAGGAGAAGGAAGCAGTGGAACGCGCGATGAGCCTATTGGATTTTGTAAATCTGAGATCGCGCTATAATGATACTGCAGGTTCTTTGTCTTACGGCGACCAGCGCAGACTGGAGATCGTTAGGGGACTGGCTAGTAATCCGAAGCTGATCCTGTTGGATGAGCCTGCTGCCGGAATGAACCCTACGGAAAAGGATGAGCTGGACGTTCTGCTGCGGAAGTGCATTGATAGAGGTACCACTGTTCTTATGATTGAGCATGACATGAAGCTAGTGATGGGCGTCGCTGATTTCATCTTTGTCCTGAACTACGGGAGCAAATTGGCAGAGGGAACTCCAGACGAAATTCAGAGTAACCCTGACGTAATCGCTGCATATTTGGGAGGTGAGTAAGTGGCGGCTTTATTAGAAGTAAAAGCTCTCCATTATTATTACGGCAATATCCATGTGGTCAAGGGTATTGATATGACCGTTGAAGAAGGAGAGATGGTCACCATGATTGGTGCCAATGGGGCAGGCAAGACCACTACTTTGCAGACGATATCCGGCTTGACGCCGGCGTCCGGCGTCCGGGGTAATATTTATTTTGACGGGAAGGATATTTCTAGGATGGGCGGCGATAAGATCGCTTCCATGGGACTGTCTCAAGTTATAGAGGGTCGCCGCATATTTTCGAAGTTGACCGTTAGGGAAAATCTGATGATGGGTGCATACTGCCGGAAGAAGCGGACAGGCCTTGAGGATGAGTTCAAGCGTATCTATAAACTATTTCCTCGCCTAGAGGAGAGGAAGAATCAGCTTGGCGGCACTCTCAGCGGCGGTGAGCAGCAGATGTTGGCTATTGCGCGTTCTCTCATCAGCGATCCACGGATGATTTTGTTGGACGAGCCATCTTTGGGATTGGCTCCGATCATTATTCACGAGATCTTCGACGCGATCAGGGAAATCAATGCTCGAGAGGGCAAGACCATCCTTTTCGTGGAACAGAACGCGCGTATTGCGTTGAAAACGGCTAGTCGTGGTTATGTATTTCAAAATGGCGAGATCATCGTCCATGACTCTAGCTCGAATTTAGAGAGCGATCCGCAGATTAAGAAGGCTTATCTAGGCGGCTAATGGCCTGATTGGTGCGAAGTTTGATCAACGTCATTTTATATAAACCGGAGGACGATCGTTATGGATGTTTATACGCAACTGGTTCAGGATGTCAATATACCCCGCATGGTGCGGTGTCAACAGAGCTTCGAGAACCCCAATATTGAGCAGAAGGATATTCCGCGTGTGATTTTGGAGCAGATCCAACAGGCGGATTTTGACAGGCTGGTTCAGCCCGGAATGTCGTTGGCGATACCTTGTGGTAGCCGAGGTATCCATAATATTTTCACGATATTAAAGACCCTAGTGGACTACTGCAAGGAAAAGGGAGCAAAACCTTTCATTTTTCCGGCCATGGGAAGTCATGGTGGGTCGACGGCAGAAGGGCAGCTGGAATTGGTTAAAGGCTTTGGCATTACGGAAGAGAGCATCGGATGTCCAATCAAGTCTTCCATGGAGGTTGTTCCAATCGGCAAGACGGAAGAGGGTCACACGGTTTTTATTGATAAGTACGCCGCAGAGGCCGACGGCATCATCGTGGTGGGGAGGATAAAGCCCCA
>CAZXRD010000090.1:0-6122 GCA_964642465.1 uncultured Oscillospiraceae bacterium | reverse complement strand
TACTGCGGAACTTCCCGTGGGAGAGTAGATCGCTGCCCGCTTCTCTGGTTCTTTTATTTCAAACAGCCTTTTAAGGCTACACTAAAAGCGGACTCCTTTGGTGGGGTCCGCTTTTCTCGATGCTCCCTACGGGGGCAAAAAGGGGCTCGGACACTAATACCCTTGTTGTCTCCGTTTTTTGATGCGCAGGGCGATCCCCGAAACTCCAAAGGCCAGCAGCACAGCTCCGCTGGGGGCTCCAAGGCCAGGGGCCTGGCGATGGCCAAGCGCTGGCGCTGTCCGCCGCTCATGCTGTGAGGGTACCGCGACGCCATGTCTGGCGGCAGCTCCACCATGGCTAACAGCTCGGCGGCCCGCTGATCCCATTGGGCAATTGGAGATCAAGCGAAAATACTGGGGCACCGCCTGGAAGAGCTCTCGAGTGTACTCATGGCTGGGAGTCTCGATGATCTGGTCCCTGGCGCCTCGCTTCACCATTTGGCCTTGGCACATCACCATGATCTGATCGGACATGTAGGATGCCACGGCCAGATTATGGGGCACCATGACCACCGCCAGGGTCAGCGACGGCAGCACCAGGTTTTTCAGAGTCACCGTGCCTCCTACTATGGAGAATCAGCGGAGTTTCAGGCCGAAGAGTCAGAGCACCATCAGGCCCATCCAGAAATTCGGAATGGCGATGCCCGCAAAGGTAGACCCCCGTATCAGGTAGTCCACCATGCCGCCCCGCCGCTCGGTACAGTAGATGCCCAGAGGCAGCGACACCACCAGCATCATCAGCGTCGGCGACAGGGCCAAGGCGACGGTGGCGGGAAAGGCCTTGACCATCTGTTCCATCACGGGCCTTTGGGCCATGTAAGAAAAGCTAAAATCCCCCTTTTGTACTTAGGCGGCATGAGCGGAATACAGGAGAACTCTGAGAGCGTGGTTAGGGGAAACATTCCTAAGCCAACTTTAGTTGAATATCGTCATAACCAGACAAATTAAGTCAATGATAGATAAAATTTGATGAATATTTATCGGTTTAGGGGCATGTATCACATTGTGTTTTTTTTTTTGTTGTAGTCTAAAAGAAATTGATGATGTGAGTCTGTACAATCCGCCATGGAATGTGTCTAAATGATCTCTCGTAAAGAGATTGTTTAAGGTGCTGTATCACAATATAAGTGAAGGTGGTGTGTGCGTATGGAGCGAAATAGCGCAGAGAGTTCTGTCCAGGGTTTGTCGTTGATTCAGTTAGTGTGGATTGCCGTAGGGCAGGTTATTGGTGCTGGTGTAGTGACAATTATCGGTTCGTCCCTGGCAGCTACTGGGCGTTCGGCGTGGATTGCTTATGCCTTGGCTGTTATAGTAGGAATTACCAAAGTTGCTCCGATCATGTTTTACAGTAGTATCATGAAAATTCGCGGAGGCAACTACGGCATTGTTACTCGGGCTTTAGGTGATCGTACGGGCGGACTGTTGACGGTAGCGTCTTTGGTTCAATGGACCGTCCGCGGTACGGCTGTTTTGGCGTTGGGCATCTATGTGCACTCCATCTTCCCAGAGATCAATGCGCATGTTGCATCCGCTCTCATCTGGACTTTTCTTGTTGCAGTTAACCTCTTTGGCGTTAATGCTATGGCTTTTGTTCAAAGTCTAGCGACCCCCCTTCTGTTATTTGCGCTCATGCTTTTCTTTGGCGCTGGCATTTTCAAAATTCCTGCTGAACATTTCGATTGGCACAGTCCTGATTTCTTTACGAATGGCTGGGAAGGATTCGCAACAGCTGTCGTTCTCTTCTTTTATTCCTGCACGGGGCACAGTATGATTGTCAACTATTCCGAAGAAGCCCGAAATCCTACGCGGGATATTCCTAAGGCTATGTTAATTGCTACGGGGATCATCTTTATTGTGTATACTGCAGTTGGGTTTAGTGCTTCTTACGTCTTGCCTCTGAAGGATATTGTAGGCCAGCCCCTAACGGGTACCGCTAGAGCGATCTTCCCTCAGGCGTTGTTTGTGTTTTTCATTATCGGTGGTCCTATCATGGCGCTGTTGACAACCTGCAACTCGGGTATCAGCGCTAACTCAAAGCCAGTGGACATCGCTGCTCGCGAAGGCTGGTTGCCGGAAATTTTCTGCGCTAAGAATAGGTACGGCGTGGCGTGGTTTAACTACGTGTGCATATGGCTAATTGCTATGTTCCCCCTTGTCATGAATATGTCTATTGCACAAATCACAAATTTTACGCTAGTTATCCAGTGTGTCCAGAACATTCTTATTATCCTAGCAGCATTCGTGTTGCCTACTAAGTTTAAAGACGAGTGGCAGGCATCGTGGCTTCACGTTCCTAACTTCGTCTTTTACGGATTGATGACGTTGTCCGCCCTGGTAGAGTGTTATGTTGTCTATAATTCATTGAAGAATCTCACTCCTATTTTGATTGTTATCAATATTACCACGTTGCTCATCGCGGTCTCGTACGGAATCTATAGGGTACATTCCGGAAAGATCGTTCGGATCGAGGACTAATCTAGCTTGAGAAAGGGGAGTTTTGACGATGAAAGTAACAAAGGTGGACATTTTTATCTTGGATGCCGGGGAGCAGAGAGCTAATAGAAAACCTGTTTGTTGCCGCATTTACACTGACGAAGGGATTTATGGCGATGGCGAGGCTGGCATCGCTTACGGTGTCGGCTCTACAGGAGCTTATGGATGCCTTGAGGATTTGGCCCACATGGTCATCGGAAAAAATCCTTTCCAGGTGGAAAAGATTTGGGAAAGCATGTTCCGCGACACTTTCTGGGGCCTGAATGGTGGAGCTCTCTTCTATGCTGCTATGAGCGCTATTGATATTGCACTGATGGATATTAAGGGCAAAGCGCTCAATGTCCCGATCTACGAGCTTATCGGCGGCAAGCAGAACGATGAGCTGCGTTGCTATGCTTCCCAGCTTCAGTTTGGTTGGACCACTGAAATCGGCCCTTACGGGAAGACTGAAGACTACGTTAAGATCGTTAAGCACGCTATGAGCGAAGGTTACGATGCTGTAAAGATTGACTTTGTGACCTTCGACAGAGACGCCAAGCCGACCTCGTTGAAGCAGACTGAGCGTTTCCTCGCGCCGGGGCTGTACGAGATGGTTGAGGAGCGGTTGGCTGCGATTCGCAGCGAGTGTGGGAATGTGGACATTATCGTAGAGAACCACGACAGGACTAGTACGATCTCGGCTATCCGTCTTGGCGAGCTTTGCGACAAGTACCGTTGCTACGCTTACGAAGAGGTTACCGGTCCTCTGAATCACAGGCTGCACAAAACTATTTCCGAAAAAGTGCGGACGCCCAAGGCGGAAGGCGAACGCGTGTTTACCAGATGGGGCTATGTGCCCTTCTTTGAGGAACATTCAGTACAGTTGATCCAGGCCGATGCCTGTAACTGCGGTGGTATAACGGAGACGAAGAAGGTCTGCGATATGGCCCACGTTTATGACTGCGGTGTTCAGATTCATGTCGCCGGCGGGCCTCTTTCCACTGCTGCGTCTCTGCATGTCGAGGCGGCTATTCCGAACTTCTCCATTCATGAGCACCATTTCCGCAGCACGCAACCCGCTATTGTGAAGCTGGGTAAATATGACTACCAGCCTATTAACGGCAAATACAAGTGCCCAGAATTGCCGGGGCTTGGACAGGAGTTGTCGGATTTCGCTATCCAGACCGCTTTGAGGAAAGCTACCATCGAATAAGTCTATGGTCCTGTTTAAACTGATACTAGTTCTTGCGGCCATTCTCGTCGTTCTTTACTTCAATAGGCCGCTCTATGTTGCGATCACTGCCGGAATTCTGGCAGTGATCGCTCTCTTCGGTATAGGGATTTCAACCTCCTTGAGATTGTGCTGGCAAGGAGTTTCAAACGTCGATACCTTGACTGTCCTGGCAGCGCTATATCTGATCACTTTTTTGCAGAGGATTCTGGAGGATCGGTCTCAGTTAAGATTGGCCCAGCAGGATCTCAACGATCTTTTTAACAACCGCCGTATTAATGCGACCTTGGCGCCTATTTTTATTGGATTGCTGCCCTCGGCGGCTGCTGTCAATATTTGTGCAGAGATTGTGGATAATTCTTGCGGATCGTATCTTACTGCCGATGAAAAAGCTTTTGTAACCAGTTACTTTAGGCATATTCCAGAATCTTTTCTGCCAACTTACCCGTCGATTTTGCTTCTTGGCCAGTTGGCTCGTATTTCTATGGCGTCCTTTGTTTTGAGGATGATCCCTTTAGTGGTAGCTTTGTATGCCTTGGGCTACGTATGTTACATACGAAAAATACCTAAAGAGACCGGGCAGACCTCTTCTCAAAACAAGATCCGAGCATTAGCAAAACTTTTGGGTCATTTGTGGACGTTATGCAGCATTGTTTTGTTAATAATATGCTTTGGTGTTCCGATTTATTTGGCGGTTGGTGGAGTTATCCTTGTGGCCCTGTTCGTTTACAGGTGCTCGTTCAAAGAAATTAGGCGCAATGTTTTTTCCGCTTTTGAGGGTAATATGCTTGTAAACTCCGCTATGGTTATGGTTTTCCGGGAATTTATTCAAGAAGCCGGTGCAATAGCGGTCTTGCCGGAAGTGTTTTCTGCCCTACCTATTCCTCTCTCGGTGACTTTTGCGTTGGTGTTTTTCATCAGCACGCTGATGATAGGCAATAACGCCACTGTGGCGATGATGACTACGTTGGCACTTGGCGCCGTTGCCGATCATTCGACGGCCTTCGGGGTTTTCTTGATAGCTTTTACCTATGCAGCGATGCAGTTTTCGCCAACTCATTATTGTATTTTTGTGGCTCTTGAGTATTTCAAGTCAAACTTCGGGAGCATAATTCGAAAAACACTGATTCCCGTCGGAAGTTATATGGTAATTGCTTGTTTGTACTACCTGACATTCTAGGAGGCAACAATATGAAAATTACCAAAATTGATGTGCTGCATCTCAAAACCCAACTTAAAGGCGGTCACTGGAGACCCGTAGTGTGCAGAATCTATACTGATGAGGGGATTTACGGCGATGGGGAGGCAGCCTTAGCCTATGGCGAGGCTCAGATTGCCGCCTACGGGATGGTCCAAAATCTCGCCAGACTTGTTATTGGAATGAACCCTCTAGATAACGAGGTCATATGGGATAAGCTGTATCGTAGCTCTTTTTGGGGGCAGAACGGTGGTCCCGTTGTCTTTGCGGGTATCAGCGCCATAGATATCGCCTTGTGGGATATTCGTGGGAAGTACTACAATGCGCCAGTCTATCAGCTTTTAGGAGGGAAAAAGCGGGATCAATTAAGGGCCTATGCTTCGCAGCTGCAATTTGGTTGGGGGCCCGATATCGTTCCTCAAACATCTCTGGAGGATTATGCTCGTGAAGGCCGGAGAGCTGTTGATGAGGGGTACGATTGCGTCAAATATGATTTCTTTACCTTCGCTCCTGATGGCTCAAAATTTGGCGATGAGGACCGCATCGGACTTAAAAGTCCCAAATCCATCAATCTTATCGAAGCCAGATGCGCTGCTGTCCGTGAAGCAGTCGGACCTGAGGTTGATATCATCGTCGAAAATCATTCCTTTACCGATGCGCAGGTGGCGTGTCAGATAGGAAACGCCGTTAAAAAGTACAATATTTTCTACTTTGAAGAACCCACTACACCTACTCCTAAGCTAACGAATTACGTCCATAAAATGACGGGGCTGCCCATAGCTACGGGAGAACGAATTTTTACTCGTTGGCAGTATGCCGACTATTTTGCTTTGGACGCCATTCAAGTGATGCAACCGGATATTGGAACTTGCGGTGGTATTACTGAAGTCAAAAAGGTGTGCGATATGGGCTATACTTTTGATGTGGGGGTTCAAGTTCATGCTTGCGGCAGTCCCATTTCCACGGCGGCAGCACTTCAAATAGAAGCTGTTATCCCTAATTTTGTCATTCATGAACACCATACGTACGCATTGAGCCCCTATAACCGAGAGTTATGCGTCCATGATTACCAGCCTGTCAACGGCAAGTTCGCCGTGCCAGAGCTGCCCGGTATTGGACAGGAACTCTCGGAAAAGGCCTTCCAGAACTGCGATATAACCACTGTTCAATGATGCAATAGAA
>CAZXRD010000089.1:0-6200 GCA_964642465.1 uncultured Oscillospiraceae bacterium | reverse complement strand
CAAAAGCATCCAGGGCCTTTTTCTTTTTTGTTACGGCAGCAGCTTTTTGGTGAGCCGCATGGAAATGGCGTCCAAAAACTCCTCTGTGTTTACCACCTGAGGCGTGATGCCTTCTGCCATGCCCGCCAGATCCTTGGTCATAATCCCGGCGTTCAAGGTCTCCATGGCGCAGTCCTCCAACAGCTGGCCAAACTGGGTGAGTGCCGGAATCTTGTCCAGCTCACCCCGCTTTTTCAAAGCGCCAGTCCAGGCAAACAGGGTGGCCATAGGGTTGGTAGAGGGCTTTTCCCCGTTTAAATATCGGTAGTAATGCTGGGTCACGGTGCCGTGGGCCGCCTCGTACTCGGTGGTGCCGTCCGGCGCCACCAGCACGGAGGTCATCATGGCCAGAGAGCCAAAAGCGGTGGAGACCATGTCGCTCATCACGTCCCCATCGTAATTTTTACAGGCCCAGATGTACCCGCCCTCGGAGCGGATGACCCGAGCCACGGCGTCGTCAATAAGGGTGTAGAAATAGGTGATCCCCAGCTCCTCGAACTTGGCCCGATAGGCCTCAAACTCCTGCTCAAAAATCTCTTTAAAGGCCCCGTCGTAGACCTTGGAGATGGTGTCCTTGGTTGAAAACCACAGGTCCTGCTTGGTGTCTACCGCATATTGGAAACAGGACTGGGCAAAGCTGCGGATGGAGCTCTCCCGGTTGTGCTGGGCCTGGAGCACACCCGGCCCGTCCAGCTTCTGCACAACGATCTCCTGGGTCTTGCCGCTGGCGCCCACAAAGCTGAGCTTGGCCGTCCCCGGCTCTTTGGTACGCAGCTCCACCGCCTTGTACACATCCCCATAGGCATGCCGGGCGATGGTGATGGGCTTTTTCCAGGTGCGCACCACAGGCTTAATGCTGTCGATGATGATGGGTGCCCGGAACACCGTGCCGTCCAGGATGGAACGGATGGTGGCGTTGGGGCTCTTCCACATCTGGGTCAGCTCCGGATACTCCTGCATCCGCTGGGCATTGGGGGTGATGGTGGCGCACTTCACCGCTACGCCATAGCGCTTGGTGGCCATGGCTGCGTCTACCGTCACCTGGTCCTCCGTCTCGTTCCGGTGGAGCAGGCTCAGGTCGTAATACTCCGTTTTCAGTTCCACAAAGGGCAAAATCAGCTTGTCTTTGATCATCTGCCAGAGGATGCGGGTCATCTCGTCCCCGTCCATCTCCACCAGCGGGGTCGTCATTTTGATCTTATCCAATGTTCCTATCCTTTCTCATTCGGCGCCGTAGCCCGCCGCATAGTAGTTGATGAGACAGCCCTCTGTCACAATCAGCCGTTCCTCTTCCGTCAGGCCGCTGCAGCGGAGGGTAATGAGGGTTTGCGTCCCGTCGCCTTGGATTACGGTGGCGGCAATCTCCTCCTGGCCATTTAAAATCGCCTGGCGCAGGCCGGGTATGTAGATCCAATCCCCAGGTGTATAGGCAAAGGGCGTATCTTTGTCTATGGTAAAGGGCACGATGCCCCAGTTGATGCAGTTGGAACGGTACCGCTTGGTGGCATATTCATAGCAGATGTTGGCAAAGCCGCCCAGCACCTTCTGACAGGAGGCCGCCTGCTCCCGGGCGGAGCCATCCCCCGGCTTTCTGGCAAAAATGCAGGAGCCGATGGTGGTGCGGCCCAGGTCGCCCCCCACTTGGGCCAAAACGGCTGCCGCCTCCGCCGGGGTCTCTCCCGCCTCCCGGGCGGTCTCCATCTCCCGCACGGCCTTGGACCGGCCGGTGTACTCCGGCACCCGGCGGGACAGAGCAAACTCCGAGAGCTTGATGGGGTTGGACCGGTAAGAGGAGGTCTCCCCAGAGGGGATCAGCTCGTCGGTGGTGGTGACCTCGTCCTGGATCACCGCCGCCAGGCGGACCAGCAGGTCCTCCTCCAGCTTGGGCATATGGGGCCAGTCGGCAATGTTGGGACCCAGGCGCAGCTCTGCGTCCTTCTGGGGATGGCCAAAGCCGTTGTAGCAGCGCTTTTCATAGATGGACCCGTCATAAACATACTGGTGGGCGGGCACCGTGTATTCGATATCCGTAGCGGCGGTGAGTACGCCGCCGTTGGCCGCCGTGGCGGCAATGCTCCGGGCGTCCATCAGGGCCACGGCCGAGATCTGCCCCTGGCCGGGCTTGGACCCCTCCCGGTTGGCAAAGTTCCGAGTGGCGTGGCGGATAGAGAGCCCATTGTGCACCGGGGTGTCCCCAGCGCCGAAGCAGGGCCCGCAGAAGGCCGGCTTCATTACGGCGCCGGCACGCATAAAGGTCTCCGCCGTACCGTCCCGAGTCACAGCCAGGCTGATCGGCGCAGAGGAGGGATAGACAGACAGGTTAAAATACCCGCAGCCGGTGGACTTGCCGTCCAAAATGGCCGCCGCCTCTACCAGGTTTTCGTACATGCCGCCGGCACACCCCACGATGACCCCCTGGTCCGCCACCACTTTTCCGTTCTGGATGCAGCGGCGCAGGTTCATCTGGACCTGGTCCCCCAGGCTCTCCTGGCACTCTTTTTCCACTTGGGCCAGGATGTCCTCCGGATTCTCTTGGAGCTGGTGGATGGTATAGGCCTTGGAGGGGTGGAAGGGCAGGGCGATCATGGCCTCCATCTTGCTGAGGTCAATGGTCACCATGCTGTCGTAATAGGCCCCCTCCGCCGGGTGCAGCTCCTTATATGCCTCCGGCCGGCCCACGTTTTTAAAGAAGTCCTGTACCACGCCGTCCGTCTCCCAAATGGAGGTGAGGCAGCTGGTCTCCGTGGTCATTACGTCCACGCCGATGCGGAAGTCCATGGTCAGCCGGCCAATACCGGGGCCCACGAACTCCAGGACCTTGTTCTTCACGTCCCCCTTGGGGAAGGTGGCCCCCACCAGGGCAATGGCCACGTCGTGGGGCCCGATGCCATGGGGCACCTGGCCCTCCACCCAGACCAGCACCACTTCCGGCGCCGCCACGTCATAGGTGTTCTTCAAAAGCTGCTTGGCCAGTTCGCCGCCGCCTTCGCCCACGCCCAGGGTACCGTAGCAGCCGTAGCGGGTGTGGGAGTCAGACCCCAGGATCATGCTGCCGCAGGCGGACAGGCACTCCCGGGCATACTGGTGGATCACGGCCAGGTTGGCCGGCACATAGATGCCGCCGTACTTGATGGCTGCGCTGAGGCCAAAGGCGTGGTCATCCTCATTGATGGTACCGCCTACGGCGCACAGGCTGTTGTGGCAGTTGGTCAGGGCATAGGGGATGGGGAATTCCTGCATCCCGGATGCCCGGGCCGTCTGGATAATGCCCACATAGGTGATGTCATGGGAGATCAGCGCATCGAACTTGATGCGCATCTTCTTTGGGTCCTTGGATACGTCATGGGCCCGCAAAATGGAATAGGCCATGGTCTTTTCCCGGGCCTGGTCCGGGGGCAGCACCCCGGTGGCCTGGGCAGCATCCACAGGCCGTCCCCCAATGAGATACACCCCGCTGTTTTTTACTGTTACCATCCAACTGTACCTCCTATGATTTCTATGAAAACAGCGTGTTTCGGACAAGAGCTCGTCCGAAACACCTGTGGTCAGTTTCCGTTATACCGATTCATGGCCTGCTCCACCCCGTCTGTGAGCACGGTGCCCACGGCCTCCGCCGCCCGGCGGGCCGCCGCCTGCACCGCTTCCAGCTCCTTGCCGGAGAGCCTGCCGATAACCCAGTCGATGATGTCATAGTCCGGGTGGGGCGGTTGGCCCACCCCGATCTTGATCCGGGGAAAGGCGTCTGTGCCCAGCTCCTGGATGATGCTTTTTAGGCCGTTGTGTCCCCCGGCGGAGCCGGACCGGCGAATGCGCAGTTTCCCGGCGGGCAGGGCAATATCGTCTACCACCACCAGAACACGCTCCGGCGGGATCTTGTAAAAGGCCGCCGCTGGGGCAACGGCCTCCCCCGACAGGTTCATATAGGTCTGGGGCATCATCAAAAAGGCCGGCTCCCCCGCCACCTGTCCCAGGCAGGTGAGGGCCTTAAATTTGATGCGGTTGATTTTCAGCCCCTCTTTTTCCTCCAGGGCCGCCGCCGCCATAAAGCCGGCGTTGTGCCGGGTCTGGGCATACTTCTGCCCCGGGTTCCCCAAAAAGGCCACAAGCCAGCTGGGGGGGCCGCTTTTGCTGCGAAAAAACATAGGCCGCCTCTTATTTGAACATGGTGGAAATGGAGACTTCCTCATACACCCGTTCAATGGCCTCTGCAAACATGGGGGCCACAGACAGGTATTTGATCTTGTCGCTGGACTGCCCCTGGGGGAAGGGGATGGTGTCCAAAAACACCACTTCTTTTATGTAGCTCTCGTTGATCCGGTCGGTGGCCGGGCCGGAGAGCACCCCATGGGAGGCGCAGGCGTAAATCTCTTTGGCGCCGCCGATTTCCACCAGGGCCTTTGCCGCCCCCACCAGGCTGCCGGCGGTATCCACCATATCGTCAAACAGGATGACGGTCTTGTCTTTTACATCGCCGATGATGTTCATCACTTCCGAGGAGTTGGCCCGCTGCCGGCGCTTGTCCACAATGGCCAGGTTCAGCCCCAACCGGTGGGCAAAGCTCCGGGTCCGGGCTACCGAGCCCACATCCGGGCTCACAGCAATGATGCTGTCCCCGTTGTTGTTCCCAAATTTCTTCAAATAATAGTCTGCAAACAAGGGCGCCCCCACCAGGTTGTCCACAGGGATATCAAAAAAGCCCTGGATCTGGGAGGCGTGCAGGTCCATCGTCAGCACCCGGTCCGCCCCGGCGGAGGTGATCAGATTCGCCACCAGCTTGGCGGAAATGGGGTCCCGGGACTTTGCCTTCCGGTCCTGGCGTGCATAGCCGAAATAGGGGATCACGGCGGTGATCCGCCCGGCAGAGGCCCGTTTGAAGGCGTCTATCATAATAAGCATTTCCATCAGGTTGTTGTTGACGGGTCCACAGGTGGGCTGCACCACGAATACGTCCGCACCCCGGACGGTCTCATGGATGGAGACGGAGATCTCCCCATCTGCAAAGCTGCAGACCTCAGCCAGTCCCAAGCCAATCCCTATGCTGCGGCAGATGCCATATGCCAGGTCTCGATTTGCATTTCCGGTGAATATCTTGATTTCCTTGCCGTGTGAAATCATATAGTTCTCCCTCTCTTTTAACAATAATCGGGTAAAAATTAAATAGAGCCTGTGTAAATTCCGCCATTGTCATACAGGTTTATTATACTATCCGCAAACCAAAACGGCAATACGAAAACAAAAACATTTTTTCGCCTCCCCTCGTGGGCTTTGCACAAAGGAAGGCGCCTGTCCTTTGTAAGAACAGGCGCCTTCCTTTCATTTTAAGGCAAATATTCTGTTGGATCCACGCTGGCCCCATCTAAGGTCATGGAAAAGTGCAGGTGGGCGCTGTCCCCGGACTCGGCAATGGCGGTGCTGCCAATGCTGCCGATCACCTGTCCCGGCGTCACGCTGTCTCCCTCCGCCACGGTGGGCAAGGCCGCTAAGTTTGCATAGACGCTCTGCAGCCCGCCGCTGTGGCTGATGACCACCGTCGTGCCGTACAGGGGATCCTCATACACCCGCTCCACCGTGCCGGCGGATACGGCTTTCACCTCTGTACCAAGGCTTGCCCCAATGTCAATCCCATTGTGGGTGCGCCAGTCGGCCATGGTCCGATCATAGACCAAGGTCTCCATGGCATAGGGCAACTCAATGGTGCCCGTCACCGGCCACACAAAGGTGGAGCTGATAATCTCGGACAGGGCGTCATCCTCCGGCGCCTCTTCTACCGGACTGGGGGACACCGCAGGGTCCTCCGATACCGCCGGCGCTTCCGGCGATGGGCTGGCCTCCGGTTCCTCCGGCTCTGCAATCACCGGCAGATCCGGCTCGTCGTCTGTGGACGGCAGATCCACATCTACGCTGTTGTCTGTAGGATCATTTACTAGGTCGTTTAAGTCCAGATCCGTCTCTGGCTCCTTAGATGCATACAGCAAAAACCAACTTGTGACTCCAATAACGGCTATACATAGGAACAGGACTATGTAAAAGCCCTTCCCCGCCATAAAATTGGAGATCCGTTTGCCCAATGGCTCTTTCTTGTCCAATTTGAATCCCTCCTGAATCCCTGTTTGGATGTCTTGCTCCTATTCTTGCCAGGATTCGGAAGGTTTATGCAAAAA